>JAJFFW010000087.1 GCA_021776435.1 Parvularculaceae bacterium | reverse complement strand
AAGCCGTAAAGCCGGTCCTGTGTGAATTGGTAAATGAGTTAAAATATGACGGCCCATGAGGTAAGTTCTTTTTTGGCGAAACCGATCGGCGAGATGCTCCGGGAGCGCGGTCATTTGTCGGAAAAAGACCTGACAAAGGGTCTGGCCGTACAACAAGAGATTGGCGGGCTGCTGGGTCAGGCGTTGCATCGAATTGGCGCAGTTACTGAAGAAAGCCTCATCCAGTGTTTATCGGACCAGCTTGGACTGTCGGTTATCACGACGGCTGGCCTGCCGGCTGATCGCCGTGACTTTCTCTCCGCCGCCGAGCGCTTGAGCTTGCCGCCAGCCTGGTTCCTCGCTCATCGCGCTGTAGTGTGGATTGAAAAGCCTCCTGACGGTGAGGTTGGTCAGGAAACTGTCATCATCGTCAGTAGTGATCCTCTTTGCGCGTCTCTAAGAGAAGGGGTTGAGGCTGGCCTTCAGCGTGCGGGGCTTGGGCGGGATGGGACTATTCATCAGTCTCTCCGGTACCATTTGGCTGACAATCAAACCATCGATATTTGTCTTTCGCGCTTTATTGACGAAGAGACTTCGGATGAAGATGATGAATTTAGCGATACCTCACGCCTGAGAGAGCTTGCTGAAGAAGCCCCAGTTATTGACTACGTCAATAATCTCTTCACGGGGGCATTAAGAGAAAATGCATCTGATATTCATATTGAGGCTTATGAACCCGTGGCGGTGGTGCGCTATCGTGTTGACGGGGTTCTACACGAGCGCGCGAAATTCGGTCGTGGCCGTTTTGATGCTGTTGCAAGCCGTATCAAACTTATCGCGGGAATGGACATCGCCGAGCGTAGACTGCCGCAAGACGGTCGCTGTACGGTGCGGTTCGCTGGAAATGAAGTCGATCTTCGCGTTTCGTCAGTGCCAAGCACCTGGGGTGAGAGCCTGGTTATCAGACTCTTGCGCAAGCAGACGGAATTGCCTGATCTTGCCGGGCTTGGTCTGGTCGGACGCACCAGTGATGTTTTGCAACGATTGCTGTCACAGCCCAATGGTGTTTTCCTAGTGACGGGGCCGACAGGTTCCGGGAAGTCCACAACCCTTTATCGCGGGCTGGAGCATATCAATGACGGCCATCGCAAAATTATCACCATTGAAGACCCAGTGGAATATGACATTTCCGGGATCACGCAAATACAGGTGAAGCCGGAAATCGGTTATGACTTCGCCAACGGTCTGCGCGCCATTTTGCGGCAAGATCCGGATGTTATCATGATCGGCGAGATCCGCGATAAGGAAACGGCGACAATTGCCGCGCAGGCCGCCTTAACCGGTCATGTTGTTCTTTCCACTCTGCATACAAATTCTGCATTGGCGGCGGTGACACGCCTTAAGGATATCGGTCTTGAATCGTTTCTGATTGCAGCCTCTGTGCGTGGATTAATGGCTCAGCGCCTTGTTCGGAAGCTCTGCAAAAACTGTTGTCAGCCAGCCGTGAATACGGAAGGCGACCGCTACGTCGAAAAAGCAGTTCAAATGAGTCGTGGGGCGTTTCAACTAGAGGCTTTATCCGCCAATTGGCATGCCCAGGTGGGATGTGAGCAGTGCGCCGATACCGGCTATCATGGGCGTATTGCGCTTTCGGAAATAGTCGAGATTGACGATGCTATGCGTGAGGCGATTTCAGATGAAGCGCCTCCTAGCACTCTTCTGGAAATTGCCCATAAACAAGGCTTTGAAACGCTCTTTGAAACCGGCCTTCGTAAAGCACGTCTTGGAGAGACAACACTCTCGGAGGTATTGCGTGTTTGCTCGGGGGATTACGTTTGACCGTTTTGCGCTGTGTTGGCAGGAGCTTAGTATTTAGGCAATGTCGAACATAACTTATCATTATCGCGCTCTTGATAAACAGGGCGGTGACATTGTCGGGGTGCTTGACGCCGTCAATGAAAAGGATGTCTACAACAAACTGACGGCGAGGGGGCTATCGCCTTATGAAGTCACCGCAAAGCGTGAAAAAACTGCCAACCCTTTTTCTCAGTTTCGCCGTGTGCGCTCGAAAGACTCAAGCCGTTATCTCCGCCAATTGGCAATTTTGCTAAGTGCGAATGTGACTGTGCTTGATGCATTGACGACACTTTCGAAATCACGTGCGCATCCACTTCTGGCTGAGAATACACGAAAGGTTATTAGTGATCTGAGGGCAGGCAAGAAGCTATCTGCTTCTTTGGAAGAGCGCTTGCCGCAGCTGCCGGTTTATGTGTTTCGTCTGGCTGATCTTGGCGAAGCAACGGGTTCGCTGGCGAAAACGTTGAGCGATGCTGCGGATCGTATGGAGTATGAAGAGCGGATCCGGGCGGATATCAAATCAGCGTTGACCTATCCGCTTTTCTTGATGCTTGTGGGCGGGACCATCATAATCTTGATGTTTATTTTTGTAGTTCCACGCTTTGCCACACTTCTCGGGCCGAACATTGAAAAAGCGCCGTGGATATCACGGACGGTTATCGAATTTGGACTTTGGATGCAGACCAATGTCTTTGGAGCGTTTGCTATGGTGGTGCTCTCGGTTGTCGCGGGTATTATGCTTTTTCGCAGCGAACGGGTTAAAATCGGCGCGCGCAAGATGTTGGAAAAAATGCCGTTGGCGGGTAGCCTGATTATGAAGTCGGAGATTGGCGGGTGGTGTCGAACGGTCGGCGTTGCGATTGATAACAAAGCGCAGCTTATTGATGCTCTCCGGCTAGGAGAAACCGGGACGAGATCACAAGATTTTCGAAATAACCTTGAACAGGTAAGGCGGCGCGTTCGTGCGGGGCGTCCGCTTGAGGAGGCGTTGGCTGAAGCAATCCCTGACTTTGACCCCATCGTCTATGACCTGATCCGTACAGGTCGCAATGCCGGCGCGCTGGGGGAGATGTTAATTTTCGCTGCCGGCCAGTTCGAACAGGAAACCAAAGAAAGAACCAAACAATTGACTGCCCTGGCTGAACCCATTGCCATAGTGGGGATCGCCATGATCGTTGCTGCTGTCGTCATCAGTATTGTGCTGGCGATGACGAGTTTGTATGATTTTGACTTCTAGCGGAGCGAAGGAGCACCGCCATGCATTTGCGTTTAAAACATGCCCAGAAAAAGCCAGAAAAGCCGCATTTAAAGCACGGCGCGGATAAGGCTGCGTCGCGGCGGGGCGAGCGTGGTTATTCTTTAATGGAGCTGCTAGTTGCGCTCGCGATTATGGCGATTCTGGCGTCTCTGGTCGCGCCGCGTCTGTTTAATCAGGTTGACAGGTCAAAGGTTAGTGCGGCCCGCGCCCAGGCCCGTTCCCTAAAAACCTCTATGGACGCGATGCGATTGGATATGGGGCGATACCCGACCCAGGAGGAAGGGTTGTCGTTACTGGTGAAACCGCCCAGTGATACGGCTGTGTCGAGCCTTTGGTTTGGTCCTTATCTTGATGGAGATTTACCAAATGACCCATGGGGGAATCCTTATTTTTATGTTGCTCCCGGACAAAACGAAGGTGGAGTATTTGTCAGTCCAAAAATTATTTCTTATGGCGCCGATAACAAAGAGGGCGGTGACGGTATGAATGCGGATATCAGCGTCTGAAATCATGGGCAGGGCAGGATTTCAAAAGGGATATAGTTTGCTGGAGATGCTTGCCGCGTTGACCATTCTGTCTCTTATTGTTGTATTGGCGATGCCCAATCTGGGTAAAATACTCAGCACCATTGAGTTCAATACCAAATCTGAACGATATATGCGCGATATCGCTGCGCTTCGAATCCGTGCTTTTCTTGATAAGAGACAGATCACGGTGCCTTCTGAATCTCAGGGATCATTGGTCGGAGAGCCACCAAGTGCGCTTGAAGATACTGATGTTTTATTAGAGATCGCGAATGAAGGTTGGAGCCTTGTTGGTGGGCCTGTCATTTTTCTTCAATCTGGCGTGTGTCTAGGGGGTGATCTGACGTTGATTTCACCGTCAGGAAGGTCGAAGTCCTTTACGCTGATCGCGCCAGACTGTGCTGTTGAATAATTCTACTGGTTTGTTCAGGTGTTTCGACAAGCGCTATGCGTTAGGCGATGCTTCATTATTCAAACAGCGATTAGACAACCTTCATACAACAGCATACTATTCTGCATCAAAGGTTCCATTCGTTCGAATACATACGTTAATGTTGTGGACACGCTTTCTCAGGTTTAAATACGCCGTCGATGAAGAGGCGTTTAATGACAATGACCAACACGTCGTCATTGAATGAGCTGAGAGCTATAAAATTCACTGATAAAATTATCAAGG
>JAJFFW010000086.1 GCA_021776435.1 Parvularculaceae bacterium | reverse complement strand
GCCGAGGTTCCCTGTCCCGCCTGAACGATCGCCTGACGCAGAGAACGCCGAGCGAACGGGTTCTCATAGTGGGCTCTGTCCTACGCAGAAATGCGGCGAGGGTTCATCATAAAATAAATGAGGCCAGCCATCGTCACCGCCATCGCCGCATAGGCGATGAATGCATAAGGCTGAAGCAGCGGCAGCCCGGAGAGTACGAGCGCGTCATTGCCCCCCGGTATAAGAAACGCGCCCGCTCCCATAATCATTCCCGCTGGGATTTTCTTTATGAAGGCCCCAACCCCTGGAATGGATATAGAAAATCGCCCAGCCGTCGCCGCGCCAGCTACGGCGCCGCCCAGCAAAAATATCGCTAAAATCAATTTTAGAACGCCTTGATCACTGTAACCCTCCGACGCGAAATCAATCAGGAGAGAGGTGTACGGCCAATGAACAACAACAACCGCTAAAAACGTATTGAGCACACCAATGACGGCCACTGCAAAAAAAGGCCGCCAGCGTTTCGCGGTTATTACGCGAATTGCCCCCTTGAAATTCTTGACTATTCGAAGCGCATGATAAGCAGAGAAGGCGATGAAGGCGCCAACAATAATCCCTGCGATCGGAAACACATTTTCAGGAATGACATCATTAACGGGTAATCCATCCGGGATCGGTGCAATCTGAGAAATAAGTGCGGCGCCGATAACAAATCCTACTGGCGTTGCGACAAATGCGAGATCGCCTCCGCCGAGACGTGCAATCGACCCAAACGCACACGCACCATTGGCGATGGAACCAGCGCCGAACAGAGCACCGCCCAACGCAGCCAAAACGCCAGGTGAATAAGTATAATGGTGGTCGAAGGAATGAGCACCCAACAAATAGGTTATTATCAGCGTCGCTAAAGACCAGATGGAACAGACAAGCAACGCCAAAAACCGCCGCGGATCGCCACGCGTCACCATGTACTTTACAGCCATTACTGTACAAATCGAACCGCGCTGAGTTGCAAACCCAACAGTCGTCGCCAGCAAAATAGCAAGTGCAACAAGCGCCATCTTCGTTCTACGTCTTTTCTTCCTGGTCCCGCCCAAAATTCGGCGTTGCCGTCTCCTGCCCCGCTTCGACGATCGCCTGCCGTAAAGATCGTACGCGCGAAAACGCATCATACAACGCAGCGCCGTCCCCCCACCTTATCGCGCGCTGCAAGACGGCCAGTTCTTCAGAAAACCGCCCAAGAACCTCGAGAACCGCATCCTTGTTGTAGAGGAATACATCACGCCACATCACCGGGTCTGACGCCGCTAAACGGGTAAAATCGCGAAACCCCCCCGCCGAATATTTGACCACTTCTGCTTGTGTCACAGATTCGAGATCATCAGCAGCGCCGACCAATGTAAAAGCGATCAAATGCGGCAGGTGGCTAGTGACAGCCAATGCAAGGTCATGATGCGCGGCGTCCATGGTCTCAACATTTGCGCCAACCGACTCCCATAAAGCCACGGCTTTTTCTACAGCCGCTTTGTACGGTGCATCTTCACGCGCTAGCGGCGTTATGATGCACCAACGGTCTTTAAAGAGCGACGCAAACCCTGCTTCTGGTCCAGATTGTTCCGTGCCCGCGACAGGGTGGCAGGGTACAAAGAAAATATCATCGCGAAGCTTATTCGCTGCAGCGACGATCGCCCCCTTAACTGAACCCACATCGATGACAAGCGCACCCGGTGAGGCGTAGGCTGTGAGCGCATCGCACATCGCCCCAATCTCACCGACAGGTGTTGACAATACGACGAGATCGGCGCCTTCAACGGCAGAAGCGAAACCTTTTGCAACCTCATCAACAACTCCAAGCTCAGCGGCGCGTTTAATGACGTCCGCGTTGCAATCCGATCCGACAAGTCTCTCAACTATACCCGTTTCACGAAAGGCCCGCGCCAAGGACGAACCTATTAAACCCGGCCCGATGATCGCAGCACGCTTAAACTCAAATTTTGTATTATCCATGATCGCGAAACCGCTCACTCAAAAGTTCAATAAGACGATGATTTGCTTCCTTCGTTCCAATCGAAATACGAAGCCAGTTCCCAAGTTTATACGGCCCCATCTCGCGCACGATCACACCGCCATGACGTAGATACTCCAAAATTTCATCAGCCGTTTTTCCTGGTTCAGTGGGGAACTTAACGAGTATGAAATTTCCATAACTCGGCATGAACTCAAGGCCTAGTCCGCCAATGTGTTGGGCGAGCCAATTCCGTTCCTCTCGGTTATGCGTGCGATTACGCTCCACAAATATCTGGTCTTCAAGCGCCGCAATGCCGGCTGCAATAGCAGGTGCATTCACATTGAACGGCCCACGAATGCGATTAATAACGTCCGCAATAGACGCCGGGAAATAGCCCCACCCTAGCCGCACACCTCCGAGGCCATATATTTTAGAAAACGTCCGTGTCATAATGACATTTTCATTTTCCTCCACTAACGTTGCACCAGCGTCATAGTCTGCTTCTTCCATAAACTCGGCGTAAGCCGAATCGATAACAAGCAGGACATCCTCACGCAGATGTTCGCGCAAGTGTCGGATTTCTATATCAGATACGTATGTGCCTGTGGGATTATTCGGGTTCGCAATAAAAACGATACGTGTATTTTCATCCACCGCTTCCAGTATGGCGTCAATATCGGTCGTGAGGTTTTTCTCCGGTGCGAATTTTACATTTGCCCCGCACCCTTTCGCCGCCAATGCATACACCAGAAAACCGTGATCGCTTTGAACGATATTCTCACCAGCGCCTACATAGGCTCTGGTAATCAATTGCAAGATTTCATCCGAACCGGCGCCGCAAATGATGCGCCCCGGATCAAGTCCGTATACCTCGCCAATTTTCTCGCGCAGCGCGCCGGCTGAGCCATCAGGATAAAGATGCAGGGAAACGGCGGCTTGCTCATAAGCCTCAAGCGCATGCGCGCTCGTCCCAAGCGCAGACTCGTTGGAAGACAGCTTATAAACTTTGTCGGCTCCTGGCGCAGACGACGAACCCGGCACATAGGGGGCGATGTCGAGGATACCCGAGCGGGGTTTGGGCAAGGTCATGGTCAATCCCTTATTAATAAGAGCCGCTTCGAAACGGCGTCTTTTTTATGATCGCAGCGAGGGTTGGTATACCCGTCGGCTAAGGCATGCATCAAGGCGCGACGAACAAATCAATTAAATCCTGTTCCACGCGCCAGTCGATCAACACCTTCCGTTTACGATGACGGGGTTTTCGTTGGGTTCTTCAAGTTTCCTGAGGGAAGTAGCGATCTTCCTACGGCGACGGTCGGCCTGACAGCGATTGTCCGCCGACTTGAAAGCGCGTGTGCCGCGCGTGAAAGGCCCGCTGGCGCCATCATTTCCTTAGCCGCTTCCACCATGAGCACACCGCCCAGCCCTGGCCAGGCGCGTGCGCCTGCCCGCTCCCATGCAGACGCCGCACGCAATAGAAATCGCGCCTCGAAAGGGGGGAAGTAAAGCGCGGCGCTCCACGCGAGCGCACGGAACATCGATTGTTGAAACAAAGATTCCAATTGGCGTTTTAAATAGGGTCGACCTGCCGCAAACGGCGTTGAGTCGACCATTGACCACAGGCCGCGCCGATGCGCTGCGATCACAATCAGGCGTCCGTCATCAGCGAGAACCCGCCAAATTTCGCGCATCAACCTCCGCGGCTCACCGGTTTCCTCAAGGCCATGGATAATCACGATACGGTCTATAGAGGCATCAGGAAGAGGCCAGCGATGTTCCTCAACCAGACATGCGCGATTGCGCGCCTCTGGAACATCGGCCTCGGATGGCCAGCGCATCACGCCCTGACCACCGGGCGCCAGCGCAATCACTCTCTCCGCAGCCGAAAATAAATCCAGATATGGCGCCGCATAGCCAAAACCGGCGATACGTAACCGAGCCCCCTCGCCCCAGGCTTCTTTTAGGCCCTTCGAGACGAAGCCCCGCGCAGCTACGCCCAGAGAACTCTTATAAAAGCCATGGAGATCAAGAACGTCTGTGCGCATTATTCCTTCTCGCTCTGGCCCGTACCGGCTTGATACTGAACCGTAACACTACGGGCGGGTTTTGTTGCAGGCGAATGGTCGTTATTCTAAGCCAGTAATCTCGTTAATGGGCCGTTAAGGATATTTCCAGTGGCTATAGAAATTCGCCAACTTCCGTGTCTTTCTGATAATTACGGTTATCTCGTGCAGGATCAGGAGACCGGCGCTGTCGCATCGATTGACTCGCCAGACCCACACGCCATCAATACCGCCCTCCAAGACGCGGGCTGGCGCCTAACCCATATCCTCAATACCCATCACCATTTTGATCATGCGGGCGGCAACCTTGCGCTGAAAGAAAAGTGGAATTGCAAGATTATCGGTCCTCGCGCGGAGTCGGAGGAAATACCCGGCCTCGACATCGCGGCCGGAGAAGGGGACGTCATTTCACTCGGCGCATCAAAAGCCAAGGTCTATGATACGCCAGGCCACACACTCGGACATATTGTCTATCACTTTGAAGCGGATGGCGCCGCGTTTGTCGGCGATACGATCTTTGCTCTTGGCTGCGGGCGGTTGTTTGAAGGCACGCCAGCGCAGATGTACAACTCGCTTGCCAAGATCGCCGCCTGGCCCGATAACGACCTGCTTTATTGCGCGCATGAATATAGCCAAGCCAATGCAAGGTTTGCAGTGACTGTCGATCCGCAAAACAATGCGCTGAGTGCCCGCGCCGAAGAAATCGACCTGTTGCGGAGGAGAGGCCAACCGACTGTGCCCTCATCCGTCGCACAAGAACGCGCGACCAACCCCTTCCTTCGATCGAACGACCCTGGCGTCCAAGCGACAGTAGGCATGAGCCATGCTGACCCGATCGATGTCTTTGCAGAAATCCGCAAGCGGAAAGATAAGTTCTAGATCTGGCTAAAACTATCACGAGCTGCGCGATTTTTCGTACCGGCCTGCGCTCAGGGCAAAGCCGCATCAATCAGCACCTGCGCCGTTTCATATGCGTCTTTGGCGACGGAATCCGGATCATGAAGATGAGCGAGCACAATCGCCCCCTCTATTATAAGCGATAGTTGGCGCGCCAGATTTTCTGCGTCGTAAGCGCCCGCCGCCCGCGCAAGGCCCGTACAATAGACCTGAATCAACTGCTTATGCTCAGCTGCTGCAGAGTGGATGGGATGATCGCGTTCCTGATATTCCGATGATGCCTTGATGAACAGGCAGCTTTTGAAGCCCGGCTCATGAAACCATTCGCCGAGCGCGTCGAACACCGCCAGCAATCTCGCACGCGGGTCGCGCGCGCGCGCTTCAACCCGGCGGATCAACCATGAGCGGAACTGGTCGTCGCGAAGTCGCAATGTTGCGACGATCAAATCCTCTTTCGAGCTGAAATGGTTATAAATGGACGTTTTTGAAACGCCGGTCTCGACCGCAAGTTTATCCATACCTAAGGCGTGGAATCCCCCCCGATAAAAGGCCTGTAACGCCTTTTGAACCAGATCATCGCGTTTCGACGTGCTCATCGCAAAAATGCCCTCACATTTACCGTTCGGTAAATAGCTGTACTAAAATAACATAGCAATATGGGGGATGTTAATTTTTTAAATCTGAAATAGCAAAAATCTGCCCCGGTATCGCACATTTGTAAATTATTTTTACAAATACATTGACCGTTCGGTCCATATCATATATCTAAACATTGACCGATCGGTTTATATCAATCAATCATAATGCCGCGCCGCCACACAACCATCAGGAAGCCATCGATGAGCCGTAAAATTGTTCCCCCGTTTACCGAAGACACCGCCCGCGCCAAGGTGCAAGCTGCGGAGGATGCCTGGAATAGCCTGGACCCGGAGCGCGTCGCGCTCGCCTACACAGAGGATTCCGAATGGCGCAACCGCGACGAATTCCTGAAAGGGCGCGAGGAAATAAGAGCGTTTTTGCGCCGGAAGTGGGCCAGGGAAATCGACTACAAGCTCAAAAAAGAGCTGTGGGCCTACACCGACAATCGGATCGCGGTGCGCTTTGAATATGACTGACGGGACGAAAACTATCAGTGGTGGCGCAGTTACGGCAATGAGATGTGGGCGTTTGAAGATAACGGCCTGATGCGCAAACGCCATGCCAGCATCAATGACGCGCCGATCGAAGAGAGCGAAAGAATGTCATGAGAGGCGGGAGTTCTTTTCATGTCAGTTAACGGATGCTGGGTCCGGAACGTCAAGTCGCTTGAAAAACTGGAGAATAAATCATGCCGCGTGCTTTTGCAGAAATCGCATTTACACCGGCCGTGCGGGCGATGCAGGCCAAACAGGGTTCGGCTGACAGTTATGCGAAGTTTCTTAGGCCTGATGTCGACCGCGCCGACAGGTTGGGTGAAAAAGAGGATTCGTTTATTCGCGCCCGAGACGGTTTTTATCAAGCAACCATATCCGAAGCCGGTTGGCCTTATGTGCAGTTTCGCGGCGGGCCGGTCGGCTTTTTGAACCCGCTGGACGAAAAGACCATCGCTTATGCGGATTTTCGTGGGAACCGGCAATATTTGAGTGTCGGCAATATGACGGAAAACGATAAGATCGCTCTTATTCTTATGGACTACCCAAACCGGCGAAGACTGAAGATATGGGGGCGAACGCAGATCATCGATGGTGGCGATGATCCCGCTTTAATCGCACGCTTGCATGACAACGCCTATCGCGCTCAGCCCGAACGTGCGGTGATCATCACCGTTGAGGCTTTTGATTGGAATTGCCCGCAACACATCCCCCAGCGCTTGACCATGGAAGAACTCCAGCTTCACCTGGCGCCGCTGCACGCGGAACTCGCTTCACTTAAAGAAGAACTTGCGCATATGCGCGCGCAAAATGCATCTGAGAAATGACAAGTCGCAGCCATGGAGCGGGTGAAGAGAATCGAACTCTCGTCGTAAGCTTGGGAAGCTTCTGCTCTGCCATTGAGCTACACCCGCGAGAGGCCTACTCCTTTCGCGCGCGCGACAAAAAAGGTCAAGACAACAGTCGGGTGGCGCACGGAGCGGCGCTCCCAGACGGCCACATGCAAAAAAGCTCGACGAAGGGCGCGAACCTCACCAAGATTTCATCTAACTGCCCTCTGGAAGCCATATTCCCGAAGGTAGAAACGCTATTAAGGTGACGGAAATTCGCCTGACGAACACTTTCATCCGGGAAGAGGCGAAAACCGGCATCGCTATCTGACCTTAGGGGCGCATAACGCAACGCCTCAGGGCAGATTCAGTAAAAGGAGGCCGAAAATGTCACAACGGCTAATAGGGATTCTCACCGCGATTTTGAGCACCGCCTTTCTCACCGTAACCGCTCAAGCAGAAAACAAGAGCGCGAAGGCCGAGAGCCTTATTGAGCGCGCAGCTGAGTCCATCGCTTATTTCACAAATGATGCAGCCTACGAAACATTGTGGGATACCGCCGATGACGCCAAAGCCATCATCGTCGTGCCGCGCTCCTTTCGAGGCGGCTTTATCTGGGGCGCCTCCCATGGCGGCGCCGTCATGGTGGCGCGAAAAGACAATGGCGGCTGGTCTGAACCGACTTTCTTCGGCATCAACACGGCGTCATTCGGTCTGCAGATTGGTGGCGAGGTTTCAGAGATAGTGCTCTTGGTCATGACCGAACGCGGCATGGAGCAGTTACTCTCATCTTCGGTAAAGCTCGGCGGTGACATTTCTATCGCAGCGGGCCCAGTCGGCGGTGGGGCAAAAGCGCAGACCACTGATGTTCTCGCTTTTGCCCGTTCTCGCGGTGTTTATGGCGGACTGAGCCTGGAAGGCGCAGTTTTGAAAGCACGCAACAAATGGAACAAAGCTTATTACGGCGCCAAAGTGCGCCCATCGGATATCATTCTCCGCGACAGTGTCTATAATCCATCCTCCGCTCGGCTACAAAACGCTGTCTGGGCTTTGGCGCACCGCAATGACCCGGCGGCGCTCGCCCCGCTCCGCCCCGCATTAACTCAACCTGAACAACAGCCCACCCAGTACGAAGACGACGTCGTTTACGGCGCGCCACTTCAAGACCTGGTTCGCAACCCCAAGTAACTTCAGCCCGATTCCCTACCTATCGCATCCGTGACCAGCGCATCGCAACGCAACTGTTGTGTTGCGCTGTTTACGATGCGCATGTTGAAGAAAATAGATATGGGGCAATAAAATGCCAGGCGACAATTCACCAGCGACGAAACTATCGCTGGGCAAGTTTGAAGATCCGGAATTGACAGCGGACGGCGCGCCGCGCGCCACGGTCGCCTTCGACGAATTGCGAACGCTGTGGCTCAACACCGGAACGCTCTGCAATGTTGAATGTGTAAATTGTTATATTCAATCGAGCCCGGTTAATGACAGGCTCGTTTATCTAACAGCCGATGACGCCCGACCATTTCTCAACGAAGCGAGCACAATGGGCGCCAAAGAAATTGGTTTCACTGGCGGCGAACCGTTTATGAATCCCGACATTTTGACTTTGATAGAAGAGTCTCTGATCCGAAATTTATCCGTGTCCATCCTTACCAACGCCATGAAACCAATGATGCGCTCTGGTATCCAGACCGGATTATTGCGCCTGCGCAAACAACATGAAGGGCGCATGTCGCTGCGGATCAGTCTCGACCATTATGCGCCCGAGCGCCATGATGCAGAACGAGGCTCAGGAAGTTTCGCCGCTGCGGTTGACGGTCTTGCCTGGCTGGTTGCGAATGATTTTATCGTCTCGGTCGCCAGCCGGAGCCATTTGGAAGAAACCGAAACACAGATACGCGCAGGCTTCGAGGCGTTTTTCAAAACACACCATATTCCCATCGACGCCCACGCTCCCAACCAACTCGCCGTGTTTCCTGAAATGGACGAGACAGCCGATATTCAGGAGATCACCCAGGATTGCTGGTCAGTCCTTGGTAAAAATCCAAAAACCATCATGTGCGCATCCTCAAGAATGATCGTAAAACGAAAAGGCGCCGCCGCGCCGGTTGTGATGGCATGCACCCTTATCGCCTATGATACCCGGTTTGAATTGGGTGCAAGTCTTGGAAAATCCTTAAACCCCGTTCGCTTAAACCACCCGCATTGCGCCCGTTTTTGTGTTCTCGGCGGCGCCAGTTGTTCAACAAAATGATCCGGTATGATGAACGAAAAACCAGACCATAAGAAAAATGAGAAAACGGTCGCGCTTGAGACGAGAACCAAAACAGGCGCTCGCTTGTTTTCGCCTTCCGCCGCACGGAACCGGGATGTCATCCGCGCTGTTTATCTCGAACACATGCCAGGCGTTGGTAAAGCCCTGGAAGTTGGGTCAGGCAGCGGCGAACACGCCGTTCACCTCGCCGCCGCGCTCCCGAAAGTGGAATGGAACACAAGCGACCTCGACCCATCCTCACGCCAATCAATTGCAGCCTGGATTGACTATACAAAGCTCGAAAACCTGAAAGGCCCTTACGTCATTGACGTAACGGCAGCGCATTGGGACGTCGATAATGCCACGCCCTTTGACGCCGTGATCTCTATCAACATGATCCACATCGCGCCCTTCGCTGCCGCCAGAGGCGTAATCTCGAATGCAGGGCGCCTTTTGCGCGCAGGTGGAAAACTCTTTTTCTATGGCCCCTTCATGCGTGGTGGGGAACATACCGCATCATCGAACGCCGACTTTGATCTATCGCTCAAAGCACGAGACCCGGCGTGGGGCGTGCGTGATCTTGAACGCGATATTCTGCCGATTACGGAAAAGGTAGGGTTGACCCTTGAGAAAACTGTGGAAATGCCTGCCAACAACTTGTCGGTAATTTTTAAAAAACACTGAAAAAACAAATATTTCTGCAATCTACATTATCCCCTTGACTCCGCAACGATTTGTGGAAAACAAAAAATCGACTTTTCTGGTGAAGTTCTGTACCCTAACAATGCTCCGCACCTCTATTGATAATTCGTTACGCCAACCTAGTGACGGGTTAGACGAGAACAACGGAGGGATGTACTGGCTGGACGTTACGCTCTGAAACGATTCGACGAGATGGTCGAAGGTGGGCCATTTGTACATTCACCAGGCTTGAGTGGCCTGACCTTGAAGCTGCCCCAAAAGGGCCGCCGACAGGAACCGGGATCGTCGTGAGCGGCGGGTCAGCCGTAAATCGACGCGCAGCGTTAAAGCTCAAGAAGGGCGTTAGCCCGGACGGATGTTAGGCGATGCGGATCTGGAAAGCGTGACGTATAAGGACTTTGGCGGCGGTCAGGTTCGGAACTCACGCTCGAAAGGTCAGAAATCGAGGCGCAACTGAATTTCTCACTGGAATTGGGGTGTGCTTCGTATTCTCTGCCGCAAGGTAGAGCGAGAAGGGAGCGGCGCAATCCGTTCCCTTTTTGCATTGGGCCCCTTTTTTGCGATTAGGCCCCTTTTGGGTTGAGCCCTCATCGCTTTTAAGCCCTGTTTGGGTTGGGGGGTAATCCCTTTCGACGCTTGATCGTCCGTGACGATCTCCTGCGAGAGCTCAGCAGTGGCGTCACCGTTTAACGCTATTGGTAATAGTGTCAGGTTTTCGCATCGGCGACAATTGGCGGAAAATGTCTATTTATTCGACGTGTGGCTTGTTCCACGGCCGCACTGAATGGCCTGAATTGGTCAGTGCGGCCATTCGTTCAAATCCAAGAAACAGAGCATTTTTGGCCC
>JAJFFW010000085.1 GCA_021776435.1 Parvularculaceae bacterium | reverse complement strand
GCTTGGAATAAACAACATTAGTAATTCCCATGCGATATTGCACTGGGGCACAAACTACTTTCATCTCTTCAGCGTCAGTTTCTCCGAAACAAGCCTGATCATAAGTGAATAGACCAATTACATCTAAACGATCGCCGTCGGAAAAATCATCTTCTAAAAACTGTTTATAACTCACATCCAAGTTGATTAGCATTTCCCTATGTCGACTAAGGCTTACGCGGTCAGGCAAGAGATAAATGCCGCCTACGGAAGCGCTAGCGATTCCTGACGTACAGATTAACATATTATTGTGCTGTCTATAATTTATATATAGATCGTTTACATCAACACTGTCACACTCCGCTGATGAACTCGCAATAACACGCCCTAACGTGCAACCGGTGACTATGCTAACAAACAGCAGAAGCGTTAGCAAAGCTCTACACCATTCAAAACACATTTTTAAACGCATTTTTTGGCTCCTCTAATGCACACTACAACTCGACCGCTTGGAGTTTTTAAAACCAGCACTCCGAAAGTTTTAACAATTGCCAAATCATCTGTATTGCCCCTTATATCTTCATTTAGCCGATTTATTCTTCTTGCTGTTCGACCGTTATTGTTGAAACATAGTTCAATTCGGTGTTGTTCAGCGCCCGGATTTGAAAACCATATTTCGCTCTGCATTCGCTAAGGCCGCTCTCCACCAAATATTGGACGAGCTCCGTATCTACAGAATACGTGTTATAGAGATAAAGTATCGAATGATCCTCCGCAAAAATGTGTGTAAATGGCAGGCCAAACCGACTTTGCGCCCTCAAATTTGCATTAGAAACGCAAAGCAAATCTGTTATTTGTTTTTCCCCCACGCCTTTGCTCGCTGGGCGGTCGAAATCGAACTCCGCCGCCACGGCCGCGTTTTTCAAATCTGCTACGAACTTCTTCATGACGAATTCAGATGGACTAGCTGCATAAGGATGTTCGCTTGCATTTGTTTTTTTAAAGCTGAGAACTTGGTCAAAATACTTCGTTGGAGAATAAGCGCCTTTCTGTTTAAGCTTTCCGCAGTCGACAGGCGCGGTATAAACAACCCTGTCACGCGTAACCGGATTAGAATACATAATACCGTTTCCGGTATCGTCCGAAATGCGATCAATTTTGGCAATGAATTCCTTTTCACCCATTGGACCCACTTTAACATCAACCACACACAATTGATCTAAAGCCGACTCTGGTATTTGATAAAATGGGTTGAAGAATTCGAAGAATTCCATGTCGTCACTTTCCAGGGAAATTTCTCTACTTTCCTGGGAGATTTCTCTATCGCATGCGCCGCATACCGCAAGCAACAGCATGGGCACAGCCATTTTGACTAGTTTAAACATGTCGTCACGACCTCAAGGTCTAGTAGTTGCACATACCATTACCTCGGCGTCGCGAGGCGTTGTCTCTCTCCGGGCGAATCTTACTGTAAGATCTCCGCCATAGGGAAGCGTGACTGTACGAGGATTATACTCAGTGCTAAACGGCGTTACAGAAATGGTCCTGTTATAATCTGGATTGCGGTCAACAATAGTGGGATCGTCGATGTTAATAAAGACGTCAACACCTGGCAGCGAGGGCGCCACAGCCCTCCCTTGCTGTGCGCCTCCGGGCAGTGGGGAAAGCGACGACCAATAAAACATAAGAGTATACGGGACATCCGATTGTGACCAGAACTTCGCCGTGGGATCGGCTGCAGAAATTTTTTGACAGGTTCGTCCATCCCATTGTTCAAGACGGTCTTGATCCCCATCCCCTTGCGCTGGCCCGCCGTGGCGTTTATTTTCTGTCGCGCCCCGCGCTCGGCGTGCGACTCGGCCCGCCATTTGACAGGAAATGAAAGCATCTTACCGGCTGCAGGAATGCGGTTCGGAAACTAACTTTTGCCCCGCGAGGGCTCTATTGGACGGTGCGCCGGTAAACAGTGAGCCCTCCGAAATCCGATCTCTTGTGAGGGCCGATACCGCATTCATAAGTGCTGCGACGCATATCTGGGTCGCCGTACAATTCTGCGCGCCCGAATGCCCAGTCTCGGCATGCCTCCAAATTTCCGACTTTGCGCGACTCTTCATGCGCTGTTAGGTCGCTCGCATCTGGGTAGTAGAACGCATCCACTTCCTCCCAAGGCGCAGGCGAATCTCCCCACATTTCCGCAGGCGAGCAGGCGCCGAGCGCTAAGCAAGCCGCCAGTGCATGCGGTCGAAGCGCGTTTCTCATGGCATCACCTCCTAACTCTCAGTGTCAGGATAACACGCATGGGGAAAGCCTTGCATCTGAGCCTGAAGACCTCCCGAAATCATTTCAGGTGGTAGCGCAGTGGTAGCTTAACGGGCAGCCATGCTGACGGGCGCAACAGACAGCTCAATATATTTATTGAAAATCAATGAGATAGTGGCGCGCCGGGGAGGAGTCGAACCCCCGACCCCCAGATTCGTAGTCTGGTGCTCTATCCAGCTGAGCTACCGGCGCCACCGGCGCAAGCGCGTCGGAGCGCGCGGTTTAACCCCAATGATGCACGGAATGCAAGCTCCAAGGCCTTGCTTATTTCTGACCATGGTTTTCCGCTTCAAAGACCCCTCGCGCGATCGCCCGTGCAACGCAGTCTGCAGCGAGGAGTCCGATGCGAGTGAGCATCATCGGGTCCGGGGTCGGACCGTCATTGTTCGCCAGCACGAAAAGGGCGTCGCCATCGGTTGGCCCATGAACAGGGCGGATCGCGCGAGCGATACCGTCTTGCGCCATCACGGCGATGCGTTGCGCCTGGGCTTGAGTGAGGGATGCGGAAACTGCGACAACGCCGATTGTCGTGTTCTGGCGCGGGGCCGCAGCGCCAAGTTTTGTATCTGGCGGCATATCAGCGACTGGGCGCCATTTCGGGTCAGGACGGCGCCCGCCAAATTCTGTCCCTTCCTCCCATGCCCATGCCCAGAAGGCATTCGTTCCGGGCATTTTGACGGATCCGAAGCTGTTGACAGCCACCAAGGCGCCAATCGCTAATCCATCTGCACTGACATAGGACGCAGAACCGAGACCGCCAACGCCGTCGCCCGCAAGCGCGCCAAAACCCGCTCCTGCGCGTCCCTGCAGCAAAGGCGCGCCCGCGCACTCACATGCGCGCCGCCCGAGTTGCCGATAGGGCGCCATCTCACCCCAGTTCTTATCGCCGTCATTGGCGAGGTCATAAAGAATTGCCGCCGGTACAATCGGCGAAGGGGGGACTCCGGGAGCTTGAACGAGAGAAAATCCTTGTTTGCGAACGCCGCCCAACCAGGCCGTAACCCCGTCGGCGGCGCCGAGCCCGTAGGAAGAGCCTCCACTCAGCACGACCGCATCGGCTTTATCGACGAGGGTGGAGGGGTTGAGAAGATCCGTCTCGCGCGTCCCTGGACCGCCCCCGCGCACGTCACAAGCGCAAACTCTCGCGCTCTCAGGCAATACGACTGTGACACCGGTATTAACGGATGCGTCTTCTGATTGACCGACAGCGATGCCCGGTACATCGGTGATATCATTTTTTGGACCTGGCTTTGTTTTGTGTTCGGTCATTGGTTTTCTTCAAAAGAGTTCATCATCGGCGCTTGTGATCAGGAGGGGGTCGAAAGCCTTCGCGGTTCAGCGTACAACGCCTGCAGTAGCGAACAAGGGGCGCCAGCATGCGGTATTTCATTCTTTTCTGTTTTTGTGTACTTGCGTCATGCGCGCGCGACCAAGCGGAGCAAGCCACAGCGGCTGACGTTGATGTTCTCCTGGAAGCGTCTGCGCCTCTTGAACAGTCACCGTCGGAACCAAAAACATATTTCATCGCCGCCGCTAATCCTTACGCCGTTGATGCTGGCGCGGCTATTCTTGAGCGCGGCGGGTCGGCGGTTGACGCGGCGATTGCAGTGCAGGCTGTCCTTGGTTTGGTCGAACCGCAATCTTCGGGCTTTGGCGGCGGCGCCTTCATGCTTCACTATGATCCGCGCTCGGACGTGCTGGAGAGCTATGACGGACGCGAGGTTGCTCCGGCGACAGCTACCCCTGACCGGTTTTTGACGGCGGATGGCGAGCCAATGAATTTTTATGACGCCGTTGTCGGCGGGCTCTCGGTGGGGGTGCCTGGTGTCGTAAAAATGCTTGAGCGTGCACATATTGATCATGGGCATTTGCCATGGCCGGATCTGCTATCTCCTGCGGCGAAACTGTCAGAGGAGGGGTTTCATGTCTCTCCCCGTCTGCATGATTTGCTCGCGCGTATTCCTCGACTTCAGCAATTGCCGGCGGCAGCGGCATATTTTTATGGTGAGGACGGTTTGCCGCGACCTGTGGGTTTTTTGCTTAAAAATCCTGAATATGCTCACACGCTTCGTATTTTGAGCGAGCAGGGAACGGCGGCGTTTTACGAAGGGGAAATCGCGGAGGCGATTGTCTCCGCAGTGAATGGCGGTCCCAATCCCGGCGGCATGACGCTCGCCGATCTTGCCAACTACAGGCCGATTAAACGCGAACCGGTGTGTTCGACCTACCGCGAATATGAAATCTGTTCCATGGCGCCGCCCAGCTCCGGTGGCGTGACACTCTTGCAAATACTGAAGCTGTTGGAGCCTTTTGATATGGCGGCGGCTGGCGAGGGATCCGCCGAAGCGTTGCATCTTCTCTTTGAAGCCAGTCGTCTGGCCTATGCTGACCGCAACCAATATCTGGCTGATCAGGACAAAGCAGCCGAAGACGGGGGGCTCTCTCAAGAAGAGCTTATAGGGGGACTTCTCAATCCGCCGTACCTGGCGGATCGAGCGAAGCTTATCGATGCCTCGGTTGCTGCGGCGCAGGTTTTACCGGGGGACCCGTCCGTCTATTCATTTGATCTTGAAGCCAGGCCAGGCGCATGGAGCGGCCTTGCGGCTGACGCGTCTCCAGAACCTCCGTCTACCAGTCATTTTGTCATTGTAGACGGGGAGGGGCGCGTTGTGTCGATGACCACAACTGTGGAATTCGCTTTTGGCAGCCATCTGATGGCGGGCGGTATGATTCTCAACAATCAGTTGACGGATTTTTCATTTCTGCCTGAACGTGATGGTGCGCCAATTGCCAATGCTGTTGCACCAGGAAAACGCCCTCGGAGTTCGATGAGCCCTGTGATTGTGTTTGATAAAGAAGGAAGTGTTTGGGCGGCCCTTGGGTCGCCGGGCGGTCCTGCGATTATCGGGTATGTGGTGAAGACGCTGATCGCCTTGATCGATTGGGACTTGCCTCTGCAGGCGGCAATAGATGTTCCTCATGCGGTTTATCCGCGGGGTGAGCCATTGCTCGAAGAAGGGGGTTACGATTCGCAAATCCTAGCAGCATTACGCGTCCGGGGTCACGCGGTGAATGAACGGGGCTTAACCAGCGGTCTACATGGCTTCAAGCGTAATGAGGGTGGCTCTTATGATGGCGGCGCCGACCCGCGGCGTGAGGGCGAATGGAGAGTAGGCCACGTCGACCCACAATAGAGCGCTCTACGGGCGATTTATTGAAGGGGCATTCGAAGGGCGAAAGTCGCGCCTTCGGAACCGCTCCGTGTCAATTTCATGTCGCCCCCATGTGCGCGGACAATCTCTGCTGCGATCGCAAGACCAAGACCCGACCCGCCTGGTTTGAGAGAGCCTTTAAACGGTTCAAACAAATGTTTCTGAGCGGCTTCCTTCAAGCCAGGGCCATTGTCGATGATTTCTATAACAGCTTGCGATTCTTCCGTGTGCGCCACAATGGAAAGAGATGGCTGGCGCCCGGCCGGTCGTTCTGCTGAAGGCGCGATCGTCATCGCCTCAACTGAGTTCCGCGTCAGGTTGAACAAACTCCGATAAAGCTGGTTACGGTCGGCGTTAAGAATAAAGCCTTCTGGAACGCCGTTATGAAATTCTACTTCGAGTGAAGCCGTGTCCTCCAGAACTTCTTTAACGAGGGCGTTGAGGTCTGTTTGTTCTTTATTGAGCGTACTCGGCGCCATACGCCCATAGCTGAGTGTGTCACGGCTAAGAGCGATCGCACGATCAAGCGCTTGGATGAGGCGTGGGCTGAGTTTACGAACTCGGGGGTCATCGCTATTTGCGAGACGATCAGACATCAGTTGAGCACTCGCCAGAATGTTTCTCAGATCATGAGTGATTTTCGAAATGCCGGCGCCCAGCGCTGCGAGCCGCCGTCTTTCATTGAGAAGGTCTTGCGTGCCTTTTTCGAGCGCCGCGAGGCTGCGCTCGGCGCCGCCAATCTCATCGTTGCGGTTGCTGGGTGTCAGTATGTTTTCGCGTTTTTCAGGGTTCGCCTGAAACGCCATCATATTATGGGTGAGTGTGATGACGGGTTTGACGATCAGACGATTCAAAGTCCAATACACGAAAGCGGCAGTCATCGTTGAAATCACCAAAGATAAACCGAGTACATTTCGCGCATAAATCCAAAGGTCCCTTCGCAGAGCGGCTTGCGACACAATCATGTCTACTTCGCCTCCCGATGCGAATCGCGGTTTTCCAAAAACCTGAACCAAATCTGCGCCACGAGAAAACATTGTTCCCCATGCGGAGGTGATAAGTTCGGGCCCCGATGTGTGTGTGAGGTCAACCATATGCATAACGGGCGGGTTGGTATTATCAATTTCAGGAGCAAGTATGAGAACACGCGCACCATTACGATTGACCGCTACGCCGAGAATTTCAGCAGTCGCGAACAGGTGACCGGCTACCTCGTCATCGATCATACCTTCGTCGGGGCCTTCGAGGGCAAGGCCTACCAGATAAGCTGCTTCTGTGCGTGCGCTGAGCCAGTCCTGGCGATATTTTGCGATGGATGGGATGAGGACAACGATCTCCGCGATAAGGACGAAGATAATCGTCAGGATTAGAAGTTTTGTAGATAAAGACTGGTTGACAGGGCCAATGTTCGCATCTGAATTGCGTATTACATCTGTACCCGTCATAATGAAAATACCCTCAATCAAAAAATGATAATGCAGCAATCAACATCCGCGTGCGTCCAGAAAATAGTAACGGTGTATACCAAGCTCCCGCTGCACGCTTTGACGCTTCTCCGCGTGTTGGGTAGGGGGCAATATAGTTCGTAAAAGCTTTGATATCCAATTTATTCGCGATGGCGAGCGACCACGGTTGTATTATATCACCTGCATTCTTGCCGACGATTGATGCGCCAAGGATACGGCCGTTTTTTCTGGTAACGACTTTGACAAAACCTCGCGTCTCACGCTCCGCCATGGCGCGGTCATTCTCTTTGAACGGCCACCGGGCGACGGTAACGTCATGCCCTTTTGCTTTAGCGGCTTGCTCCGTGAGGCCGGTCTGCGCCAGTTCCGGATCACAATAGGTCACGCTGGGTGCGAGAGCGTCATTATTCTTCGCAGGTGTCTTGAATAAGATATTTCTGACGATGATTGATGCGTGATAACCAGCAACATGGGTGAATTGACGTCCGCCAATGACGTCGCCAATCGCATAAATGCGTTTGTTTGTCGTTCGTAACCGATTATCAACGGCGATCCCTCGGGGGGTGGTTTCTATTCCGGCGGTTTCAAGATGAAGCCCGTCGACATTTGCCCGTCGTCCCAACGCGACCAGGAGATGCGATCCTTTGACAGTTTTTTCGCCATTGGATTGATATGTCACTTCAATTCCGTCTGAGGTCGTACGGACATTGAAGACTTCTGCGTTCTCGTGGATCGTCACGCCTTCAGAGATCAGGGCGTCGCGGACGATTGCAGTCAGTTCCGGGTCATCACGATTCAATATTGTGTCCCGTTCAAGCACGACCACTTCCGCACCCAGGCGGCGATGGGCTTGCGCCATTTCGATCCCGATGGGGCCGCCACCGATGATGACCAAACGTTCGGGCTGAACACGGTTTTCGAAGATCGTCTCATTGGTGAAAAAGGACGTTTCCTTCAGGCCGTCGATCGGCGGAATGAAAGGCGATGACCCTGTGGCGACAATAAAATGCTTGGCTTTAATTATCGCGCCGCCGGCCGCAACGCTACGTGGTCCTGTAAACGTCGCTTCAGCGCGGATGACTTTCACACCAAGACCTTCAAACCGTTCCTGACTGTCATTTGGTTCGATGGCTGCGATAACGCCGTGAACGTGATCCATAACAGCGGGAAAACTGATTTCCGGATTTTGAGCGCCGATGCCGAATTTCCCGGCGGTCCGGATTTCTTGGGCGCGGGCGGCGGCGGCGAGCAGAGCTTTCGAGGGGACGCATCCGGTGTTCAGGCAATCGCCGCCCATCTCTCCTTTTTCGATCAGAACAACATTACGGCCGAGTTGGGCTGCGCCTGCTGCGACGGACAATCCGCCCGAGCCTGCTCCGATGACGCACAAATGTGTTGAAATCGTCTCGCCCATTTTGCTCCTCAAGAATTCCGTATTTGTTTATTGGGTTTCATCGAACGATAAATGACTGGAATGAGGGCCAGGAGGCTCAATGCGATGATTGGCGTGAGGATTTCCGGTTGAAGGAGCAGGCCCTGGAGTTCCACCTCGCCGCCCGCTTCTATAACCGCGCCTAATCCGTGGCCCGCGCTCACGAAGGCAATAACACCCGGGATAATGCCGATCATCGTCGCCAGCACATATGTGCGCGTTTTCATGCCTGTGAGGGCTGGAACGATATTGACGATTACAAATGGAAACAAAGGAACCAGCCTCAACAGAAGGAGGTAGCTGAAGGCATTATCGTTGAAATTCTTTTCCACATTCGCGACAAAACCGCTCGCCCGGCGCCTCAAGCTGTCGCCAATCGCGGTTCGCGCAACGAGAAATATAATCGTTGCGCCGGTCGTGGCGCTAACTACGACAACGCCCACGCCGACCTCGACTCCAAACAAGAACCCACCAAAAACAGACAGCGCCGTCGCACCTGGCAGCGATAAACCAGTCACGGCGATATAGATGAACATATAAAGCGCCAGCGCCATCACGAACCGGTCTGCGACGAAGGCTTTTAAAGTTGCGTAATTTTGTTTGAGGGCTGCAAGGTTCAAATATTCGTCCAAGCCCGACACAAACGCCACAATTACGGCTGCGATGATAAGCAAAATGGGGCCAAAACGCGTAATAAAACTTGATGATTTTGAGGATTCGGTGATCGGTGCATTCATGATTTTCATTTTCATTGTTGGTACAATCATCCTACCCTGGTTGGGAAGAAGGGGGATAACTCTCTCAGCCTTCAGGATCGCTTATCAGGGAAGAGTTGGTGCGGTCTAAAAATATCGACAATGAGCTGGTCACAAATGCGAGAAATAAGGCCGAAAGGGCCGATTAGCGCGACAAATTGGAGATTTCTCCTGGCGTGGCTTGACTGTAAATGCCGCCTCGGTTATCCCGCGCGCTCTCTCCGCGGCCTCTGCCGCTCTTGCTAACGCCTAGAGGGCAAAACGATGAAACGGACCTATCAACCGAGCCGTCTTAAGCGTAAACGCCGCCACGGTTTCCGTGCGCGCACCGCGACCATAGGTGGACGCCGGGTGCTTGCAGCACGCCGCGCCAAGGGGCGGAAGAAATTGTCAGCCTGACGAATACCAGTCACGACGTGGGCGAAAGGGCGTCTCATACGCCTTTCGCGTTGAAAACGCTGAAAAAAAGAGCGGATTTCCTGAAACTGCGTCATGGAGCAAAATCGGGTGCGACCGCGTTTTTAGTGGTGCGCCGATTTCGAGAAGACGCGTGCGATGATGTCCGTGTCGGTTTTACGGTCACAAAAAAGCTTGGCGGGGCGGTTGTCCGTAACCACATTCGCAGACGCTTGCGTGCTGCGGCGCGAGAAATATTCCCCGGCAATGCCCAAGCTGGGGCAGATTATGTTGTGATCGCCCGTCGGGCAGCCGATTCGAGAAATTACACAGCTTTGCTTGACGAAATGAAGCGCGTCCTTTTAAGCCTTCGGCGCAAGACAGGTTGAGCCCCCGGGCGCAGCGACTGGAAAACCATCAGGTAGATTCATGGACCGCAATCTTATTTTGACCATCGCGCTTTCAATGGGCGTACTGCTTTTGTGGGATCAATTCATTGCTGGGCCTCAGCGCGAAGCGTATCGAACAGCCAATCAGACTGCGCAGGAGGAGCTTTTGTTGAGCGGCGACGCTGGCGATTTGGGTCAGACCACCGCGCCAGTTGAAAGCCTAACGCTGGAAGACGCTCTTTCGATGGGGCCGGGGCGTGTGACGATTCATACACCCAATCTCGAAGGGTCGATCAATCTTGCCGGGGGTCGTATCGATGATCTGCTGTTGACCCAGTACCGCGAGACAATGGATCAGGAAAGCCCTGAAATCCGCTTATTGCGTCCCCGCTCTGCCGAGGAGGGCCACTATGTTGAATTGGGATGGTCCGTTGACGGAAAAGTGTCGGAAGGCGCGGCGTGGACCACGTCAGCAGGTGCAATCCTCACGCCGACGACGCCTGTAACGTTGACGCGGCGCCAGGATGGTCTGGTGTTTGAAAAAACGATCGCAGTTGATGACGTCTTCATGTTCACCGTCACTCAGACCGTACGCAATGAAAGCCAGGCGGTTTCGACGTTGACACCCTACGGTCTGGTCGTGCAACGCAATATGCCATCCGATCTTAAAAACTTTATGATCCTGCACGAAGGCCCGGTTGGGATTGTCGGCGGTCGACTTTTTGAACGAAAATTTAAAAAACTCGAAAAGAGCAACAAAAGCGCAGTCAAAGCAGATGGAACCGGGGGCTGGGTAGGCATTACCAATAAGAACTGGTTGGCCGCTGCGATCCCGCCGCAAGATGAATCCTTTAATGCGGCAATCGATAGATTTGGTTCAGAAGAAAAACCGATTTTCAGGTCAAGCTATGCCCTGGCCGCGCGCGATCTCAATCCGGGAGAGAGCCTATCTTTGACGTCGCACATATTTGGCGGCGCCAAGGATGTGGATATTCTGCAATCTTATGAGCGCTCACCTGAGAAGGGCGGTCTCGGTGTTGTCGATTTTGATAAGGCAGTTGATTGGGGTCATCTATTTTTCCTGACCCGACCGATCTTTTATACGCTGAATTTTTTTGGTGATATGATCGGTAATTTTGGCGTGGCTATTCTCATCCTTACCCTGATTATTAAGGGGTTACTGTTTCCGATTGCGAATAAGGGGTATGAGACGGCGTCGAAAATGAAGAAGCTGCAGCCTCAAATCGAAAAACTCAAGGCGCGACACCCGGACGATAAAGCGAAGATGCAGCAGGAAATGATGGCGCTTTATAAGCGAGAGAAAATGAATCCGGTTGCTGGGTGTTTGCCGATTCTTGTTCAGATGCCGATTTTTTTCGCCCTGTACAAAACGTTGTTTGTTACAATCGAATTGCGCCACGAACCGTTTTTTGGGTGGATTCGCGACCTTTCTGCGCCTGATCCGACATCGCTTTTCAATCTGTTCGGATTGTTGCCGTATGATCCTTCGGCGCTTCCGATGATAGGCGCGTTTTTAGGGATTGGCGTTTTACCACTCATGATGGGTATCGCGATGTGGTTCCAGACCAAGTTGAACCCACCGCCGGCAGACCCTGTTCAGGCGCAGATTTTCGGAATGATGCCGATCGTCTTTACCTTCCTGTTTGCCTCATTCGCGGCGGGACTCGTTCTCTACTGGTTCTGGAATACGGCGCTGTCCATCCTCCAGCAGTGGATAATCATGAAGCGAAACGGGGTAACTATTGATTGGGGAACACGGTTCAAATTTCCCAGTTTTAATAAAAAGACCGCCGCTGGTGAGTAGTCGGGTTTGGCGATTGTGACCGAGGATCTGGAATTCAATGCCGAAGCGCTTGAATCGGCGCGCCGACTCTTCGTTGGACCCTGCGAGTTTATGCTGGGCGTGGTGAAGATGGAGGGGTTGCCGGAAGGCGGTCCGCAGGAAGTTGCATTTGCTGGTCGTTCAAATGTCGGCAAGTCTTCTCTTTTGAATGCGCTCACAGGGCGTAAAGCGTTGGCGCGAACCTCAAACACACCGGGCCGGACGCGGGAGTTGAATTTCTTTAATCTCGGCGGCGTGCTTCGGCTTGTAGATCTGCCCGGCTATGGTTACGCGCGCGCAACGCGTAAGGACGTGGACGAGTGGAGCCGTGTGACGCGCGATTTTCTTACGGGTCGCGCCGAGTTGCGTCGTATTTGTATGCTCATTGATTCACGTCACGGCCTGAAGCCTTCTGATAATGACGTAATGGACCTTCTCGACAAAACCGCTGTCAATTATCAGACCGTTTTGACAAAGGCAGACAAAATCAAGCCAACTGCGCTCGATCAAGTGATTACAGAAGTGTTGCAGGCGATAAAACGTCGGCCGGCGGCGCACCCGATCGTGCGCGCGACATCTGCGCAGACGGGTGAGGGTCTTGATATGCTGCGCGCCGATCTTGCTGCGCTGACGAAGCAATAGACTGTCAACGCTTTCTTAACCATCGTAGTTGCGACTAATAGGTGTGAACGCGGCCAAACATATTGCCAAGAAATCGGCCAGTCTCGCCGTCTGGACGGCGCAATTTGTGGTCAGTTTAAAATCTGAGAGGCGCGCTAGCGTATACACGATTCGCAATTACGCAGCGACGTTAGAGCATTTCGATCGATTTTTGACTGACCATATAGGCGCGCCGCCCAATCTAAAGGCGTTAGAGCGACTGGAGCCTCGGGACTTTCGCGGGTTCCTGGCATGGCGACGTGCGGAGGGCCTGCAACCCCAAACCCTTAAGCTTGAGCTGTCCGCATTGAAGTCTTTCTTCGCCTTTCTGCGGCGACGTGCAGATATTGATAACGATGCGATTACAACACTGCGTGGTCCAAAGACTAAAGCGCGTCTGCCACGGCCGGTATCCGTCGCAGATGCAAAAGCGATTATTGACGCGGCTGAGAACGCGGAAGAAACCACTGGGGGCGCCAGTTGGCAAAGCGCTCGCGACGCCGCGTTGTTTACGCTGCTATATGGTGCAGGGTTGCGGATTTCTGAAGCGCTTTCACTGAAGTGGGGTGAGGCGCCGTTTACCGAGACGTTGCGCGTCAGGGGCAAAGGTGAAAAAATACGCGCTGTGCCTATAATGAAAATCGTCGCCGAAGCGGTAGAAAACTACCGTGCGCTCTGCCCTTATGGTACGCAGGCTGATGAACCCTTGTTTTTCTCGGCGCGCGGCAAACCTCTCTCTGCTGCTGGTGTGCAACGCACATTGCGGGCGTTACGTCAGGGGCTCGACTTGCCGGAAACGGCAACGCCGCATGCGCTGAGACATTCCTTCGCTACGCACCTTCTGGCGGCAGGCGGTGACTTGCGCGCCATCCAGGAGTTGCTCGGTCACACTTCCTTGGCCGCTACGCAACGGTACACGAAAATTGAAGTCACTGACCTGCTCAATGTCTATAACAAGGCGCATCCGCTCGCTAAGTGAGTCGTGTTACTTGATGCCGACCTTTAATTCATAGGCTTTCATATCGCCGCGCAGTTCCGGCAGTAGAAAGTACAGCGCTATAATGTTCGGAATGGCCATTCCAAATAGCATCGAGTCGATAAAATCTATGACCGAAGACAATTGAATCGCCGCACCGGTCGAAAGCAATGTGCAGAGCGTGATTTTGAAAGCGACTTCGACGCGCCGTGTTGCTCCAAAGAGGTATGCAGCGGCTTGTGATCCGTAATGAGCCCATGTCACAAGCGTAGAAAATGCAAATAGAAGCACCGAGATCAAAAGCACATAGGGATACCACGCGAACATGCTGGCGAATGCCGCCGAGGTGATTTCGATGCCGACGATTTCGGATTTCGGTGCATAGAGGTGGGGCTCATGCACGCCCGTAACGATAATCACCAATGCAGTGATTGTGCAAACAACGACGGTGTCGATGAATGGCTCAAGAAGTGCGACATAGCCTTCAGTCATGGGTTCATTGGTGCGTACGGCCGAGTGCGCAATGGCGGCGGAACCGACACCTGCTTCGCTGGAATATGTCGCGCGCTGTACACCATTAATGAGGGCGCCAATAATTCCCCCACCCGCGGCCTCAAGCCCAAAAGCACTGCGAAAGATTTCACTGACTGCATTCGGCAGCTCACCAACATTGAAAACAATAATGATGAGTGCCGCGCCGACGTAAATCACTCCCATGAAGGGTACAAGGATCGACGTCACACGGGCGATCTTTCGAATACCGCCAATGATTACGATGCCGACCATGCCTGCCATTATCACACCGAAGATTATGGGAATGGAGTGACCTGTTACGTTCGCGAACTGGGCGTGCGCCTGATTGACCTGAAAGACGCTGATGGAGGCGCCCATGGTCATCACAGCAAAGAATATTGCGAACGCCTTGCCGATAGTTTTTAAACCAAGGCGAGCGAAGACAGCCTCTATGTAATACATTGGTCCGCCAATGGTGGAGCCGTCCGGTTTCACCTTCCTGTATTTTACGGCAAGGGCGCATTCCGCGAATTTAGCCGTCATCCCGAAAAATCCGGCGAGGATCATCCAGATAATTGCGCCTGGTCCTCCCAATGCGATCGCAACAGGCACCGAGGCGATATTGCCCAGCCCAACGGTGCCGGAAAGCGCCGAGCTGAGGGCTTCGAAATGAGATATTTCACCGTCACCGGAGTGATCATCTTTTCCCTTTGCAACCAAGGATAATGCGTGCCGGAAGCCTCGGAGATTGACCATCCGAAGTGCGATGGTCAGGAATGCAGCAGCAGCAATGAGCCACACAACAACAATTGGCAGGTCCACGCCGTTTATTCTTACGGAATAGAAAATGATGGAACTGACGAAATCGCTTACTGGCGAGAGCGTATCATTGATCAATTCAGCGAAACTGCGTGAGCCTTCGACAGACGCCATCGGAAAAATTCCTCAATTGTTGATTTTACTCACGTTTTAGGGTTGCGGTGTTTTTCGTATACGTCATCTGGTTGTGTTTTTTTTAACAATCTGCATTTGCATTTACGAGTGCGTGAATTTCGGCACGTCAATAGCGTTGAAGTGAATTGACGCTTTGAAGCAACCAATCTATCTACTTATGCATAAAGGGCTGGTTGGCGAAATAAGATTCACTCGAAAAAGATCTGCAAACGTATCGGGATTACCTGGTCGCGCGTGAAGAGTTTGATTCGATTTTATCTGTTCTCGGGGCGTCGCCGTCTTTCCGGATTGGACCTATGACTGGGGTCCAATACTGATCGTCAGCACCTCCCCCGCTGGCGGTGAACGGGGGCGACGTCATCTCTCATAGGTGACGTCGCCTTTGCGTAAGGGCCGTTTAGGGCAATTGCGAACGATCTATCAGCGAACTGAAAAAGATCGCATTCATAAACAATTTATCCGCACCGTAAAATGTCGCGCGAAACGAAGGATCGTCCGCAAATAGTATCACTGCGCCCACGCCGAGCCGGTTTCCGGTCAACATCGGCGTGCCGGAGATTTCTTCCTTGCGGAGGTCGGATGCGTAACCAGACAAAAGGGGCGCCTCTGTATAACGCGCCACCGTTGCAATCGGATCAATTGGTGTTTTGAGAATTTCCGTTGAATTGTGCATGGTGGCGATCGATCGGTCACGATACCCAAATCCAAGGGGATGCGTGAAATCAAGATCGCTTTCGAAGAGGGCGCCGCCTATGACGTGTTTTGCGTCGGCTATGTTTTTATCGGCATAGTCAAAGCGCTCGGTGGCGACTTCATCATCTGCGCCGTCGGATTCCGCCTCATCGCCTCGGATGTCGTCTTCGTTTAAGAAATTGGATTGGCTCCACACCGCCGCCCGCTTGGTTGCTATCAACACGCCGCCGGCCATGACCCAGTCTTTAACTTTCGCGGTCGTTTTTTCATCGAGCGTCCCGCCGCCGGGTAAGATTAAGTGTGAGAAATCACTTAGGTTGACGCGACTCAAATCGTTCTTCCGCCGCAAGACCAATGGTATTTTCATACGGTGGTCCAGCAGATGCCAAATTTGACCGGCGCTGTATCGAGGCACGCCATCGTCGAACACCATCAGTACTGTCGGTTTTTTTAGTGTGCGGACGCTGCTATCGGCGCCGAGATCACCTGTGCCAGCAGCGGCATTACCACTGTTAACGGCATAAACGTGCGCCTGATCTTGTTGTGTCACTTCCCGTGCAATATCCTTTATTCGTTCCCTCGAAACGGTTTGTCCGGCGAAGGGGATAAAGATCGATCCTCTTTCAAATTTACGCGGTTCTCCATTGGCGTCGATTGTTTTTGGTCTCATCAGAACACGTGCGATAATATCTTCGTTCATGAAACGGTAGAGCGCGCGCGGTGCGTAATAATCGTCCCAACTGAAAATATACCCGTAACGTGCGTCACCAGGCATGGGCGTGTCTCGTTCGAATCTCGGGGCCGCCTCCCCGAGCAGTGATTGCTTATAACGCAAGCCATCGAGTGGCGCGTAGTCAAGATCATAAGCAAGAGGGAGCGTCCATCCGGATACGTCGTAAAAGATATTCTCTTCGAATTCGGTCACCCGGTCGAAAATGCCGCGGATCATCGTGAACTGCGGCTGCCGCAACGGAACGATAAAGCTGGTTTCCGCTTCATAGGTCCTGCCGCCGGCGACAAGATCGCGCGAGATCCGGTAGGTTTTCACGTCATGGCGCGCCATCAATTGCAAAAACAGATCGGCTCTGGCTTCATCGCCATTGGTTGTAAACACATAGGCCTTGACGGGATGGCTGCGTGCAGCAGAGCCGACACCGGCGAAGAATTCGCGTTGATAGGAAAGTAATTCCTTACGGTTTTTTCGACCGCCCTCGATCGTTGTCAGCGAAGTGTTGAAATGAAGGCGGATGTTTTGTGCATAGGTTCTAACGCCATTGATGGTGTCGATCGTCCCGCCGCGCGCCGCCGCTGCTTCAAACAAAATGCCCACCCCGCCATTGATTGACGGGTAAGTTGAGCCCTTCCCAATATAGAAATTATCGAAACCCTCTTCGGATGTGTAGAGCTCACCCAACGTATCAAGCTGGGCGGCGTGGCCTTCTGCAATTGTCAACAGGAGTTCGCGTTCTCGGCTTGGAATGAGCGGGTTTTTTCGTTTTGTCTCTCCTGGGTGGAAATAATACGTTGAGTCTGATTGCATCTCGTGAAAGTCAGCTGAGACATTGGGCTTCCATTCATGCCATTTGGTAATCCATGCTTGGCTTTCAGGTTGCGTTAGCAAGAGCCAGTCTCGGTTTAAGTCAAACCAGTAATGGTTGGTGCGCGCTTCGATCCATAGATTATGTTGCTCGTGCGCCGCATCTGTTACAGGCACGTCGCCTGAAAACGTATAGACATGATTGATCCGTCGCGAGTGGCCATCCGGATTAAAAATCGCCACCATAACGATGACGGTATCGCGCAGTGTCTGTTCGATTTCATCGCCTTGCGCAGCGGCAAGATGGTAGAGTGTCGGGATCGCCGCATCCATACCAGCCGATTCCGCGCCGTGTACGCCGTAATTTAGCCAAACGACGGCAGGGCCTTCAACGTCGGGCGCTGTTGGGTCGAGGCGGGATCGATGCGCCGCCCTGATGTCATCTATGCGCGCTTGGTTTTCCGGTGAGGTGACCGTGAAAAACAGGATCGGCCGGCCCTCATGGGTGTACCCGATCGTCTCCGCGGTGATCCGGTCAGACTGTCCGGCGATCGTGCGCAGATAATCGACCATCACATCATGGCGCACTGGTTTTTCGCCAAGCCCGAATCTGAGAAAGGTATCTGGCGTTGTGATGCCGGGGGCGTATTCGACGCCTGGAATGGCGAAGTAATCGATCGGTTCGGCCCATGCCGGGGCGGCGGCGAGAAATACGATGATGGCGGCGAGTGCGGCGCGCATAGGCTGATTCCCTCCAGAAAATTTTTGGGGAGTGTAACGGGCGTGCGCTTAAAGTCACGCGCGCCCGCGCTTCACAATCACGATCTAAAGCCCCGCCAAGGCTTGTTCGAGATCACGCTTGAGATCCTCGAAGTCTTCAACCCCGACCGACAGGCGCACCAATGCGTCATCGACGCCAAGTTCGGTGCGTCGTTCCGCCGGAATTGAGGCGTGGGTCATAATGCCTGGATGTTCGATCAAGCTTTCGACACCGCCGAGAGACTCAGCAAGGGTGAAAAGCTCCACCCGTTCCAGCATGGCTTTTGCTGCGTCGAGCCCGCCTTTGACGAACACCGTCACCATGCCGCCAAACGCATCCATCTGGCGCGCCGCGACTTCATGGCCGGGATGGGATTTGAGGCCGGGATAGCTGACCCGGTCGATTGCCGGGTGCGCTTCAAACCATTCGGCAAGGCCATGGGCATTCTGGCAAGAGCGTTCCAGGCGCAGCGCCAGCGTTTTCAAACCCCGTAAGGCCAGAAAGGAATCAAATGGACCTTGAATGGCGCCGATAGAGTTTTGCAAAAAGGCGAGGCGGTCACCAAGATCTTTATCGTTGACCACGAGAACGCCGCCGATGACGTCGGAATGACCGCCGAGATATTTGGTCGCCGAATGCATGACAATGTCGGCGCCGCTATCGAGCGGGCGCTGGCAATAGGGTGAGGCGAAGGTGTTGTCGCAGCCGACCAACAGACCCTTGGCGTGGGCGATTTTGGCGATGGCTTCAATATCAACGATCTTCAACATCGGATTGGTCGGCGTTTCCAACCAGACCATTTTGGTCTCCGGCGTGATCGCCGCTTCGAGATTTTCCGGTTTAGTCAGGTCAACATAGGAGAAAGAGAGGTTAGAGGAATCGCGGCGCACCCGTTCGAA
>JAJFFW010000084.1 GCA_021776435.1 Parvularculaceae bacterium | reverse complement strand
CCCGCGAGAACGCCATAGCTAAAGAACATCAGAAATACATTGATGAGGATTTTGACACCGTCCCAGATCAAGATGAATGCAGGAAGGACCCACCCTGGCAATTCTCCACTCGATATGAGCGTCATTGATGATGCGACGACCTGAAGGAGACTGAGGATCGTGGATAAAATGACACCCTGAAGAACGAAATTATTGACGACCCAGACAGCGGCAAGAAGCAGGGATGAAACGATCAAACCCACGGCCAACAAGCGCAACAGGTTCCAGCCCCGCGTAACACGCCACACCGGCCCCGGCGCCAGTGATTTACGTGCAACGGCCACCCCCGGATAGGCGAACAATCGCAATGCCAGATAGGATAGCAGGAGCAAAACAGCCGCAGCCGGCGCGAAAAGCTTCGTGTCCGCCTCTCCCAACATTTTCAATGAACCAAACGACACCAGGATCATGGCGGCGACAGCCAGCCCCGATCCAAAAGCGCGCGCCAATAAATTTGGCGGCCCGCCATTCAAACGATTACGCGGATGGAAATGCATGGTCAAAATAACCCATAACACGATTGCGAAGGGTATCGTTGCAACCCAAGGAATGCCGACATCAAAGATCCAAATATCACCGCTGGCGGTGAGTGCGTCGCGCTCCGTGACGATTTCCAGTTGGTGCAAACTGTCAGGGTTGGGAAAATAGGCGAGTGTTCTAGAGAGAGCTTCGTCAATATACTGCCCGACAAACTTACTCGCCGCCCAAAGCGGCCCATAAGCCAGAACTCCGGTCGTCAAAGAACTGAAGAAACCCGCAATGATCAACCTGATCTGATCAACACCAAAGGGAAGATGAACAACCCCTCGTGACGGTCGTTCACCCAAACCAGAATATCGAATCAGCGGCGCCATAAAAGACGAGAGAAGAATGATTTGCGCAACCCAAAAACTGATCGTGACGGTCCACATTGCTTGAGGGTTATTGGCCCATCCTTGATCTTTATAAAATTCAAACAGCGCCTCGGCCTGCGCAAAATTCGGCACCTGTTCAAAAGTGATGACCTCACCGGCGATGACAGTGAGAAAGGCATAAACTTTGACCATGTTGACGATGAGGAGCAGCACGATCGGCAACCAGGCAACGCGCATTATGGTTTCCATGCGCCTGGCGCCGAAATTGAGCGCCTCGCCTGCAACCGACAAAATCGGCAGTTTCATGATTTCTGGCCCCTCACTCACTCATCCCCACTGGATCAAGGCTAGCGTCAATACGCTCGAACGCCAACCGGTATCCTAAAAGGTTTCCCTTATGCGGCGTGGGCGCTACAAGCCTTTTGATATGAGCGAAAAGAACCCCATACACATTATCGGCGCCGGACTTGCGGGCTCGGAAGCCGCTTGGGCCGCCGCAAATGCAGGCGCCCGGGTGATCCTTCACGAAATGCGCCCCATCCGCATGACGGAGGCCCACGAAACCGACAATTTCGCGGAACTGGTGTGTTCCAACTCGTTCCGATCTGACGATGCACAATCAAACGCCGTCGGGTTGTTGCATGAGGAGATGCGTCGGGCCGGGTCGCTCATCATGCGCTGCGCCGACGCCAATCAGGTGCCGGCGGGCGGCGCCCTGGCAGTCGATCGTAACGGGTTTTCCGTTGCGGTGACCGACGCCATAACATCCCATCAAAATATTCAAGTTGAGCGTGGAGAAGTCGCAGGTCTGCCGCCCGAAGAGTGGTCAAATGTGGTGATCGCCACAGGCCCGCTCACTTCGCCTGCTCTCTCGCAATCCATTCACGCCTTGACGGGGGAAGACGCGCTCGCCTTTTTCGACGCCATCGCGCCGATTATCCATAAAGAGTCGATCAATTTCGACATCGCCTGGTTTCAGTCACGCTATGACAAAAAAGGTCCCGGCGGCGACGGGGCCGATTATATCAACTGCCCTCTTGATGAAGATCAGTATAACGCATTTATCGATGCCCTTTTGGCCGGTGATAAATCCGAATTCAAAGAATGGGAGAAGAAAACCCCTTACTTTGAAGGCTGCCTGCCGGTAGAAGTGATGGCTGAACGGGGACGAGAGACATTACGGTTCGGCCCAATGAAGCCGGTTGGCCTCACCGACCCGCGCACCGGCGCCCGCGCCCATGCGGTGGTGCAGTTACGCCAGGATAACGCACTCGGCTCGCTCTATAATATGGTCGGATTTCAAACCAAGTTGAAATATGGCGCACAAATGGACCTGTTCCGGATGATCCCCGGTCTTGAAGGTGCAGAATTTGCCCGCCTTGGCGGTATTCACCGCAATACGTTCCTGAATTCTCCAAGCCTCATCGACGAAACGTTGCGCCTGAAAGCGCGCCCGTCTTTGCGTTTCGCGGGTCAGATCACTGGGGTTGAGGGATATCTGGAGAGCGCCTCCATCGGCCTGCTCGCGGGGCGCTTCGCCGCCGCTGACCTTCAAGGGCAAGCCATCACTGCGCCGCCCGCCACAACAGCCTTTGGGGCGCTCTTATTACACCTTACTGGCGGACATTTATCCGGCGGCGCTGGCGGCAAAAATACTTTCCAGCCCATGAACATCAATTTTGGGTTATTCCCCGAGATTGACTTTCCGAAGACGGATGAAACCGGCAGACGGTTGAAAGGCAAGGAAAAAGGGCGCGCAAAAAAAGCCGCCATCTGCGCCCGCGCCCTGAACGCAATAGATAGCTGGTTAAGCGATACTCTCCAAGCAGCGGAATAATTATTCAGGCTTGTCGTATTTATGAGTGAAGCGATCACTCTCGCCAATTTCAATATATTTTTTCCGGTCAGGCATGCCGGGAAGGCTGCGTGATAACGTGGGTGGTAGAGAATAAACGCCGCGCGGATAATCCTTGGTGTCTTTCGGATTGCGGTTGATGTCTGAAGACTCGAGGAAGGTGAACCCGGCTTTATCGGCCAGCTCCCTGAAATGACTTTCATTCACGTAGCCATTTTCTCCGTCCGGGTCCTGAGGAATAGATTCGTCTCCAGCATGGTCGACAATACAAAAGACACCACCTGGGGCGAGCATTTCGAATACCGCATCAACATGTTTTTGAGCGGGCTCGTCGTAGATCATGAAACCATGAGACCGAAATACGAAAACCATATCCACCTGCCCATAGGGTATGTCTTCCATTTTACCAGGGAACGCGTCGCGCTCGAGGACCGGGAAGTAAAGCCCACCGCCTTCTTCGATTAGCGGCTCAATGATGCGCCGATACCAGCCGCCCTGGCCGCCCGGCCAGATCTCAACCACATGCATATCAGACTGAACACCACAAAAAGTCAGTGTCTCGTAAGGATGGCGATATTGATCGCGCGCCTTGTGCCTAGCGGGGCGAGCATCACTGGCGATCAACTCGGCCAGCCGCGCTTTTGTCGCCTCCAGCGTAGGAGCGTGTTCAGACGCCGCCACTGGTGAGCCCGTAACAGCGCCCAGGCATAGAGCGGAAATCATCGAAATAGTGAGATTAAAGTTCATTGTCATGGCGCAAATCCTGTTTTCGTTCATCTTTGAAGGCACCCTAATTCGGCGGCGCCGCATAGCCAAGTCACGGCTCGGAGAGAAAGGCTTTGGAGTCGATAAAACGGTGACAAATGTGGCCGATTGCAACGACCATAAAAAGAGGCGCCTGGTTTCGCCTGTAGCTTGCATAGAAAGGTCACGCATCGTAGCAAACCAGCATGACAAACACTCAAAATATTCCTGACCTTTCCGGTAAGATCGCGCTTGTGACCGGCGCTTCACGGGGCATCGGCCGTTCAGCCGCGAAAGCGTTGGCGGTAGCAGGCGCGCATGTGCTGGCGCTCGCGCGCACCGTTGGCGGCCTGGAAGAGCTCGATGACGAGATTACCGCCGCCGGCGGTAAAGCGTCATTGATCCCTGCCGATCTCGCTGACGATCAATCAATCGAACACCTTGGCGCTGTTCTGGCTGAGCGTTTCAGCAAGCTCGATATCCTGATCGCCAACGCCGCCGTTCTCGGTGAATTAGCGCCGCTCCAAGACATCGACCCAAAAGCGTGGCGACAGGTTTTCGATGTCAATGTCACAGCGAATTGGAGGCTAATACGGGCGCTCGACCCGCTTTTGCGTGCGAGCGATGCTGCGCGGGTCGCCTTCGTTTCCTCCAGCGTCGGTGGGCTGGAGGCGCGCGCTTTCTGGGGTGCGTATGCAGCCTCAAAAGCTGCGCTTGAAACTCTCGCTCAAACTTATGCATTGGAAACAAACAAGACGGACATCCGGGTTTCCATCATCGACCCCGGCCCCATGCGGACCAAAATGCGCGCCCAGGCCATGCCAGGGGAAAACCCTGAAACCATCCCGTGCCCTGATGAAATAGGCGATTTGCTCTATCATGCCGTATCCATCACCTATGAAGGGGAATGCGAGAGGTTGGCATTCCGTGATTGGCCCAAAGCCTAACAAGACAAGCCGCACGCTTCATCCACGGACTTGATCAGCTCGAGACGTAGGGATTAGCAGGCTTCTTCAAGATCAATCTGATCGGCGTAGCCGGGATTTCGAAAGCTTCACGAATGCTGTTGATGAGATAACGCTTATAGGATTCGGGGACGGCGTCGGCGCGCGAGCACTGGGCGACGAAAGTCGGCGGCCGACTTTTTGTTTGAGCAATGTAGCGCAATTTCACACGCTTACCTGACACAGCAGGCGGCGGATGCCGCTCAACGGCTTCATGGAGCCAATCATTGAGATCCGACGTTTTGACCCGCGCATTCCAGTCGACATAGACCTTGGTGACCGCGGGCATTAACTTGTCAACGCCCTGACCGGATTTCGCCGACAAGCATACAATTGGTATTCCGGGCGCTTGAGGCAACAACCGTGCAGTCTGTTCTCGCAATTTTCGAAACGCAACGTCGCGATCTTCTGCGAGATCCCATTTATTGACGCCAAGAACCAAAGCACGTCCTTCCCTCAAAGCGAGGTTCGCGATCTGGAGGTCTTGTTTTTCAAACGGTGCTTGATAGTCCAGCAACAAGACGACGACTTCAGCGAACTGCACCGCCCTCAAGGCATCGGCGACGGAGAGTTTTTCAAGTTTGTCTTGAATTTTGGCTTTTTTTCTCAGCCCTGCTGTATCGAACAGTTTTACCGGCCAGTCGCGATCGCGACCGCGCCATTGCCATTCGACCGAGATCGCATCACGGGTGATTCCCGCCTCCGGTCCCGTCAACAACCGGTCGTCTCCGATCATCTTATTTATCAGTGTCGACTTACCAGCATTGGGGCGTCCTACGATAGCCACCCGTAAAGGCTTTAGCGGATCATCCCACTCGATTTCGTTTTCATCGTCATCGGAGTCCTCATCCACGGTCAAATATGGTTCGAGTGCAGTAAACAACTCGCTCATGCCGATGCCATGTTCTGCGGAGAACGGTATCGGTTCACCAAGCCCCAACTCGAAAGCATCATAGACCCCCGCTTCGCCGGCAATACTCTCGGCTTTGTTCGCGACGAGCACAATTGGCTTGTCGCACGAGCGCAAGATCTCAGCAAACGCGAAGTCTATGGGTGACAATCCCGCCCGTGCATCAATCACGAAAACGCAGACAGTGGCTTCCATGATCGCGCGATCGGTCTGTTTTCGCATGCGCCCCTCAAGGGCTGCTTCCGGCGCCTCTTCCAAGCCGGGTGTGTCAATCGCGATAAATTTTAAATCGCCGAGCTGCGCATCACCTTCGCGCCGGTCACGCGTAACGCCAGGACGGTCATCGACAAGCGCCAATCGCTTACCCGATAGACGGTTGAACAACGTTGATTTTCCAACATTCGGGCGACCGATGATCGCAACCTTGTGTGTCATGGTCAAAATTTCTCCACCCACACTATCGCATCACTACCAGCTTACCCTCTTCAGTCAGGATAAAGAGCTTTTCATCAGCAATGATTGGCGAGACAACTGATCCATCGCTGATTTTTTTGGTATCGATCACAGCGCCGTCAAGCGGCGATACTTTAGCGACCTGACCTAGGCTCGACACCAAAACGAGATAATCGCCCGCCAGAACTGGTCCAGACCAGGTAATGCGACCTTTTTTCTTTTTGACCTTTTCATGACGCCGCAACTGCGAAACCCACACTACGGCGCCATCCGCACGCGACACACATACCAGCTCGGAATCGACAGAAACTACATAAATATAGTCGCCCGCCACCCAAGGCATCTGAAGGCTTGCAACCGAAGTCTCCCAAACGCGATCCCCGGTGCGGATATCGATAGCAACGAGTTGCCCAGAATGGCTGACAACATAAACAAGCCCCCGGTCAATTACAGGGCTGCCCGCAATGTCATTGAGCATGGAAAGAGCATTAAGACGACTACTGCGCGCCAAAGTATCGGTCCAGACCGGCCGGCCACTGCCCGCGAGAAATGCCACCAGTTGACCCGAGGAAAATGGCGCCACAACGAGATCTCCAGCAGCGGCTGGGCTGGCCGAGGAAAGCATACGCGCGGTTTCTTCGAAGGAATCGTAATCCCATTCTTCTTCACCAGTTTCCGCGTTTAGCGCGACGAATTGGTTGGTATTTGTCGTGAAATAGACACTCCCGCGATAAGCCGTTGGCGGCGTTCGCACGGGGGAGTTGGTTTGTGTTCTCCAGAGCTCTTCTCCAGTTTGGGCATCGAGTGAAGCGACAAAGCCAAAACCGGAGGTTACGAACAATTTCCCCTCATCGAAAGCCACGCCGCCGCCGAAACCGATCTGAGCCGGATTAGGTCGTGATAAAATTTCCCGCACACGGAATTTTTCTTTGATGTCAGGCGTTAATTCAGTCCGCCACAAGCGTTTGCCGGTGTCAATATCGAACGCAGACACGCGGGCTTTGGCGTCGGTCACGAATACCTTTTTATCAGCAATAACAGGCGGCGAGGTTAACCGAGCACGCCTGGAAGCCGCCGAACCAATATCCGTTCGCCATACAATTTTTAAATCCAGCGGCGCGCTTAAATGATGGAGCGTATGGTCTGCTTCGCCACCCGGCTGCGGCCAGGAGATATTTTTGTAAGCTGGCGGCAATTCGACGATGATGCTGGCGTATCGAGGATCAGCGGTGATTGTTTCCTCGAGCTCCAGAATTGAAATGCGCTCGTCTTCTTCTGGCACATTGCTTTCCTTATCCTCATCACCGCCACCAAAGATACCGGAAATGCCGCGTGAAATCGGATTTGAGCACCCCGCCATAATGAGAAGAGCCGCAATCATACAAGCCCCTCGCACGCCCCAGCGGTTCGAAGCGTAATCCGTTGTCATATCGATTTACCCGTTTTCACTCGCGTCGCTCTTACTCGCGTCGCCATTTTGCTCAACACTTGACTCTTCGGCTTCATCTTCGTCAGGCCCGCTTTCATCCAGGCTGTCGTCTGAGCCGGGTTCGTCGATAACGGTTTCATCGTCTGCGGCGCCTTCATCAATGTCTTCACCGATCGCTTTGAATAAATCTTCCGTGCGCCACTCACCGAAGATATTAACGCCCGACTTACCTGAGGCAGACAGCGCTGCTAATTCTTCCGCACGCTGCCGAACAGGCGCAGGAGCGAAAAGATCGATTGATGCGCTACGAAACATCCTCAGCGCTGTATCGTAATCTTTGGATTCAAGAGCCGAGAGCGCAGCGATTTCGCGGGCATAATATCCAAATTGGGTTTGCGCTTCGACCATCGGCCCTAGCTCCGCTGTCACCGCATCGCGACCATCCTCGAGGAGTAAATACGAAGCGCGCAAGCGCGCTAGGTCACGAAGATGTTTTGGCGTACGCCCGTCAGCAGCCACAGACCGATAGGCCGCTAACGCACCCAATCGATCATCCTCACTCGCAAGTATTGCGGCGCGGCGCAACTGCGCAAGCACCGGGTAACCGCCAGAGGTTTCCTCAAAGACACCATCCAACGCCGCTAGACCGCCTGTTGGGTCTTCTTCCAGAACTTCAATTGCGCTATTATATTCAAGCGCACTCTGCTTTGCTGTTTCAGCTTTACTAAAATTGAAAAACTGCCATCCACCGACGGCCGCCACAACGAGAATTGCAGCGCCAATCACGAGCGGACCGTTCTTGCGAAAATACTCCCATTGGCGCTCTTGCGCCAATTCCTGATCGACTTCGCGAAGTACGCTTTCGTCGTTTGCCACGCCGCGACGCCCTTTCTCGCCTGCTGATACAGACCCGTAATCTAGAACCTTTTCGCATCTGAACGGATCAGGAAACGGTTCCAGTATTAGTATTCATTCTCTGCCTCTCCTGAAACCGGGATCCGCATTTCTGGAGAGAGCGACTTTTGTCGAGGCCGGTTCTACCGATCTTTGGTGCGGTGCGCAATGCGAAGGTTCCCCATCCCTGGCTAGCCACCTGGTTTGACTGGCCGCAGGTGATAAACTTGCGCCGCTTCGGGAAAGGCGCGCGATCGCACCTCTTCGGCATAGCGCTCCACCGCATCATTAATGGTTTGGCGCAATCCTGCATACCGCTTAACGAATTTAGGCGTCCAATCGAACAATCCTAGCATATCTTGAGTGACCAGGATCTGGCCGTCGCAGGCAGAAGACGCCCCGATGCCAATCGTCGGCGTGTTAATTTTTTCGGTTATTTCGCGGGCTAAATCCTCCGCGACACCTTCAACGACACAGGCAAAGGCGCCGGCCTTTGCTGTGGCCTCCGCCTCCGCAAGAATTTCTGCGCGCTCTTCTGTTGTCCGCCCTTTCGCCCGAAACCCGCCTGTAACATTGACTGCCTGAGGTCTGAGCCCGACATGCCCCATGACCGGCACGCCGCGTTCAACCAGAAAGCGAATGGTTTCCGCAGCATATCGACCGCTTTCAAGCTTTACCGCCTGAGCGCCCGTCTCGCCCAAAATCCGTGCAGCATTACGGAATGCCTGCTCAGGACTCTCTTCATAACTTCCGAAAGGCATATCAACCACGACCATAGCCTGGTGAGCGCCCCGCATCACCGCCTGACCGTGCAAGATCATCATTTCAATCGTGACGCCAACCGTCGACGGTAATCCGTGAACGACCATGCCAACGGAATCACCGACCAGCAAAAGGTCGCAATGCTGGTCGAGAATAGCCGCGGTCGGGGCATCATAAGCTGTGAGACTGACAATCGGTTCTTTGCTGCGTTTACGGGCAAATATACTGGCCGCCGTAACCCGTTTTCCGTGATTTTGTGCAGACATCGCGAGTCCCGTCCAATGAATGGAATTCAATGTGCTGTAGCACATTCACGACCATTTACCACGACCAAGCGACGGTGACCATTTCGGGTTCGACCTTCAGGGCGGAGAACTGCAGGCAAAGGACGTAAAAATCAGCGTTAGCGAACATCATCCGTCTCATCCTTGTGGTGAGAAGCGACCGCGGTGCGCCCTTCATTCCGAGCGATCGATGTGAGAATTATGATTTGGGAAAGGGGCAGAATTCCTTACTGACCCCAGAGCGAGCGCAGGATTAGATTACGGTATTATCGCCTGTATTCTCTTCGTCGTATGAGCCTTAATTCCCAGAAAACCCTGCAGCGGCAATCAAGAAAACTTTCGCAACGCGATAGACGTGTTGAGCCATGATGAAGGTGACAAGAAAATGAAATGGAGGAGGTGACGGAGGCGCAAAAGGCGTGGAAGGCGTAAAGACTACGTCTACGTTCAATATTACATGAGAGCCGTCACTAAAATAAATCTAAAAAACGGACACACCGGTGATCATTGGATGCAAATAGAAAGCCATCGCCCCATAGGCTGCTGCCCCCACTCCGATTGAGATGACATCATGACGCCAGGGGCCGACTGCAGGAACGGGAGCACCGCGCCGCTTCACCGCAATGCGATCGGCGATACCGAAAGCAAGGAACGCCCCGAACAACAGGACCGATCGAACTTCGCCGTTCACCAGCAAATGCGCCAAAGCCCATAATTTTAAGCCCGCAAGCATTGGATGTCTTGCAGCCGCGGCGATTTTGCCCTTTGGCGCATAGGCTGCCGCCAACAGAATGAACGCCAATAATATCAGCACATAAGCGATGTGTTTGAGCCAGTAAGGCGGGATATAAATCGGCGCGGTATCAGCATTGGGCCAGCCGAGGATGATAAAAACGAGGCCGGCCAACGCGAATAGTGAATAAACTCCGCGATATCCGCCGGCGCCAATTTTATCTACTACTCCTTGTCGCGCGTTTCGGAAAAATGCAGTGAAGCTATGTGCGCCGAAAAAAACCATCAACCCAATAATGAAAAATGTCATTTCTCGCCCTCACTCCCCTTCGAATTCCACGAGGGACACGACCTTCTTGCCAATCGCGCGCAATTTGTCAGAACCTCCCAATTCCGGCAAATCAACGATGAAGGAACACAACACAACTTCGGCGCCCGGCCTTTCCAACAAACGAATGGCTGCCATGGCTGTCCCGCCAGTTGCGATAAGATCATCGACCAACAGAACTCTCTCGCCTTTAGAGACGGCATCGATATGAATTTCTACCTGGTCGATCCCATATTCGAGTTCGTAGGTTTCATGGATTGTTTCGAAGGGTAGTTTTCCCTTCTTGCGGACAGGCACAAAGCCCACAGACAATTGATGCGCGATGGCGCCGCCAAGGATGAACCCCCTCGCCTCAATACCGGCGACTTTATCAATTTTGGCGCCCGCTAACGGTTGAACCAGTTCATCGACGGCGCGACGAAAGCCGCGCGCATCTGAGAGCAGCGTTGTGATATCCCGAAACATTATCCCTGGGTTAGGGTAATCAGGAATTGTGCGAATGACAGTTTTTAAGTCCATGCCGCCCCCGATGCGGTTACGCGAATCGAGTAGAGCTTAACGAAATGCTGCATCGCCGCAAAGCCTTTCAACGTTCACTTTCAAAAAATGAAAAGTCGAGAATACCTTCAGTCCGAAGCAAAATTTCGGCCTCAATGCTCAATGTTACGAGATTTTGATAAGAAATAGATGGCGTTTTTGAATATATCTGCAATGAACACCTCATCGCTAAATAGGCGCGGCTCAACGCGCTCAACTTGCGGCCTGGCTGCATAATAGGGATGTTTACGTGGGGGCTCCTGAAGAAAATCCGAAAATCAGGGCTCAATAAGGAGGATCACAGTGAAACGATGGTTACTAGGCGGCGTTGCCGCAATTGCGCTTACTGCATGCGGCGGTCAAGACGCTGAAACGAACAAAGCTGACCATGACGGAACCGAAGTCATGACAGTCGAAACCGCCAAGGCTGAACTGGGCGCATGGGGGGTATCAACCGAATATATCGACGAAACCGTCAAGCCAGGCGATGATTTCTACCAGCATGTTGGTGGTAAATGGCTGGATACGTTCGAAATTCCTGACGAGTTTTCAAGCTACGGCTCGTTCACAGTACTCTTCGAACGTTCTGAAGATCGCGTGCGCAAAATTATTGAAGACGCCGCCGAAGGTGAAGCAGCGGATGGATCCATCGAGCAAAAGATCGGCGACTTCTTCTCAAGTTATACGGACGTCGATGCAATCAACGCCAAAGGTCTTGAGCCTATAGCGGGAGATCTTGCCTATGTTTCCGGGCTTGAGAGCCATGAGGACGTGGCGCGCGCCATGTCCAATCCGGCACTCGGCGCGAACTCCTTCTTCGGCGCATTCGTCAACATCGATTCCAAACAACCCGATCGCTACATCACCTATATGGGCCAGTCGGGTCTTGGCATGCCGAACCGTGATTATTATCTCGAAGAGAAATTCGCCGACAAGCGCGTCAAATATCAGGAATTTATCAGGCAGATGCTGACGCTCGGCGGAATTGAAGGCGCAGCCGAGAAGGCGCAGGCGATCTACGATCTCGAACACAAGATGGCCGAGGTCCATTGGGAGCCCGCCAAGAGGCGAAATCGCGACCTCACCTATAATCTCAAAAGCCTGGATGAGCTAAAAGCCTTCGCGCCTGAAGCCCCCTGGGATGCAATTCTCGAAGAGAGCGGGCTTACGGGCCAGACGGAGTTTGTATTGCGCGAGGACGATGCAATACAAAACCTCACAAAAATCTTTGCTGATACGCCGGTCGAAGTCTGGCGCGACTATTTGCAATTCCATCTCCTGCGCTCCAATTCGGGTGTGTTGCCGACGGAATTAGACGACGCCAATTTTGCATTTTTCGGCACCGAAATGCGCGGTACGCCTAAGCAGCGCGAACGCTGGAAGCGTGGCGTCGCAGCCGTGAACGGCGCCCTCGGCGAGGCTGTTGGCCAAGTTTATGTAGAGCGTCATTTCCCGTCCGACTCGAAAGTTCAGATGGACGCACTCGTCGCCAATCTGCGGTCAGCGCTTGATGAACGTCTGAGCAACTTGTCCTGGATGGGAGAAGAGACCAAAATTCAGGCGCACGCAAAGCTTGATAAATTCACGCCAAAGATCGGCTATCCCGAAAAGTGGACCGATTATTCCGCTCTCGAAGCCGTAAAAGGCGATGCGTTTGGCAACGCCAAACGTTCAAATGTCTGGCAGTGGAACGATAATATATCGAAACTCGGCGGGCCAATCGACAAGACCGAATGGGGTATGACGCCGCAAACGGTGAACGCTTATTACAACCCGACCCGTAACGAAATCGTATTCCCGGCAGCTATTCTTCAGGCTCCATTTTTTGATCCGGGTGCTGATGCGGCTGTCAACTATGGCGGTATCGGCGCGGTGATTGGTCACGAAATTGGTCACGGTTTCGATGATCAAGGACGAAAGTCCGATGGCGACGGCGCACTCAGAGATTGGTGGACGGAAGAAGACACCGAGAAATTCCAAGTTCTCACCGACAGACTTGGCGCTCAATACGCCACCTATGAGCCAGTTGAGGGATTCCCGGTTAATCCCCTGCTGACGATGGGCGAAAATATTGGCGATATTGGCGGGCTCGCAATGGCCTATCACGCTTACAAGATATCGTTGAACGGTGAAGAGGCGCCGGTCATCGACGGCTTTACAGGGGATCAGCGCTTTTTCATGGCCTGGGCGCAGGTCTGGAAACGCGTTACGCGCGAAGAAGCCCTTAAAAACCAGGTCGCGACCGACCCGCACTCACCCGCCCGCTATCGGGTGAACGGTGTCGTGCGCAATATGGATATCTGGTATGAGGCATTTGATATCTCCGAAGGGGACGCACTTTATCTGCCTCCTGAAGAGCGCGTTCATATCTGGTAGTTAATACCGAGTACGCATAAAACAACAAGAATAGCCCCGGCGTGAGCCGGGGCTTTTTTATTGAAAAATCAAAATTATGAAAACTGAGAAAAACCCGTTTTAAAACTGGATCATGGTCATTCCATGCCTAAGGTTATCCAACCTTTAAAGTTGCACAACGGACCATAATGGCTTATTTTTTGATTTGGATTTCGTTTCGGGCGAAGCGCGATCCGAAGAGCGGTCATGATCTTCAAACGAATGAATGGCCGATCTGCTGCGCTTTGTGTGGTGCTTGGGGATTAATAGTCACCGCCGTGCAATGCGTTTATTGACTATCTCGCTACAGACGAACTGTCTTGTTTTTTATCGCGTACAGATAGCCACCAACTCAAGGGGACATTTAATGTTGAACTTTAAGCGTAATATCACTGCGACCTTCGCCGCCGTTACGGCTTTCACCATGTTCGGCATGATAAGTTCGGCGGCAGCGCAAGAATGCATGATTGGTGAAGTGAAAATGTTTGCGGGTAATTTTGCGCCGAGATCCTGGGCGCTTGCAGATGGACAACTCTTGCCAATTTCCCAAAATACGGCACTTTTTTCTATTCTCGGAACCACCTATGGCGGCGATGGCCGAACAACATTCGGCTTGCCTGATCTGCGCGGGCGGACGCCTGTTGGCGTTGGGTATGGCCCGGGGTTAACCGATCGTAGGCTTGGCTCCAAATTCGGATCGGAGACTAACGCCCAGACAGTTGAGCAAAAGGTCAATCATATTCATACGGCGAAAGTCCCGTCGGATGAAACTTCAGAGGCCGCCGTCACCGCGAACAACAATCAACCGATCAACAATATGCAACCATCTCTGGGGATGAATTTCATTATTTGCTTGTATGGAATTTATCCGTCACGCAACTAGAACAATCTCTCCACTCAACGCGCCAACAGTTGAACATTTTTCGCGCAGCGCCTTCACAGGTACTTGAGCATTAAATTAAAAATAAAAAAACCCGTCCCGATATTTTTCGGGACGGTTTTATCCGTAGTCGGACTATATTCCACTCCGACTATAATTCTTTTAATCGCTGTAGCGCCTTTTCAAATTTTTCACACTGCTCTTCAAAATCGACGCGTCTTGTTTTTTGTTCTTCAACAACACTGGCTGGGGCGCGTTCAACAAATTTCTTATTGGCCAGTTTTTTGTCGATGCCGGTAATTTCACCTACGACCTTGGCGATCTCTTTCTCAAGTCGCGCCTGCTCTTCACCAACGTCAATGACGTCAGCGATGGGGAGCGCGACGGTTGCTTCATCGTGAACGGTTTGCACAGCCCCCTTCGGTGAGTCGCGATCGGTCGTAACGTCCGTCAGGCGTGCGAGGCGCGCGATCACCACTTTGTGCGCTGATAGGCGGGCGCTTGAAACGTCATTGGCGCCGACAAGCACCATCGGGATTTTCGCGCCAGCCGGCACATTCATTTCCGCCCGCAAGGATCGGATCGAAGTGATCAACCGAACGACCCAGTCCATTTCACTAGCTGCTTCAAGGTTATCAAGGGCCTCATCCGCGTCAGGCCAGGCATTCTGAATAAGTCCGGATTTGCGTTTCGCAAGATCACCCCAAAGTTCTTCGGTAATGAAGGGCATGAAGGGGTGGAGCAAAACCAGGATGCGGTCGAGCGCCCAGGCCAAAGTTTGTTGAGTCTCGTGCTTTTGCGCGCCCTCTTCGCCCATAAATGTGGGCTTAACCAGCTCAAGCGACCAGTCGCAAAACACATTCCAGGTAAAACGATAAATCGCCCCCGCCGCCTCGTTGAAACGATAGGCTTCCAACTCTCGTGTAACAGTCTTGGCGCAGGCTGCAGCCTCGTGCACAATCCATTTGTTGAGCGTAACTTCCACCGTAGACGGATCAAATACATTGTCGCGAACGCAACCGTTCATCTCGCAAAACCGCGCTGCATTCCAAAGCTTGGTGCAAAAGTTTCGATACCCTTCAACGCGTTGTTCGGAGAGGCGGATATTACGGCCCTGTGCGGCCTGGGCGACAAGGGTGAAACGCAATGCATCGGCGCCGTATTTGTCGATCAGCAGCAGCGGATCGATCACGTTCCCCTTCGACTTCGACATTTTCTGGCCGTTTTCGTCGAGGACCAGTGCGTGGATATAGACATCTTTGAACGGCACTTCAGGAACGCCGCTCTCATCCTTCATGAAATGAAGGCCCATCATCATCATCCGGGCGACCCAGAAGAAAATGATGTCATGGGCGGTGACGAGAACGGAGGTGGGGTAGTGGCGCGCAAGGATCGAATAATCCTGCCGCACGGCGTCTCCCTCCGGCCAGCCGAGCGTCGAGAACGGCCACAACGCCGAAGAGAACCATGTGTCGAGAACGTCAGAGTCGCGCTGAAGTGTAACGCTAGAAATTTTGTCTTCCCAAGCAGCTCCTCCGCCGAGTTCATTCGACTCTGCAATTTTTACACGGATGTTTTGCGGGTAGGATGAGCGTGCTTTTTCCAAGGCAGCGTCGGCGCTCTCAGCTACAAACAGCCACCTTGGGCCAGGTATAAGGTTCCCATTTTCATCGATTGGTGGCCCATACCACGCCGGGATGCGGTGCCCCCACCAGAGCTGGCGCGAGATGCACCATGGCTCAATGTTCCGCATCCACTGGAAATAGGTTTTCTCCCAGTTCTTTGGGACAAACCTTGTGTCGCCGTTCTCCACTGCTTCAATGGCGGGCTTTGCGAGTTCAGCGGCATCCACATACCACTGGTCGGTGCGGATCGGTTCGATGACGACCCCGGACCTGTCCCCAAAGGGCTGCACGATCTTCTTGTCTTCGACCTTGATCAACAGCCCGCGCGCATCGATGTCCGCAACGATGGCTTTTCGCGCCTCATAACGATCCATGCCGCGATATTTCTCGGGGACGTAGTCTTCATGGACAAGGCGCGCCTTTGAATCCATCAAATCATACATCTCGATATTGTTGCGCATCGCCACCTGATAGTCGTTGAAGTCATGCGCGCCGGTGATCTTCACCGCGCCGGAGCCGAAGTCCGGGTCCGGATAATCGTCCGTAATGATCGGAATGTAGCGGTCGGCCAGCGGCAGCAGGCAGCGCTTGCCGACAATCGGCGCGTAACGCTTGTCCGACGGGTGAACCGCAACCGCGCCGTCGCCCAGCATGGTTTCGGGCCGCGTCGTCGCGATTGAGATATAATCGCGGGTTTCCCACTTCGTGGGATTGCCCGCTTCGTCATGCTCGACCGGGAATTCATAGGTCTCGCCGTTTTCAAGCGGATATTTGAAATGCCAGAAATGGCCGTCCACTTCCGTATTCTCAACTTCAAGGTCTGAAATTGCGGTTTCGAATTTCGGATCCCAGTTGACCAGCCGCTTGTCGCGATAGATGAGGCCTTCCTCATAGAGCTGAACGAAGACTTTGCGCACGGCTTTCGAAAGCCCTTCATCCATGGTGAAGCGCTCGCGCGACCAGTCGCAGGAGGCGCCCAGGCGTTTGAGTTGATGGATGATCTGGCCGCCGGACTCTTCTTTCCACTGCCAGACCCGTTCAACGAATTTTTCACGCCCCATTTCTCGCCGGGACGGCTCCTGCTTTTCAGCCAATTGCCGTTCGACAACCATCTGCGTCGCGATGCCGGCGTGATCGCAGCCCGGCTGCCAAAGAACCGAGCGCCCGCGCATCCGCTCAAACCGGCACAATACGTCCTGCAGCGTGTTGTTGAGCGCATGCCCCATATGCAGGCTTCCCGTCACATTTGGCGGCGGGATCACGATGGTGAAGGGCTCGGCGTCAGGCCGGTCGGAAGGCTTGAAAGCGCCCGATTGCTCCCAAGCTTCATAGATGCGCCGTTCGGCGGCTGCAAAATCGAATTTTTTCTCTAACATGATCGTCTTACGTGGCTGGTTTCGCGCCTTATAGCTTGGGTGCGTTCGCCGTCAAAACCTGTCTCTTCCCGATGGCAACAAAAAAGCCGGCCTGAAGGCCGGCTCTTCGCGGATATCGGAAGGCCCGCTAGCGACGCCGACGCGCCAAACGCTGGACTTCTTCTTCAACCTTGTCTTCAACGATGGCGGGAAGATTGTCATCAAGCCATGTTTTCAGCATTGGCTGCAAGAACTGGGCGACCATGTCCTCTAGCGTTCGGCCGTCACCTTTAGAAACCTGGATGTTTTGGGAGAGAGAATCAAACGCCTGCGTAGCCGCAGCCGCAGTGATCTCGTCGAGAAGTGATTCATTCTCATCGGCTGTAACCGCAGCAGTCATTTTATTAACCATTTCATCATCTTCCATTTCTTGATGCATTTCTGCGACATCATCAGAACTGTTATCTTGAGACTCAACACCTTCCGACGAGGTTAAACCCGTATCAGAGGGCTCAAGATCCTCGATGGAATGCTCTTCATCCACCGCCTCAGATTCGGCAAATTCGACCTTTTCTTCGGAGGGTTGCGATGGGGGGGGCTGGGACGCAACAGGCGCTTGAGATTCAGCTTCGATCTCCCCTTCATCCTCAGAGATGATGCGGCGGATTGAAGCCAGGATTTCTTCCATACTGGGTTCGGGTTGTGTGTTTTCCATGAACCTGTGCCCTTCAGGGGCTTGTTATGTGTGGTATGCGCGACAGCGCTTTAAATTCTTTTCAGCCGTTTCGCGGAATTGATCAAGCCTATGATGGTTTAAGCCTTAAGAGGGCGTTAACGGCGGAAACAAGCTCTATGAAGCCCCGTCCTATTCTTCATTCGGTTAATCCCCGACGACATCGCTGATCCCGACGGCTTCAGGCGTCAAAACGCCCATGGTAGCAAGAAGCCCATACGCAGCGGATTGTTCATCACGTTCCGCCGTCGCCAGCGCCACCTTGGCATTGAGAAATTCCTGTTCGGCGTCGAGAATATCAAGGGTCGTGCGGGAACCGACCAGAGCTTCCCTTCTAACGCCCTCGAGAGCCAAAATGTTAGCCTCGACCTGCACTCGCGCAGATTCGATTGTCGCCCGTGCGGCAATCAATTGCGACCAGGCTCCAGTGACGCTCGCGGTTGTCTGCCGTTCAGCTTCCTCGATACGTTTACGATCACTGTCATTAAGCGCTTTCGCTTCCCGGATACGGGAATAATTCAATCCTCCAAGAAAGATCGGGACAGATGCGCGCGCACCGTAGGTGTAATTTTCGACGCTAGTAATGAAAGTGTTGGGTTCTTCTGCGTATTGATACGAACCCGTCAGGGAGACTGATGGCAACAGAGCGCCTTTGGCAATTTTGATCTGACGATCCGATGCCTGTTCTGTCTCTCGAGCAGCGATAATAGCTGGCGCATAGAAACGCGCGAGCGATTGTGCATCTTCGAGTGCTTCAGGTAAGTCCGGCAATGGCGGTGAAGGCTCCAGGGTGGCGGGCATTGAGCCAATCAAAGCAGCGTAATTGGCGCGACTGACCGCCAGCTGGGCTTGTGCTGATGTCAGCTGCGAGCGTGCGCCAGACAGACGCGCCTCAGCCTGAGCAACATCGGTGCGGGTCACCTCACCCACTTCAAAACGCAATTCCGCATGTTCCCGCTGCTTTAACAGCACTTCGACATTGTTTTTATTCAGTCCGTACACAGCCATATCGCGAACAACATCAAAATATGATATCGCCGCATCGCGCATAACCTGTTGTTCGACGGCCGCGAGTTGAGCGCCGCCGGCGCGGATGCGCGCCCCGGCCTGTTTGATCGCATTAAAATTCCGTAAGCCGGTGAAGATCGGCTGTTCAGCTGTGACACCGCCGGTAATCTGGTCCAGCTTGGTCGACTCGTCGAATATCGACGAGGTCGCAGAAGTCTGTGTTGTCTCGAGCTTATCATAGGTGCTCTGGGCGGAGATCTGAGGCAGTGCGCCAGCCCATGCTTGGGCCCGGCCTTCACGGATCGCTCGCAATTGCGCTCGCTCGGCCTGGATTGTCGGATTGGTCCGATAGGCGACGGCCAAAGCGTCCTTCAAGGATTCAGCCGACGCGGAGGGCGCGAAAATAGCGCTTAACGCAATAACCAGATTGATCGATGCCTTCGTGATCCGCATTGAAACTACTCAAAATAATAATCGACGACCAAAACACACATTGGCGCCCGAGGTTTTTTCTCAAGCTATTTGAGCAGTTTTACTGCCATTTTCTTATTTTTTTATGCGTGATCAGGCTGGTTTCAAAACCTGAAGCCAGTCACTGCCTGGAATCCCGGTAGAATTGTGCTGGCGGATGAATCGAATGCTTCGGTCGGCGAACAGGCTGTCCCGCTCTTTTTGTAGACAACGCCTTTGGAAACACCGTCGGTTCTAAGGATCGTGACAAGACGCCCGCCCTCTTTCAACTGAGCGAGCAGGGTCTCCGGTTCCAGCTCAATGACTGAACCGAGGAAAATAATATCAAATGGTCCCTGATCAGCGGCGCCAATACGCGCCTCACTGACAACGACGGCGGCATTGGCGACATCAAGCGCTGTAAGGTTTTCTTGTGCGGTTGTCGCGAGAGCCTCATCGCTTTCAATTGCAACGACCATGTCTGCAAGAACGGCCAGAATTGCAGTGGAATACCCACTGCCGCACGCGACATCGAGCACCAGGTCGCCTTGTCGGGGGTCTGCTGCGGCTACAAGTTTGGAAAAATCCCTCGCGGTCAGCATCGTGCGACCAGGTGAATAAGTGTGTTCTCGTTCGATATAGGCCTGCCCACGCAATTCTGTCGGAAGAAAAAGCTCGCGCGGAATTTCTTCCATCGCGCGGTGTAATCGTAAATCGGTCACGTCATTAGGGCGAACCTGACTATCGACCATATGTTTGCGAGCCGCCTGAAAATCCATCTTTTCCTCGCTGCGCTGCGATAAAGTGAGCACATAGCCTTGACTGCGATCGTGTGCAACGGCGTGATTTCCCTTTTGACCCAGAGAACACACCGCGCTAAGAGACCCCACCCAAAGTTACGGCCACGTGGCGGAGTGGTGACGCAGCGGCCTGCAAAGCCGTGTACGCCGGTTCGATTCCGGCCGTGGCCTCCAACTTCTCGAAATCGTGTTGATTTCTGAGCTTCGACCGCCGGAAATTCGGATCAAAAACGTTAACTATAGTGTTATTATAACGCTCTAGCCTAAACGCAGTGCTATTCATCGCAGCGCAGCAACCCTCTGCCGCTTCCCTCTTGAGGCGACATGATTGAATGCGCAAGCTGAATGGAACCAGAGGGCTTATTCATTACGTCGTGCGACGTCGTGTGCGGTAAAGAAAAAGAAAATAAGGTATCGCGGCAATTTCTGCGGATATCGTGACGGTATTGGAGTTTAATATGTATCGAGGGGGGACAGCACTTGTCGCATTGATGATCGCGGGATGCGCGACTGTCGATAAAGAATTACTGGACGCTCAGCTCCCTGACGCACCCCAGAATTGGGTCGCGAACGCTGAGGCGACGGTCGCCCCGACGGGCGACTGGGTCGCGGCCTTCGGCGACAACACGTTGCGGGCTTTGATCAGCGAAGCCATGATCCGCAATAATGATCTGCTGTCGGCCGCGTCAAACCTCGACGCTGCCCGTGCGAGTTCAAAAATTGCGCGCGCCGACCTGCTGCCGACACTCGGGGCCAGTCTCAACTCAAGCCGCAATGCAATTGTTGTCGATGCAACATCAGCGGCGCAAGCGGGCGGTGCAGGCAACTCTCAAATTAATAATCGCTCCGATCTCATCGACCAATTCGGTGTTGATCGCGACGGAGACGGCAAAATCGACGGATTGGATTTGAACGGAGACGGTTTCGCCGAAACGTTGGTCCCCAACAAACGATTTTACGTCAACAATTTTGCTTTAGGCGCGCAATTTCGATGGGAGATTGACCTTTGGGGCCGCATCACGGATGGCACCAAAGCCGCCTATAAGGACGCGAAAGCGAATTATGCCGATCTCAACGGCGCTCGGCTTTCAATAGCCGCGGGCGTCGCTCAGGCCTGGTTCGGTCTCATCGAGGCCCGCCAGCAAAGAGAACTCACTGAACGCGATGTAACCGCGCGCGAAAGCAATCTTCGTGTCACCGAACGTCGCTACGATCGCGGCGTTGCATCCAGTCTCGATGTGCGACTCTCTCGCTCGGCCCTCGGCACGAGCCGAGCCAATCATGCACTCCGCCAACGACTTGAAAAAGAAGCGTCACGTCGCCTCGAGGTTCTGCTTGGCCGCTATCCTGGCGCAGAACTGGCGGCCGTTGAGGCGCTTCCCGCACTCCCTGCTCTACAAGGCGCCGGCGCCCCAGGTGAACTTTTAGCACGCCGCCCGGACGTCATCGCCGCAGAAGCGCGCATGGAAGCTGCTGGTTTGCGCGCGAATGCAGCGCGTAAACAGCTCTTGCCTCAACTCACCCTGACAAGCCAAATTAATGCGAGTGGCCCTGACTTTTCAGATATAGTCGATCCGACCCGTCTCGCCGGCAATCTTGCATCAGGCATATTGCAGCCCCTGTTTCAGGGTGGACGCCTCCTTGCCGATGCGAGGCGCCAACGGGCTGTGGCGGAAGCCGCAATCTACGCCTACACCCAAACGGCTCTCGAAGCTTATGAAGAGGCTGAAAATGCGCTCGCAGCGGAAGCCTACTTAGCTGTCCGCGAAGAGGCTTTACAGCTCGCATACGAAGAAGCCGCCGCTGCCGAAGATTTGACGGAACGACGCTATACCAGCGGTGCGGCGACAATTTTTAATCTTTTAGACGCCCAAACCCGTCGTATTTCGTCAGAAAGTCAATATATCCAAGCAACACAAGAACGGGTCTCTAATCGTGTCCAGTTATACCTCGCAATAGGCGGCGATTTTCTGACTGAGCAAATGCTCGCAGACGCCAATTTTGTGAGCGGAGAGTAAGCGATGATACGCAAGTTTTTTACATTGATTATTACAGCAGGCGTTCTCTTTGGAGGATTTGCTGTCATCGCCATCATGGGTTCGCTTCGACCTAAGATTGAAGCTGCAGCGCCAATAACCATTGCGCCAACGGTCTTTTATACCGTCGCTCAAGAAAGCTCGGTTACGCTTGACGTTTATACGCAAGGTGAGGTGCGACCGCGAACAGACATAACACTGACGCCGCAAATCTCAGGCAAGATCGTGCGCATGTCGAAGAAGTTCGTGAATGGCGGCGCATTCAATAAAGATGATCTGTTGATCAAGATCGAAGACGACGATTACCGCCTGGCGGTCACCAGCGCCCATGCGAGGGTTGCTCAATCCGAAGAAGCGTTACGGCGTGAAGAGGCAGAATCTACTCTCGCCCTTCGGGATTGGGAAGATCTCGGAGAACAAGGCGACCCTTCTGATTTGACATTGCGTTTGCCGCAACTTGCTCAGGCGAGGGCGAATTACGCCGCCTCAAAAGCGGACCACCGTTCAGCCGAACTCAATCTAGATCGCACGAACATACGCGCGCCATTTCAAGGTCGGGTGCGAAGTCGCGTCGCGGGAGAAGGGCAGTTCGTTTCACCTGGCGCCGAGCTTGGCACGATCTTCTCAACTGACACGGCTGAAATCCGATTGTCGCTAACAGATGCCGATCTGGCAAAACTCGGACTGCCAATCGATTTTGTGGAATCTGACGCGAACCCCGGCCCTGTTGTGACGCTGACTGCGACGATTGCCTCTCGCGAACACCAATGGCTGGGTCGAATCGCCCGCGGCGAAGGCACGATAAACCCAACCACCCGCCAAACAACTGCGATCGCCGTCGTCGATGATCCGTATGGGACAGGTTCTGACCATGGCACACCGCTGGCGATGGGTCTTTTTGTCGCCGCTCAAATCAGAGGTAAGCCGATCGAAAGCGCAATCGTGCTGCCAAGCTCAGCGCTTCACGGTCGCGATATCCTATACGTAATTGCAAACGAAGATAAACTTGAAGAGCGCAAGGTCGAAGTTGTCGCCAGTACGCGCGATACCATCACGGTCATCAACGGTGTTCTTGCCGGCGAACGTGTTGTGACTTCGCCTCTGCGTGGCGCCGGTGAAGGCGATGAGGTCACGCCGAGCTTACCTATAGCGCCGAGTAGCTCTGACCATGATCTCGAGGACGAAGCGATCGCAGAAGCGATCGATGATTCCGCAACAGCTGCAGAAGTCACGGAAGCCATTAAAAATGGAGGCAGACTGTGAACGGATTGATCTCATGGTGGGCTAAGAACCGCGTTGCCGCAAACCTTATGATGATCGCCGTTCTCGTCGTGGGCGTTTTCTCGTTCATCCAGATGGGACGCGAAGTCAATCCAAGCGCTACATTCAACGGCGCTACAGTTTCGGTCGCCTGGCCTGGCGCCGCGCCGCGTGAAGTCGAAGAACAGATCATTCTTCGCATTGAAGAAGCAATTTCTGACATTGACGGCGTCAAGCATGTGGACTCGACCGCACGCGAAGGAGTCGCGTCAATCAATATCGAAGGCGCCGACAGCGTCGATCAAACGATGTTCCTGAATGAAATCAAGAACCGGGTCGACGGAATTTCTACGTTACCATCCGATGCCTTCCCTCCGATCGTCCAACTCTGGCGCAACCAGAATGGCGTCATGTTTATGGGTATTTACGGCGACCTCGATGAGCGTGAACTCAACCGCATCGCCCGCGAGCTTCGTGATGAACTGGCTCAAGTGCCCGGTGGGTCACCGCTCGTTAATCTGTGGGGTGGCAATAATGAAGAAGTTTCAATTGAAGTTTCCGAAGAAGCGCTACGCCGCTACGGTTTGACATTCGATGATGTGGCTCGCGCCGTCAGCGGATCTTCCATCAACGTCTCCGGTGGTCAGGTTCGTACCGACAGCGGCAATGTTCAGGTTTCGGTGCGCGCGCTTGCTGACACTAAGGAAGATTTCGAACAGATCGTTGTTCGTCAACTCCCTGACGGCGCCGTCATCCGTATCAGTGACGTCGCGAACGTTATAGACGGTTTTGAAGACCGCAAACAAAAACGGATGCTCAACGGCAAGCCGGCGATTTTGTTGCAGGTCTCGGCGCCGGAAGAGTTAAATATCGTGAAACTCTCTAAAGCCATCAATGATTGGGTTGATAGCAAGAACGAGGAGCTAGACGGCACTCCCGAAATCTATGTCTGGTTCGACACAGCCGAAATTTATTTCGGACGCATGGATCTGGTCTCTTCGAACGCACTCATTGGTCTCGTGCTGGTCATGATCATTCTCCTCTTGTTCTTGCGCCCAGCCGTAGCTTTCTGGGTGACGGCGGGCATTGCGGTTTCCTTCGCTGGCGCATTCATTTTCATGCCGATGACGGGCGTCACGTTGAACATGCTGTCGCTGTTCGCTTTTCTTCTGGTCATCGGCGTCGTCGTTGATGACGCCATCATCGTTGGTGAATCCATACACAATAAAGTTGAAGCTGGCCGCAAAGGGGTCGATGCGGCCATAGTCGGCACACAACTTGTTGCGAAGCCCGTGCTGTTTGCCGTCCTAACCACGATGATTGCATTCGCGCCCTGGTTATTTATCTCAGGCGGCGTATCGCAATTCACCAAACATATTACCCTAACGATTATCTTTGCCCTGACGTTTTCACTGATTGAATCATTCCTAATTTTGCCTTCCCACCTTGCGCATATGAAGCCGCAGAACAAAGAGGGCGTTTATTATCGCCTACAGGCGGTTTTTGCCGACGGCATTCTGGCGTTCGCTGACAAGTTTTATCGCCCTGTTGTCACTATGGCGGTAAAAGCGCGGTATGTGACCGTGGCAATTTTCGTTATTGCATTCTCGTTTTCGGTTGCACTAATGGCGCAGGGCTGGGTCAGCTTCAAATTTCAACCTGAAATTCAAAGCACATTTCTTCAATTGACCGTTCGCCTCCCCGAGGGCGCGCCTTTTTCGCGCAGTGTACAGATTTTTGACGACGTTGAAACTGCTGCTTATCGGATGAAAGAAAAACTTGGGAAGGTCGGCGACGACGATTACGTTGAGTCCATTTACGTCCGAGCGGATGAAGGCGAAGTTACGTCTTATATGACGATCATTGATGGCTCAAAGCGCAAGGAATCGTCCGAAGAAGTGGCTGAAATGTTCCGCGAAGAAGTGGGTGAAATCGCTGACGCGGAAGAAGTGAACATCAGCTACACATTCAATACCGGCGGGCCGGATTTATCCTACGGTATCGAAGCGGATGACCTTGAGGATTTGCGCCTCGCTACGCTCGATGTGCAAAACTATCTGCGTACCCTTCCCGGTATATTCGATGTTCGAAATAACCTGCAATCTGCGACGCCTGAACTCCAGATCATCTTAAAACCGGGCGCAGAACGTTTCGGTCTTACGATTGCCGAAGTCTCACGCCAGGTGCGCCAGGCCTTCTATGGCGAAGAGGTTCAACGCCTGCCGCGTAACGGACAGGATGTTCGCGTCATGGTGCGTTATCCCTATGCGGCGCGTTCTTCGCTAACCAGCCTCGACGACATGCGCGTGCGCACTGCCGATGGGCGAGAAGTGCCGTTGTCTGCTGTGGCCGATGTTACTTTCTCGCCAAGCTTCAAACGAATTGACCGCCGTGACCGTCGGCGTTCGGCGCGCATTACGGGCGAATTGCGAGAAAATGTCGATCGCGCTGCGATCATGGAAATATTCAAGAAAGAGTTTCAGCCGGAATGGGAACAACGCCATCCAGACGTATCGCTCGCCCAGCGCGGCGACGCGGAAGCGCAAGCCGAGTTCCTTATGGAGTTCTTCGGCCTTTACGCCATCGCTCTTTTTGCGATGTATATGCTGCTGGCGATCGCGTTCAGTTCCTATTTCGAGCCTCTATTGATCATGACGGCAATTCCGTTCGGATTCATGGGTGCGATGTTCGGGCATTTCCTTTTTGGATTGGACTTCGCTCTGTTTTCCTTCTTCGGCGTTGGCGCGGCGGCGGGCGTGGTTGTAAACGACAATCTGGTCTTGATTGATTACGTCAATAGACTGCGTAAGGAGCAAGGTGAAGGCGCTCTTTCCGCCTTGGTCAAAGCGGGCGTCGGACGTTTCCGTCCAATCATGCTCACATCCATCACGACCTTCATCGGTTTATTGCCGATCATGTTCGAAAACTCCACAGATGCTGAGTTCCTGAAACCAACGGTCATTGCGCTCGCATTCGGTGTTTTCTTCGCGACCTTTGTGACGCTTATCTTTGTCCCGGCGATGTATGCGGTTGGCGCTGATATTGCGCGGTTCTATCGTTGGGCGTGGACCGGTGTGAAGCAGCCAGGCATTGGTCAGGGCGCCTCACTCGAAAGCGATTTCGGAAGAGATCACCCGGATGAGCCTGATGACGAGCAATCATTCGGCGACGGTAGGTCGCGAAAAAACCCGCTCTGGCGGCCGGCCGAATAAGATCCGTTGGGCGAAGATCGGCATTAATGGTTTGTTAAGAGTTTCGATCGAGAATCAAATTGTCTTCTCCCGAGAAGATACCCACCATACCCCACGACAGTGAGAGTAGCGGCCGCGTTTCCCCCAAAACGCGGCCGTCTCATTGTGTAGTCGCGCCCTCCCCGACTGGTTTGAGCGGGTCTCTCACCTCTAAGGGAAGTTTCTACGCATTTACTGTCCCACCAATGCAAAAAGGGTGTGGATTCATGCGGCGTGCTTTGCTATATCCGCGCCTCACGTGGTGATATTCCCCGGTAGCTCAGTTGGTAGAGCAAGCGGCTGTTAACCGCTTTGTCGCTGGTTCGAGTCCGGCCCGGGGAGCCAATTAAAACAAGGGCTTAGAGGTAAAAATCTCTAAGCCCTTTTCCTTTAAAAAGGCCTGAGGTACCGCCGGGGTACCCCAAAAACGATAACAAAAAACCCCGCATGGGCGGGACAGTCGTAGGTGGGCAAATTTGGGGAACCTGCCGGGGAACCTAAAACGAGGTGATAATTAGCATATTCTGCTAGGGATATGATCAGCGGTCGGTCTCGTCCTTCTCGGACTGGTTTTGTTTTTCATGCAGCCGCGCAAACGGGTTGTCTTTATGCGTCGCGGCCCGCGCAACACGGCTTCTCGGGCCGGCCAAGCCCAGGAGCTCTGCGAGCCGGCGCAATTCGGCGAGCGCAGAGATAGGTGGGGCCTCGCCCATCCTCCAGGCGGCGCGCACGGCGCCCTGCAGTTCGCAGTAGGTGGCGAACAGATCGCTATCGGCCTCGCCGACGCCAGCCGCCATGACGCGGCCTAAATTCTGCTCCCAAATGTCCAGGGCGCGGGCGCTCAGGCCGTCGGGCGTCAGGGGCGGGCTATCGGCGGGCGTGAGCGCTATCTTGTCGCCGTCCCGGTCGCGCCGCCATGTGCCGTGGGCGCGTTTTATCTCAGCGGGAAGGGCTTTTCGTCCAGGTTTCATAGCAATTTCAACCTTCTAGAATTCTAATTCGTCTGCGGAAAAGATTCATTGTCACACGCCGGTCTAGTAATTCACGACCACAGACATTTACCCCCCCCTCCCTTATGCAAACTTCGGTCGTCGCAGCGCTTGCATCGTGCCATCAATCGCCGCCTGTTTGGTGATCTGCCCCATTAACCTGAGGTCTTCGAAGGTCGCCGCATTGCCGGCGAAGTTCGGTGTGTTGGTTATGCTGATGTTGATCGTGGGTGCTCTTCCAAGGCCACGCGAGTCGGCATTGTTGATCACGGTCGCGGCTCTCTGGGGAACGATAAGCTCAGGACCTCGCTCGCCGACAAGAGTGGGAATGTTGGGCTGGATGCGTCCGCCGCCGGCTTTGCTGTTAAGGAATGGAAACGCATCCGTCGCGGCGCTGAACAATAGATTTGAGATCAGCCGCGATGAGAGTTGTTGCGCAAGCCTCTTGAGGCTTTGTCCGAGCTTATCGCCGAATATGATTGCGTCCGCAAACGCGTCCGATATGCCGCGCGCGGCGTCCTGGCTGACAAGCTTCCACTCACTGGTCGCCTGGTTCAGCTCTTTCATTTGATCACGTACATCATCTGCCGCGCGGCCAAGCGCGTCGAGTTCTTCGGGCGTTTGAGCGAACGGCCTCAGCGCCTCGATCTCCTTCAACTGAATCGAAAGCGCCTCAAGCGGCGTCCGGGTTTGTTCGAAGGCGGCGCGTATTTTCTCGCCGGCCGTCTCGGCTCTTTTGGCGAAGGCGTCGAGTTTTAACGTCGGCGCGTTTGGTATCTTTATCCCGCTGAAATCAGGCGGCGGCGGCACGATGGGCTCGCTTTGCTGCGGACGATTTAATGAGTCATTTATGTTTTTGAACTGAACGTCTGATTGGGCTCGCTCAAGCCGATTGATGAGGTCTTTAGCTTCCGCTATGTCCTTTTGCAGTCTTTTCGTTCGGCTATCTTTTCCAATCGTTGCGAGCCCACCACTGGATTGAGTGCGCTTTAACAGGTCCTGCAACTCTGAAAGATTTTTCCGTTCGCTCTGCAGCCGCTCTTCAATGACAGTCGTTTGTGTAAAATCTTTTGCGTCGAAGAAATTGATTGCGGCGGCGCTGGCTTTGACAAGCGCAATTTCCACATTATTAATCGCTCCTTTGAATGTCGTGAAGGCTTCGATATTATCAGCGACGGCGTTTGTCAGTTGAGTCTCAAGCGCGGCATTCATGATCGAGATTTTGTCTTTTGCTTTTTCCAGCGCCGGAATGGTTTTTTCATTGATCACGGCGCCCATGTCGCGAGCCTGTTTTTTTGTCGCCTCTAGCGCGTCGGCGCCGTCAGCAACCAAAAGCGCCATGCGGCGCGCGTCATCGCCGAACACCTTTGTCGCCAGCGATGTGCGGATTGTGATGTCTTTAACATCCCCGAGCGCTTTGAAGGCTTTTTCAATCGCTTGCTCGGTTGTGTCGCTGGCTTGCACGCCAAGCTCTTTAAAGGTCTTTGCGTATTCTTGATTGCCGCGCCGCGCCTCGCCCAGCCGGCGCGTAAACCGGCCCACGGCGTCGTCGAGTTCTTTTTGCGACGATCCGGCCTGCATCGCGGCGAAGCGATATTCTTGCAGGGCCTCCGCGCCGATTCCCGCGGTCTTGGCTGCCTTGCCGATTTCGTCGCCGGCGTCGATGGCGCGCTCGAAGATATTGTTCAGCCCCCGGACCGCGAGTCCGACGCCGGCGACGCCAGCAAACGCGCCAATCGATGCGCCAAGCTTCTTGAAGCCGCCCTCGATCCGCGAAAGCGAACGGTTCATTTTCTTTTGATTGGCGGAAAGCGAACGGGTCGCCTTGGTCATGTTTGCTTCGAAACCGGCGATCTTCGCGGTCAGATCGACACCGATATTCGCAACTGGGTTTTTCGCCATGATCACAATTCCTTTTTCAGTTTTCAGTTAGGCAAGCCCAGCGCGGAACGTCCTAAAAATCCCGCGCTGGGCCGCCATTTCGCGCGCTGGCGGGATGCAGGCAGCGCGCGTGGTTTTTATGGCGTGATCCCTTTGATCGCGACGAAGGCTTTCGCATGCGTCGTGGTGACCGCGATTCTGGCATGCGCGAGCAGGCCGATCTGCAACCGGTCCGCGAAGGCTTCGTGCAGAACTTCAATTCTGACTTCGCTCCGCACGCCGACGATCATTCGCGAGAAGTCGCCGACGATGATTGAGCTCGCGTTGTTGGCGCTTCCCTGAACCAAATTGTTCGGCATTGAGGATGTGTGCAAAAATGGCAGGCCCTCAACGTCATTCGGCTTTCTGAGCGGCTGGTTTGTCGTGTCTTTCAAGCCGCTAAAGGCCCTCTTCGTTCTCGGCGACAGGATCGCGGCTGTCGGCGCCCCGACATTTGAGTTTTCCAAACTTTCAATGCCGTCTAGCAATTTGTCATAGTTTGTGATCTGCCCGCCATTCGTTCCCATCGAGACGACCGAGAGGCCGCCAGTGTTCAGCAATCCAAGCGGTTCGGTGATTCCGTCGCCGTGAATCACCGCGCGGTCGATTTCGGCGGCCATGGCGGCGGCCAGCGCGTCCTGGATGATTTGTCCGGCATTCGCCGCGTCATCGGCAAGCTCGCGACTCACTTTGATTAAACAGGCGAGAGAGCGCGCGATCAAAGGTTGCTGGCCGAAGCTGGGATCGCCTGTCGCGACAAGCGCGTTTTCCTGCCTCCACGCGACCACGGGATCGTTGTCGAGCCGCGCGATATTGACCTCGCCTGTGGGCATGGGCAGGGTGCGGGCGCCCGCTTCGAAGGCAACGCTCCGGGGACGGAGCAAATCGATAAATTCGCCGCTCAAAAACGGCGAAACCAGGAAGCCGCCGCCCGGGTCGCTGAGCTGGCCGAGGGCTTTTCTCTCCTGATCGTTGCGCGCGCCGCCGATGGCCATTCGGCAAAAATCGCCAAATTTGAAGTCATGCTCGGGCGCGCTGTCGCCTGAGACATGGGCAGCGAAGGGTTGATCTTTTTTCAAAAGCGGCAGTTTTCGCCCGTCTTTTGTGCACAAGAATTCATCCGGGGCTTCGCCGGGGGCGCTAGGCGCAACAAGCCCGCGCTTGTTCATGCGCAACTCAAGCCCCTCGCGTTCTTCTTTTTCTTTTTGAATGATCGTATCGAGTTCAAGATTTCGCGATTTCAGTTTGTCGAATGATTCCTTGATTCCGCTGAGCGCTTCGCGTGCTTCCTGCGACAAGCCGCCACCGCCGGCGCCATTTTCGTCCGTGTACTGCTGATCTTTGCGTTCTAACTTCTTTTGCATGTCGATTTCCTTCAATAATTTCGGACCGAACATAACGATTCTTTGGATAACTTGCGGGGCGTTTTGCAGGACGCTTTGCGGGGCGTTCAGCCTACTGATTTTGCAAGATATTTTAGGGAAATAGCCTCTATCTCGGCGCGGTCGCGTTCTTGCCTGGCGCGGCACCAGCGCACCAGCGGCCAGTTTCCGCGCGCCAATGCGGCGTCCTCGAAGCGCCGGAGCTGCGGCTGGCGTCTGGTGAGCTTCCGCAGTTTTGCGCGCTCGCGCTCCGCTGCCTTCTTGCAGGCGGGCGTGCAATAGAGCTTATTCGTCAACGCACGAAAACTCAGCCCGCAAAAAGAGCATTTTGCCTCGCTCGACATTAATTGATCCCGCCTTTGGGCGCGAACGGGCCGGACTCGTTTTCGAGCTCATCCGCAATCGATCGCAAGCTTCGCGCGACATCGGCCCGCGAAACAGTGATCAGCGCCATGACGATCCCGACGGCTAGATGCGCATCGCCTATCGCCGCGGGGTGCAGGCGATGATCGAGCAAGCGGGCGACATTGCGCTCCAGGATTGTCCGAACCTTGGCTTTTTGCTCTTCGAGGCTTGCGGGCCGGCCGTTTTGATCGTTATCGGTCATGACGAGCACCAACGGCAGCCTTCGCCGGCGCAGCTTGGGCAAGCGCCCTGCCTCGCTGTGAAAGGCAAAACATCTAAAACATCCGAAACAGGCGAGGAATTGTGCGGGATTGATGTTTCGGATAGGTGTTGATGTTTTGGATCGGCAGCGGAGCGAAGCGAAACATTCTGGCTAGGAAGCGCGCTGTTTGTTTCGCTTGTTTTAGTTGTTTTGCTTTCTGCGGAGGGTGTGGGGGTGTAGCGCTCCCACGCTTCCGCAAAATCAGCGCGCTCATATCCGCGCGGCGTTTTGTCACCAATTCTCAGGGTTTTTGGTTTAACCTTGTAAGGTCGCAGCCGGGCGGCCAATCCGCGATCCGTTAAGGGCTTCCCGCGAAGGTCGCCCCACGGGGACTCGTCTAACCCGGTAAGCTGGTCAAGTATGGCTTCAGTTGATAGGGCGTGACCATCCAAAAAGACCTTCTTTAGATCGCTGAGGAGCCGGATTCCGAGGCTTGGGGGCTCCTGTGCGGAAAGCAAAACAAGCGAAACAGCCGCAACACGCGCCTTTTCCGGCCACTCGCCGCGCGCGGAGTCAGCAATCGCGAGCAGCGGCTCCCACACATCTGCGTTACGATCTTCAAGGCCGTGAGGCATTTGCGGCCAGGCGTCTTTCAATTCAGGGGCTGCGGTCATCGCCCAGGCTTCGAGCCGGTCGCGCAGCACGTGCCCAGCGTTCGCATGAACCCGCCGCCTGTACGGTTGGACGAATTCTCCCGGCTTGCGGCGTTGCATTTTTATGATAATGCTCCGCGTCAGGATCGTGTCCGGCAAATCTCCGAGGCCGGCAATCGCGAGCGCGCAATAGGCGGGGATTTCTTCCGTCTCGACAATCTTGCCGCGCATAACGCATCGCCCGGCGACGGCGCCGCGCCGGTGTCCGGCATTCATCAGGCCACGGATTTCCTCGTTATCTTTTGCCTTCGGGCCGAACACCGTGTCGATTTCGTCAAATAAAATTGTCGGCGGGCCGTCCTCGCCGCCAACCTTTCTGAACAAATAGGCGGGCGTGACGTTGACGGCCTCAACCGGACGCGGAACCAGCAATTCAGTGATTTCCAGCGCGCGCGTTTTTCCGCTCGCCGGCTCAGGCGAAAGGAAAGCAAGACGTGGCGTCGATTCCCAGGCGTCCATCGTGTGGCAATGAGCGATCCAGAGCACATGCGCAATCTTGGTCTCAGGTGACGGATAGGCGATAAACCGCCCGAGAAAATCGCTGACATCATCGAGCAATTCCGCCGGGTCGCCAGCCTCGGGCGCAAGCGGATCGCGTTCATCCGTCAGCGGATCAGCGTTTTTCATGCAGCCCCCCATCGCGAAGGCCGAGCAGCGCATAAAAGTTTTGCTCTGTCATTATAACGATCCGCGTGCCGAACAACTGCACGAAAACCGCGTCGGCGACGCCGAGCAAGGCGCTCAAGAATATCTGCGCCCTCGGGCCGATTGGCGCCGCGCTCGGCCGCACCGCGAAAATCGGGTTTAAAATCGCCTGCAGCGCGTCGCCGGGCCGGGCGGTTTCAGACCAATTTCTGATTTTCGTTTTTGTGACCGACTCCGCCGCCGGGCCGTCACGCGCGGCTTGCGTTTCAGCTACAAATTGATTATTATTCTGATGATCCCGCCAGCCAGCAAAACCACCGCGCACGCCGCTCTCACCAAGCGGCGGCGCCTTTGTTTGTACTTGCATGATTCACGCCGCCTCCGCGCGCTTTACTTCAAGCCAAGCCTCAATCTGGTCTTTCGGCCAGCCGATTCTGCGCTCTGAAATTTTGACTGGTTTCGGGAAGCGTCCAGCGCGGACCATGCGCCAAAGCGTGGTGTCACTGACGTTCAAAAATCCGCACACCTCGCGACGGTTGATGATCGGCGCCGGGCTGATATTCGTGTTCATACGTCACCTTTTGAAAAGCTTCGGTGACGCATGAATATTCACATGTTTTCAATCAAATCAAACAGAAACGGGTCCAGTAATAAGCGCGTTATAGCTGGACTCAGCCTCTACGCTTGAGTTCTTTTATTAATTCGTCCCGGCTGATTTCCCCGGCTTCGACGCGCGCTAGGTCGCCAAGCGTGAGTTTTTTCAATGTCTCGCTGGCCCACTCGGGCTGCGCCAGCTCATCTTGCAATATGGGCGCCCGTGCGGCTATCGATATAGCGAGGTTCCGAACAATCTTCTGTATACTGGGCGAGTGTTTACGCGCCGCCATTACTGTTGAGCGGCTGACGCCAAACTCTTGCATCGCCGCCATGACCGCAGCTTCAACGGATTCAGGGTGCTCAGCGAGCTCGTTTTCTACAAATTGATCAATCGATGTATCGGGACACAAAGATGCAATTTTTTTTGCGCCGCCTCTCTGCCGATACTGTCGCTTAAAATACATATGCGACTTGCCGTTCGGATCGAGCGCTTCGGCCAGCACCTTTTGCAAACGAGGCACAAGCTCGCCGCGCCTTAAAACGCCAATAAGACAGTCCACAGACTCAAAATGTCCGACCGCCGGGCATATTGCGTAAAAAGCCGCCAACAAGCGCGCGTCCTCATCATCCGAAAGAGAGCCTTCGCATGCAAGCTTGATTCGCTCAGCCAGCGCCGTGTGTCTTTCCCACTTCGCCATCACGCCCCTCCAGAATGCAATGAAACAACGTTCCCGGACGCCGCCCGGCCTTCAATCACGGCTTCGACATGCGCCGCCCAGGCGTCGAGCGCCCGGCGCTTCTCAACTTGGTATCGATGCCGGTTGTAATGCCGCGCCGTGACGCCGCGCGGCGCATGGTTGAGGATCGCTGCAATCACATCATCGCCGAAGCCGAGCCGGGCGACGCCCGAAGCGACAAGCCGGCGAAGATCGTGAATGCGTACGTCTTTAACGCCGGCCGCCGCCGCCGCGCGCTTGAATGCGTGGTTGGCCGCCGTGTGAAAAATCGGCCCGCCCTTGCCGCCTTTGGTCTTGAACGCGGCCGGGAAAAGCCACTCCGAGCCGCCGCCAAGCTCTATTGCCTTTTCGACAAGAGCGCTTGCGGGGGCGGATAATGGGACCTCTTGCCCGCGCTTGGCTTTTGTCCGGCCGGCCGGGATGCGCCAAACGCCCTCCTCAAGATCGAACTCCGCAACGCGCGCCTCGCCAACCTCACTTGATCGCTGGCCGGTCAACATCAATAGCCCGATCACCAGCCGCACAGGCTCCGTCACCAACGGCTTCATCGCAGCGAAAGCCTTGCCGCCGCGCGAGCGGCCATTGACCTCCCGAACCGATTCCAGCGCCGTCCACAACGTCCGCAATTCCGCGTCCGTTATCAGCCGCTCACGCGGGCATTCGTCGAATGGCTTTTGCATCCCAAAACTGGGATCAGCCGTAATCACGTCATCATATTCTCGGCCAATCCAGCGAAAAAGCGCCCGCACTACCTCAAAAACCCTGTTCACCTGAATCGTCGCGCCGCGCTTCTTCATGCGATCCACAATCTCGCGGATATGCGCGCGCTTCACCTCCGCCGGCTTCATCCGGCCTATCTGGGGCAGCACGTCACGCTTTAGCATAACCTCCCACGCATCGGCCGATTTCCGGCCCTTGTCGCGCAAGCTGGCGATCCACCGGCCCGCGAACGCCGTCACGTCGTCGCCTGAGCGCCTGGCGTCGCGGTCGGCGGCCGGATCGCCGCCGTCGCCAATTTCCACAAACAGCCGGCGCGCGCGCATGCGGGCGTCGGCAAGGGCAAGGTCCGGAAACCGCCCCAACCGAAAGACGCGCTGGCGCCCGCCGCGCCCGCCTCCCACACGATATTTGATCCACCAAGTTTTAACGCCGTTGCGCGTCACCCGCAGGCACAGGCCGAGCGTGTCCGAATCCCAATAATCCGTACGCCCCTCACCCGGCCGGATTGACTCGACAAATCGCGCGGTCAAAGACGCCTTCGGCATGATTCTTTCCTTTTCCCGCTTGCTCGCTCATTCGCCCAAAGGTACCGCCGGGGTACCCCAAAAACGAAACTTGATGCACCATCGAGCAATCTTATGAAAGGAACATTAGTCTTAATTTCCCCTATAGGTCAATGATTTATGACTTCACAGCGTTTCACAAAAATTCATAGATTTTCGTCAATTTCAGCCTGTTAACCGCTTTGTCGCTGGTTCGAGTCCGGCCCGGGGAGCCATTTTTCAAAACGGTCGGAATCATGCATTCCGGCCGTTTTTGCTTGCGCCGCGATGGCAGTTGTTTCCGCTAATAAATCAAAGGGTTGTTTGAATTCTGCGGTTAGTTTTCCATGCTTCCAAGAGCAGTTCGAAAGTACGAAATTGAGCAGTCTTGACTTCTCTCCAGCCGACTGTTTTTCGAAAAGCCGGTGCGCATCCTTCGCGAGTTCGAGTAAACCGACACCTTCATCCATGTATGAATCGTCTGCGGTCTGACAACGTTCAATGCCCCTCAGACACCGCTCCTGCTCGTCGCGCCATTCGTCACGCATTCGATCATGGAACTCGTCGTCGATCTTGCCGTCGACCTTGTCGATATAGATGGCCTCGATGCGTTGCTGGAGCCGATCCCGCTCCTTGATCAGCCGTTTTATCGCTTCGGCGTTCTCCTGCCTCTCGTCATCAAAGCTCTCTCTCAGCGCCTTACGAATCCAGTTGAACACGTCGTCGTCAAAGCGAAGCTGTTTCAATAAATGGGCAAACTGCTCTTCAACCACCTCTTCACGGGCGTAAGGCTCGCCGCACTTCCCCTTAAATCCGGTGCAGTGATAGTAGATATATTTCTGTTTTTTGACTTCACCGACAACTGCACAGCCGCAATGCCCGCATTTGATAAGGCCGGAAAAAGCGAAATTATGGGTCGATCCGCGAAGCTTGCTGGTATGACGCCCGTCCATCACGCCCTGGACGCGCTCCCATAACTCCGGTGAAGTCAGCGGATCATGGCTCCCCTTGTAACGCTTACCCAGCCACTCGAAATTACCCGTGTAGAGACGGTTGCGAAGGATCTTGTGAATTGTGCTGATTGGGACGGCCTGCCGGCTTTTCCGAAACACGAGCCCGGCGCCTTTGGCTTTTCGCCCCAACTCCTTTAGCGAATATCGTCCTGACGCATACCACTCGAACATTTGAGTGATGATCGGCCCCAATTCAGAGTCGGCTTCTATGATCTTTTTGCCGTTCGGTCCCATGACGTTCAAGTAGCCAAGGGGAGCCACTGTCGGCCAAATGCCCTGCTCGGCTTTCTCAAGCATTCCCTTGCGCGTTTCTTCCGAGAGATTGTCGATATAATTCTTCGCCATCAGCACCTTAATGCCGTGCATGAATTTTTCAGATGAACGCGAGTTCCGAGACAGAACTGTGCCTTCCTTCGCGAAATGAATTTCCGCATCAAGTTCATCAACCGTCACCCAATCTTTCAGGTTTCGATAGAGGCGATCCGTTTTTTCGACGAGAAGTATGCGCACCGTCGAATGACGGCGGAGATACTTGACCATCTTTTCGAAATTGACGCGACCGCTTTGCTTCGCCGTCTCCACGTCGACATATTCTTCGACAATCGTGACATTTTGTGCCGCCGCATAATCGCGCAGCAATTTCAATTGGGCAGGAATTGAAAACCCTTCACGCTCCTGCTCTTTGGAAGAAACGCGCGCATATAAGACACCACGCCGCACTTCATTCGCTATTTTTATTGCTCTTGAAGAGTCGCGCCGGGCCATGATTGCTGCTCCTAAGTTTTAGCGGTTTTGAACTTACGACCCACCTTTGCTCAGCGCAGCCGCAGCCTCCGGTAGAGTTAGCACAATACTCGAATATTGTCTGGTTTGATCTTCCCGGACTCTGCGTTGAAAGCGCTCGTCGGCGGTCGCAAATTGCCAATCGCGCTCTATAGTAAGCGCCAGGTAGATGCAGTCATAGGCAGGATGATCCAGTTCAACTGCGAGACTGGTTGCCGAACCAAGCAAGTGCCGTGTCGGAAGAATTTCGATGTCGGCCTGTTCGAGAAGGCGCGCACCGATCTGGGCTTCGTCTTCTGATAGTTCTTCCCGCCGCACTTTTTTCCAGAGGATATTGGCGCATTCCGCAATCAAAAGGTCTGGTGCGGATAATTTAGCTTTTTCGAGAATGGCGAGGGCTTCAACCGTGCCCTCTTCTTCCACTATCCATTTGATAGCAACGCTTGCATCAATGACAAAATGGCTCACCGCTCGCTCCGCCCTTCGCGCATAAGCTCTTCCGAGGGTGTGTGCTTGCGCTCTTTGGTCAATTGGCGAAGTTTTGCGGCAAGTTCCTGGAACGCAGGTTCGACCTCGGCGGAAAGCGCCTGCCGCAAAATTTCCCGGTGTTCCGCCTCTGTCGATCTCCCATGCTGAGCAGCGCGCCGTTTCAGGCGGATGATGAGGTCGTCATCGAGATTTCGTACATGCAAATTTCCGGACATAGGCCGCTCCATCGAGATATATGATCTCAATGATCTCATATTCTTCTCCACTTTTCAATCATTTTCACGGCTGTTTCCGCCTTTATCGCGTATTTCCCTTCGTTTCCAGCCATGGAGAGTCCGGAAGAAACCGGTGATATTTTCGATCAACTCTTGCGCTTCTTCATCCGTTAGACAGCGCCCGAGCCTTCCTTCCCAAACCTTCCGTGTTTCAACGATCAACTCGTTCGAGTATTTCCGCTTAGCAGCAGGTTCACTACCATTGCTACTCTGCGAACAAGAACTCGAACGATCACGCAACATGGGTGATTAGGTCTCCCGCCGGTTCCAGACCAGATACGCGGCTCCATCCTCTTCAAACAGGGCCGCGCGGATGGGTTCGGGGAAACTCGGGTCGTCGAGCAGGACGCTGAGATAGTCTCGCGGCTCGTCGCCATTGGTTTGCGCTTTCCAGGCGGCTCCGAGTTCGGCGCGTCCGGCGTAGATGCGAAAATCCGGCGCGGCCTCGCTTTTCTTGTTGTCATTGGCGACAATCTTCGCTTTGACGTTAACCGTCAGGGTCCGGATCGTTCCGATATATCCATCTTTTCCGGCAGTGAAACTTCCAATCGTGGCCATAATTCAGGTCTCCTTCGTTTGGGTTGATGATATCGGTGTACGCGTTTCTTCGAGTTTCTTTCGCGCGCGCTTGAAGCCGTGATCGGCGTCGAGGAACGCTTCCAGCATGAACGGAATAAGTTCGGCGACGCCTTCCTTTTGACCGTAGGTGCGCGAATAGATTTCAGCGTAATCGCCAAGGGCCGATTTGAGTTCAGGGCTGGCTGTGAAGCTGATCTTCACGGCGTTACGGTCTGGAAGTTGCCCAAGTTTGAGGGTCATGGTCTATCTCCTTGTCCGCCATAGGGCCGCAAAACCAGGTCTGAATGGACGATGATGCGCAGCGGCCATCCGGGGCGAATGGTGATGGTGGGCTGGATGTTGAGGTTGCGTTCGGTAAGGCGTTGGCCGACCTGATTGACGCTGTTTTGCGTCGACTCGCGGATCGCCTTGACGAGATCGCTTTCCTGGCCGCTGAAGGTCAGTTCGGTGGAAACCCCAAGAAGTGTCGAGAGCGCGATGCCCTTCAAAAGCCGCCAGGTGTGGAAATTTACCTGATCTTCGAGTCCGGCATATCCAGCGGTATCGGTCGCCGGCAGATTGTCAATCACGACCGACGAGCCATCGGGCATGATGATCCGCTGCCAGACGACAAGTGCGCGTTCCTGTCCGAAGGCGACAAGGCTGTCATAGGTGCCGATCATCCGGGCGCCTTGGGGGATCAACAGATACCGCCCGGTGACGGTGTCGTAGATATTCTCCGTAACCTGAGCGATGATCCAGCCCGGCAGATCGGAATTGATGCCGGTGACAAGGCTTGCGGAAATGATCGTGCCCGCCATCATCTGATAGGGTGAGGCCGGGTCTTGCAGTTTGTGCGGACTGTAGATTTTGTCATCGACAGATGAGTTCAGGAAGTCGAGCTTGCGCCCTTGCAGGTTTTGATCGTTCTGAAGATCAAGCTCCAACGGCCCATTCGCATCACCGGCGCGTGTCACATCGAAGGGGTTTCGGTTGATCTCACTGGAGTTAAGAGATGAATTCACCGGCTTCTGGCTCTGTCCGCCAGGACCAACGCCGGGGCTTGGTGCAGCGGCATTTTTTGTGGTGAGCGGAAAGAAAACACCCGATTCATTTGCTTGGCTCGCGATGCGCGCTTGCCGGATGCGTTCGGCGCGGGCGGCGTCTTCTTCCGGGTTCGGACGGAACGGCAGGTTCGGCGGAGCGGCAATGCCGAGATCGCGTTCCACATCGAGAACGGCGCCACCAAGGTCACCTGGCAGCGGGGCCCCAAGTTCTGGAACGGGCTTGGGCAGGTCGCTATATCGGCGCGGCAGGCTTTCCAGTCCTTCAGGCGTTGGTTTGTTGTCGACATTGTAAAGTTCTGTCCCGGCCCTATCGCGATCGAACAGGTTCGGTGGGTCGAGCGCAAAGATAGTGGCGCCGAATATCAGAAGAAGTCCGGTACCGGATAGCAACATCAGCACACGGCGGTTGATCCGCGTGACAGGGCGCGGTTTGGCGCGCAGGGTCAACTCTTCCGGATCGATCTTCGGCGCGTTGACGTCAGGCGGATCGGAAACCGAACGGTCATCGTTACGCATCGAGGCCATCAGCGTCCCTCGGGCTCGAAGTTTGTTGTGTTCCCGGCGCTGAACGATCGGGCGGGCCGGCCATCGGTGCGGGTGATGCGCACCACCTGTTGTGGGTCTTTGCCAAGCCGCAATTCGGCCGCAGCGAACAATCGGTCGACGATGTAATAGCGGCCACGAACGCGGTAGTTGACGAGCTGGTTCTCACCGTCCGGTCCGACGATGAAGAGCGGCGGCGCATCGCCCTGGTCGAGCCGGGCCGGGAACTGGATGTAGACCTTCTTTGTGTCGTCAAAGACGCGCACGGGACGCCAGGGCGGGTTGTCGCCGCTGACCCGGTAACGAAACTGCAACTTGTCAATTTCGAAACCGCGCGCGACGACCTGCTCCGTCGATTGCTCAGCGGATGCGTTGCGCTGCCGTAAGGCGATCAATTCATCATGTGGATAAGCCCAGGAGACCGAGGCCATATAGGTCTCCGGCGTGCTTGTGAGCTCCAAATGGTAGGCGCGCCGATCAGAAATAATGACGAGATTGCTCTTCAGACCCTCAGCAATAGGCTTCACCAGCACATGGGCGCGGGCTTTGTCCCCTGTCCCGCTAACCGTATCGCCGATCACCCAGCGCACCGTGTCACCGGCGGAGACAGCAACGATCTTCTCGCCCGGCTGGAGCGCGATGTCGCTCACCTGGCTCGGCGCGGTGTAAAGCTGATAGAGGGCGCCTTCCGTGTAGGGATAGACTTGAATGGCGTTGATATAGCCATCTTTGGTCGGCTCGACCGTGGCCGCCGCGTTGGCCGATGTCACCCGCTCTTCCGGGGGGCGGTTGTCAGGTTCCCTTGGCCGTGTTTCCCTCGGCGCAAGTTTTAGCTGGCCGGGCAGCGGCAACGGTTTTGGCAGCTCGACAATCTCCACGGGCCTTGGAGACTCGGCGGCCTGAACCGCCGGGATGAAGTCGCCAGTATCGAAACTGATTTCGGGCGGCGGGTTTTTGGTGGCGCAGGCACTGAGTGCAGCACTGGCCGCGAGCAATGCGATCAATCGAATGGTTCTTGAATATGTCATTTATTGTCTCCTGAAATGAGATCGCGGCTCCAGTTGAGCGCGTGGATATAGATGCCGAGGGGGTTTTCCCTGAGCGCGGCTTCGGTACGGGGGCGTTGAATGACGATGGAAAGAACCGCGCTGTAGCGGGTGGTCTCGGCGAGCGCGCCGTTCTCAAAGGCCTGCTCTCGCCAGCGCACGTCGAAACTATCGCCGGAGGATCGCACGACGCTCGTCACCTCGACGGTGACCGTGCGTTTGCCGACCTTGGAAAATGGGTCGTTCACCTTGGCATATTCATTGAGCGTGTTCGCCGCGCTGGCCGTCGCGTAGTCGTAGGCGCGCAACCAGTTCTGGCGCACGATGATCGGGTCTATCGACAGGGAGCGGACGTTTTCGATAAAGCGCGCCAGATGATGGGCGATCTGGGCGTCGGTCGGCTCATAGGCTTCGATTGCGGGTCCGATAGCGCGAGTCTGCCCAAGCGCGTCGATCTCGACCACATAGGGCGTGATGGTGCTGCGCCCCGCCTGCCAGATGACGCCGCCCGACAAGCCTATGGCTAGAGTGAGACACCCGAGCGCCATGATGCGCCAGTTGCGGGCCTGAACGCGGGCAGCGCCGATGCGCTCGTCCCAGACCTGCGCCGCCTTTTGATATGGCGTCAAGGGCTTAGGCGTTTGTCCATATGAAGTCGTCGAGCGTTTGAACATTATTCGTCATCCCTCAATCTTGGGTTTTCGCCAGAGGCCGGACGGTCGCCCTCACGGATGGTATGGGCGGCAACGGTTATCCCCTCGCGCATGCGTTGCTTGCGATGCAGTTGTTGCGCCCAATCTGGTACGCCGCTCGCGGCGCCAGTAGATGCGGAGGACGTTTTTGCACCGCTGGAAGGCGCGCCTCCCGTGGCGGAGAAGGCGCTGCGCTCACCGTCTGAAAAGGACTGGCGGACGCCTGCGGTCGCGCGGTTGGCAAAACTTCGAACGCCCTGGCCGACAGCACCGACGCCTGCGCGCGCGACGCCTGCAACACCGGCTACAACGCCCGCCGCTCCTGATGTGCCGGATGTGGCGCGGGCAAACCCGTAAGCGCTGCTCGCCCCGCCGGCCATGGATGAAGCAGCACGGGTCGCAGAACTGGCGCCTGCGCCAAGAGCCCGCGCGCCGCCAACAGCCGCACCAGCGGCGGCTGCGCCTCCGATAGCGAGACCGGCGGCCGATCCGACGACGGCGCCCGCGCCTAGTTGCGGTGCGCCTGAAACAAGACCGGCCGCGATGCCGGGGCCGAAGATGCCGAGCATGAAGATCGAGAGAGCGCCGAGTACTGTCGAAGCTGCTTGCTCCAATGTGATATCGCCACCAGAAAAGGACGCAGCGAATGAACCGAAGAGAGTCGATCCGATACCGACGATGACGGCGAGCACCATGAGCTTGATGCCCGCTGCAATCACATTGCCAAGAACGCGTTCAGCGAGAAAAGCCGTCTTGTTCCATAGTGCGAAAGGAACGAGGATAAAGCCAGCGAGCGTCGTAAGCTTGAATTCCAGGATGGTGATAAAGAGCTGTATCGCAAGGATGAAAAAGGCGAGCAGCACCACGATCCAGGCAAACATCAGTACGGCGATGGTCACGAAGTTTTCGAAAAACGCGATTGGCCCGATGAGGTTCGAGACTTCGCTCAACAGCGGCTCGGCGGCGTCATAGCCTGTTGCCGCGACAAAGCCGGGCCGCATCAAATCGGCGGCTGTGATCGGTGAGCCGGTCGCCCGCAGGCCGAGACCGGCGAAGCTGTCGAATATGATCGTCGCCAGAGCCGAGAAATTATTGAGGATGAACGCGAAGGCGCCTACATAAAGCACTTTCCGGATCAGCGCCGGGATGACCGATTTATCCTCGGACAGCGCCCAGAAAAGACCCGCAAGGGTGATGTCTATCCCGATCAGAATGGTGGTCAGAAAGGCGACGTCCGGCCCGAGTAATCCGAAGCCGGAATCGATATAGGTCACGAAAGTAGCCGTGAACTGATCGATGATGTTGAGATCGTTCATCGCCTTCCTCTCCCTCTAACGCCGTGTGTAAGCGGATCGATCCCCGAGGAAACGCGTGAAGCGCGCGCGTCCCTGTTCACGGGCCGCGATGCCGCGTGCGCTCTCCAGCGCATCGGCGCGAGCGGAAGCGGCGACCAATGTTTGGAGTTGCATTGATTGCTTGGCGGCAAGCGCCGTCAGTTGATTGCCAGCCTGAGCGACCTGAAGATTGCCGACCGCGCCCTGGCTTTCAGCAACCAGCCGATTGAGCACCACCGCATCGGTGCGGACCTGCCCGACGACTTCGGCCTGGACTTCGAGGCTGTGTTTGAAGCCTTTGCGCGCCAACACCCAGGCTTCCTGCGCGTCCTGAATGATCCGCGACGTAGAGACGGCGGACGCATATTGTTCGGGGAAGAGGCGACGATATTCGCTATCGATCGCCGTGACCTGATAAGCGAGCCCCTGCGCGTTCTGGATCAATGAATCGACTTGCCGAAGTGAAGTTTGCAGGTCTGTCGCAATCGATAACGGCAGGTTCGCCAGATTCTGGGTCTGATTGATCAGCATCTGCGCTTCGTTGGTAAGTTGCCGAACCTGATTGTTGATCTGGATGAGCGTGCGCGCGGCGGTCAGAATATTTTCAGCATGGTTCGCCGGGTCGTAGACGATGTCGCCGATGCCGAAAATGGCGTGAGCGTTCTGTATGGGCGCCAAGGCCAGAGTCGCTGCGGCAACCGCCGCCAAGAGCTTACGTTTCATGATTTTTCTCCGTATCGTGATGGTTAAGGGTTTGGTTTTCTGTTGCGATGAGATCCGCCGCCCAACCGAGGCCCTTGGCGCGCAGCCAGCTATCGGCGAACTCGTCTTCGCCGTGAGCGGCTAGAGCCGAGTCCATGAGAGCGTGATCCTGCTCGGTGGTGGCGCCGGTGAAGGCGAGCGCGACTGAACCGAGACCAAGCTCGAACAGCCGGTTACCCAGACGCGATTGGTAGTAATAGTCGCGCTTGGGCACTGCCCGCGCGATGATTTCGATCTGCCGATCGTTCAGTCCGAAGGCCTCATAGATTACCTTCGCCTGCGGCTCAATCGCGCGGTCATTGGGCAGAAAGATGCGGCTCGGGCAGCTTTCGATGATCGCCGGTGCGATGGAACTCCCGGCAATATCCGACAGGCCCTGGGTAGCAAAGATGACAGAGACATTCTGCTTGCGGAGTGTCTTCAACCATTCCCGGATGCGGGCGGCGAAGGCCAGATTATCGAGAAACAGCCAGGCTTCATCGAGAATGAGAAGCGAGGGGCGCCCGTCGAAGCGTTCTTCGAGCCGATGGAAAAGATAAGTCAATACCGGAAGAACCGCCCCGGTCTCGTGCATCAGCTCTTCCATCTCGAAACACTGGACGTCGCCAAGCGTCAGGCGGTCGTCATCGGCGTCGAGCAATCGGCCGTAAGGTCCTTCCAGCGTGTAGGGTTGAAGCGCCTGGCGCAGTTCGTGTCGTTGTAGAAGTGTCGTAAGGCCGGTCAGGGTCCGTTGGCCTCGCGGCGCGGCAGCGAGGTTTGAAAGCGCCGACCAAACTGCATCCTTGACCTCTGGTGTGACGGTAACTCCTTCGTGGCTCAGCAAACCGATTACCCATTCCTGCGCAAAGGACCGTTTGGCGACCAGATCGATATTGGCGAGCGGCTGGAAAGCGAGAGCGTTCTTTATGCCTTCCTTGGCTGCTCCTAAATCGAACCAGTCCCCGCCCATACCGAGGACGGCAGCGCGCGCCGAACCGCCCTTGTCGAAAATCGTGATCTGCGCTTGCGCGTAGCGCCGGAATTGCAGCGCGATCAGAGCGAGTAACACCGACTTACCCGCGCCTGTCGGCCCCACAACAAGCGTGTGTCCTACATCACCGATATGGGTGACGAGCCGGAAAGGTGTCGTGCCGTTGGTCCGCACCGTGAGGAGCGGCGGTCCGTCGAGATGCGCGTTCCGCTCCGGTCCGGCCCAGATAGCCGAAAGAGGCATCATATGGGAAAGGTTCAGCGTGTTGACTGGCGCCTGCCGGACATTGGCGTAGACATGACCGGGCAATGACGAAAGCCATGCCTCGACCGCGTTAGCGCTTTCTTCAATGGTGGCGAAGCTGCATCCGTCGATGATCCGCTGCGCAGCGTGGACCTTCTCACGAACAATCGTAGAATCCTCGTCCCAAACGATAAAAGTCGTGGTGATGTAACCGTAAGAAACGAGATCGGCGCCCAGCTCCTGCAACGCCGCATCGGCGTCCGCCGCCTTGTTGTCGGCATCCGTATCAACGAGCACCGACTGTTCGTTGGTCATCACCTCTTTGATGATGGCGGCGATTGACTTGCGCTTCGCGAACCATTGCCGGCGATAGCGGCGAATGACCTTTTCAGCCGCCGCCTTGTCGAGCGGGATATAGCGCGTCACCCAGCGATAGGCGAAGCCCAGATGATTGAGCGCATCAAGAAGCCCCGGCGTTGTCGATCCCGGAAAACCAAGTACCGTAAGTGCGCGCAAATGAGTATCGCCCAGCATGGGTTCGAGGCCGCCTGTGAACGGCGTATCGACCAACGCAGCGTCAAGATAAGCGGGCACTTCGGGCACGGCGATCGGGTGCCGTTTGGTCGAAATGCATGCGTGTAAATAAGCGAGGGTTTCTTCGTCAGTGAGCCTCTCGACCTCCGGCATGAGTTGGCCAAGCAGATCGAGCGCCCGATCAGTCTGTTGAATGAAAGCATCCAGATGATCACGGTAATCGAGACCGCGTTTGTCGCCAGTGCTCTCGATCAGAAACTGTTCGGCGCGGCCAACATTCTCGACCGGTGGAAGATAGACAAAGGTGAGAACGTAACTGCTGTCAAAGAGCACACCTGATTGCTCGAAGGCGGCCCGGCGTTCTTCATCGACAAGATGCGATACCGGGTCGGGGAAATCCGAATGTGGATAGTCGCCTGCCGGGTGGCGTTCGGCTTCGAAAAACAGCGCCCAGCCGGAACCGAAGCGGCGCAGCACGTTGTTGATCCGTGCGCATGAGCCGATGAGTTCGGCTTCAGTTGCACTTTCGAGGTCCGGACCGCGAAAACGCGCCGAGCGCTGAAAGCTGCCGTCCTTGTTAAGAACCACGCCGGGCGCGACAAGACAGGCCCAGGGCAGATAATCAGCAAGAAGCGCCGGTTTGGCGCTGTATTCTTTGAGATTCAACATGAGAGAATAGCCTTGTGGCGAACGTGACGGACAAGCACTTCCATGAAGGCCGGGTCCTTGCGCGCCGCATAGACGGCAGCGCCATGACCGACGAGCCAGACGACGAGCCCGGCGAGCCAGAGCTGGAGGCCAAGCCCCAATGCGGCGGCGAGTGTCCCATTGATGATCGCTACGTTGCGCGGCGCACCACCCATCAGGATCGGCTCGGTGAGTGCGCGATGTACCGGAATCTCAAAGCCACCAATGCTGGTTACTAATCCGCTCATGAGATCAGCGCTCCGCCGCCGAAGGAGAAGAACGACAGAAAGAAACTCGTCGCCGCGAAGGCGATGGAAAGTCCGAAGACGATCTGGATCAATCGGCGAAAACCTCCGCTCGACTCCCCAAAGGCGAGCGACAGGCCGGTGATGACGATGACAATGACAGCAATGATCCGCGCGACCGGCCCTTCGATGGATTGTAAGATTTGGGTGAGCGGCGCTTCCCACGGCATGCCCGAGCCGGCGGCGTGCGCTGCGTCAGGCCAGGTAAGCGCAATCCCGGCGGCCAATCCTAGAAGAACAGCGTGCCGATACGGAAAGCGGGAACAAAGATCGGGTGAAAGTGGGTTCATGGCAGTCTCCTCATGTCAGACGTTTGGAACAAGACGGATGGGGGTGAGCGAGGTCAGGCGGTAATCATGGTCAGCGGTCAGACCTTCGAGCGCCGCGATAGTCTCGACACGGCGGCCAGCCCCGCGACCTTTGAGGAACACCACCACGTCAATCGCTTCGGCAATGAGACGGCGCGGAACGGTAACGACCGCTTCCTGAATGAGTTGTTCGAGCCGATAGAGCCCGGCATGAGCGGAATTGGCGTGCAGCGTGGTGATCCCGCCAGGATGGCCAGTATTCCAGGCCTTCAGCATGTCGAGGGCTTCTGGCCCACGAACTTCGCCAACGATAATCCGGTCTGGTCGCAGACGGAGCGTCGAGCGCACCAGATCGGAAAGCGAAGCGACGCCGGGTTTCGTCCGTAGACTGACGCAATCTTCCGCTGCGCAGTGAAGTTCGCGCGTATCCTCGATCAGGATCACCCTGTCGCCGCCTGTCGCGACTTCGGCAAGAAGCGCATTGACGAGCGTCGTCTTGCCTGAGCTGGTGCCGCCGACGACAACGATGTTTCTTGCCGACGCCACTGCTTCGGCAAGCGCCTTGGCCTGAGGCGGCGTCATGATGCACGCCTCGACATAGTCCGAGAGCCGATAGAGTACCTTCGCGGGCTTGCGGATCGCGAAGCACGGCGCTGGAGATACCGGCGGTAAAAGACCCTCGAAGCGTTCTCCGGTTTCAGGCAGTTCCGCCGAAACCACTGGCCGCTCGCCATGGCAGTCCTGGCCGATATAGCTCGCGACGAGCCGGATAATCCGCTCAGCTTCCATCGCGCCAAGCTCTTCCCCGGTGTCGATGCGCCCGTCACCATGGCGGTCGATCCATAATCGGCCATCGGGATTGACCATCACCTCGATCACCGCTGGATCGGCGAGCGCCGTAGCGATCGCCGGTCCCATGGCCGTGCGCAGCATGGTGCGCTGGCGATCGAGCGTCGTTGGATTGAAACGATCACGCATCTGCCTCTCCTGCATTGTCGGTTTGCTGGTCTGGAGAGGTCGCCTTCTTCGCCTCCTTCAAGGCGTTGATTTCTTCTTGTGTGAAGAAGTCACTCTCGTCCGCGCTGGTCTCTTCGAGCACATCGCGGATCATGTTCTTGCCGCCCGCCAGTCGGCGTCCGAGCTGGCTGATGAAATAGTCGAAACGCTCCTTGCCGAGCGCGCGGGCGGCGTCCTGATCCGTATTTGGTAAGGGGGGCGTTACGGTCAGGAAAAAGCGAATGAAGAGCGCGAGCGTCTCGGTCGCGATCGAAAGATTGCGCTCCAGCCGGTCATATTGCCGGGTCATGCGATCGAGCCGCCGGATCAACGCGCCGTCGCGCTGATCGTCGAACTCCTTGGAGAAAAAGCCCATGAGCGCGGCCTCGACGACAGCCGCTTTGGTAACGTCGGGCCGCTTAGCGGCGATCTCCACCTTCTCGAAGAGCTCGTGAGCGACATGGACATTGAGACGGGGTTTCATGGGCGTTCCTCTAAAAACTCGGCAGCAGGTCGTCGTCGGCCTGGTCACCAACACCGGTGTTCATTGCGTGGGCACGCTGGACCAGCGAAGCGTTCCGGGTCAGTTGCTCCATGCGCTTGGCGTCACTGGGGTCGAATTCGTCGTCGAGAAGCCCGGCGTCAGGCGCCTGATCGGGTTCTGGCTTTTTCGGCGCCTCTTCAGGGAGTGCTGGATGGCGCTTCAGGCCGCCCTCATCGTCCTCACCACCCGAGACAAGTTCGGACCAGGGCTTATTCAGGTCGGTATGGGACACGCGCACACGGCTCCCCCAGTCATCCGGCCGTGATGGCGGATGATCTGCATAGAGACCATCCGCCGACAGGCCCGGCGGGGGGCACACCCGGCCCGAAAAATTGGCGTCCTGAAAATAGCGAAGTTTTTTTGCGCGGATCGGTGGCTGGCCAGAGATCATGACGATCTCTTCGTCCGCCGGAAGCTGCATAACCTCACCGGGGGTCAGCAGGGGCCGGGCAGTTTCCTGACGCGAAACCATGACGTGGGCCAGCCACGGCGCGAGGCGATGACCGGCATAGTTTCGCTGGGCCCGGAGTTCCGTCGCCGTTCCAAGGCTGTCGCTAATACGCTTCGCCGTCCGCTCGTCGTTGGTGGCGAAGGCAATCCGCACATGGCAATTGTCGAGGATCGCGTTGTTCTCGCCATAGGCCTTGGAGATTTGATTAAGCGACTGCGCGATCAGAAAGGCGCGGATGCCGTATCCAGCCATGAAGGCAAGCGCGCTTTCGAAAAAGTCCAGCCGCCCGAGCGCCGGAAACTCATCAAGCATCATCAAGAGTTGATGCCGATGGCGCTTGCCTGTCTGTCCCTCAAGTTTCTCGGTTAGACGGCGGCCGATCTGGTTGAGGATCAGACGCACCAACGGCTTTGTGCGTGAGATGTCCGAGGGTGGAATGACGAGATATAGTGAGACCGGGCGCTTAGCGTCCATCAGATCGGCGATCCGCCATTCGCAGGCGCTCGTCGTCTCCGCCACCGTGGGGTCACGATAGAGCCCAAGGAATGACATGGCGGTCGAAAGAACACCGGAGCGCTCGTTTTCGGATTTGTTGAGAAGCTCGCGCGCAGCTTGAGCGACGACGGGGTGAACTTGCGGTTTCCCCTCCGTGCCAAGATGATCGGTGCTCATCATCACCCGCAACGTTCGCTCAAAGGAGCGTGACGGGTCGGAAAGAAAGGCAGCGACGCGGGAGAGCGTTTTCTCTTCCTCGGCATAGAGCACATGGAGGATCACGCCGACGAGCAATGAATGCGATGTCTTCTCCCAATGGTTCCGCCGTTCCAGCGCACCTTCGGGATCGACCAGAATGTCGGCGATGTTCTGAACGTCACGGACCTCGTGACGGCCTTTGCGCACTTCCAGAAGTGGATTGTATTTGGCGCTCGCCGGATCGGTCGGGTTGAATAGCAGACAATGGGAGAACTGCGCCCGCCACGCGCTGGTCAATTGCCAATTCTCGCCCTTGATGTCGTGAATGACGGCGGATTCTGTCCAGGTGAGCAGTGTCGGGATAACCAGCCCGACCCCTTTGCCCGAGCGCGTCGGCGCAAAGCACATGACATGCTCCGGTCCGTCATGGCGCAGATAATTGCCGTTCAGCCGCCCAAGAAAGACGCCCTTTGGATCAAACAATCTGGATTTGGAGATTTCGTCTTTGGCAGCCCAGCGTGACGAGCCATAAGTCGTGACCAACTGGTTTTGCCGCGCGCGCCACAGCGAGCCGGCAATCGCGACAATGACGCCGATGATCCCGCCGCCCGCAGCCATCGCGCCAGCCTTGTTGAAAACAGAAGGCGCGTAGGCCTCATAGGCGTACCACCATTCAAACAGCCGCCATGGCGGGTAGATCGGATAATCGGCGAATGTGATCCAGGCCGGTCCAAGACCCGGCTGATACCCAAGCTGCCCGGCCGCCCATTGCGTCGCGCCCCACACCGTGCCGATAACGATGGCAAATGTGAGAACGATCTGGCCGTAAAGGAGTTTGGTGGGCGTCATGGCTCTGCTGTCGGTTGAGGGGGTTGATCCCGCTTAAAATCGACACCAGATCGCGACGAATACTGAATTTATTCAATGCTTGGACTTCCAACATGATCCATAAGATCAATTGCCAGGAAGTGTGAGCCAACAAGATGAAGTTTTATCCAGAAACGTTACCGGTTATTTTTGTGACTTTTATTTGATAGTGTATTGGATCACATTGGATCGGCGCGATTGCTGCATCATTCATTGAACAAAACTCGTGAATCGCCCGCCGAATCAAGCCCAGGGAAACATAGCCATGCGCTTGCTTGCTCATTCATTCGCCGCCGCCGCATTTGTCCTGAGCCAAACGGCGCAGGCTGCCGATCCTGAGACACTTAATGTGCAGGGCATCGAACTCGGCATGTCACTGGATGACGCGCGCACCGAACTTGCTGGGCGTGGTTACGAAAAAACG
>JAJFFW010000083.1 GCA_021776435.1 Parvularculaceae bacterium | reverse complement strand
ACGATGGCCAGTAATTTGATGGACTGATGACCACGCTCCTCTTCACCCATCCCGTTTTTGGGCGCCACGAAGTGCCGCCGGGTCATGCCGAGCATTCGGGCCGATACACCGCCGTAGAAATAGCACTTCAGGCGGAGGAGTTTTCTGATCTTGATCGGCGCAATCCACCCCCAGTGACGGCGGAACAAATCGAACGCGTTCACCCCGCCGCGTACCGCGAAAGGATAGAAGACGCCGCCCCGGCCGAGGGGCTCGTCCAGCTCGACGCCGACACCTTTATGGGGTCCTCCAGTCTGGAAGCAGCGCGGCGCGGCGCGGGCGGCGCGGTTGCCGCCGTCGAGGCGGTGATGGCGGGGGAGGCGACCAACGCCTTTGTCGCGGCCCGCCCGCCGGGGCATCATGCGGAACCTGAGCGCGCCATGGGCTTTTGTCTTTTTAACAGCGCCGCAATCGCCGCTCGTCATGCCCGCGCCTTGGGTGCGCAGCGTATCGCCGTCGTCGATTTCGACGTCCATCACGGCAATGGAACCGAGGCCGCGTTTTGGCATGATGAGAACGCCTTTTACGCCTCCTCCCATGAATGGCCGCAATATCCGGGCACCGGCCGGGAGCGCGATCGCGGCGCTTATGAGAATATTTGCAACGCTCCCCTGGCGACAGGCGCGGGCGGCGAGGCGTTTCGGCGCGCCTGGGGAGAAACACTTCTGCCAGCGCTCACAGTCTTTGGTCCGGATTTTATCGTGATTTCCGCCGGATTTGACGCCCATATTGCTGATCCGGTCGGCGGGCTCCGCCTGAGCGAGGACGATTTCACCTGGGTCACACGCGAAATCACGGCACTCGCCTCCGCGGCCTGTTCCGGGCGAGTGATTTCGGTGCTGGAAGGGGGGTATGACCTTGCCGCGCTGGGGGCCAGCACAGTTGCGCATGTCAAGGTCTTGATGAACGCCTAAAAACCGCGCCATAACGCCGACCGGAAAAGCGGGGTATGCTCTCAAACCATGGCAGGACGAATCATCACCGTGCGGCACGGCCGCCCAGATCTTTCGCGCGATTTGAGAATATCCTCGCGCGAATATGGCGACTGGTGGGCGCGCTATGACGAAAGCGGGCTGCACCCCGATGAGCGCCCGCCCGCCGCTCTGGTTGACGTTGCGGCCGGCGCGCGGACCATTCTGACATCGACCCTGCCGCGGGCGATCGAAACCGCGCGCGAGATCGTCGGCGAGGACCGGCCGGTCGCCGCCGATCCGCTGTTTGTCGAGGCGCCGCTGCCGCCGCCGCCGGTGCCGGCCCTGCGTCTCTCGCCATCGACTTGGGGGGTGGTCTCGAGGCTGTTCTGGTATTTTGGCTATACGCCCGAAGGTGTTGAAAGCCATGTTGAAACGCGCGCGCGGGTGCGCCAAATCACAGCGCATCTCGCTGACCAGGCTCTGTCCGGCGATGTGATGTTATGCGCCCACGGTTATCTCAACTGGATGATCGATCAGCGCCTTCGCAAACAAGGCTGGGTACGGACGGAACGCGGCGGCGGTAATTATTACTGGTCGTGGCGGATTTATGAGCCGGGCGGCGAGACCGTTTCCGCGCGCTCCCCCGCCGTTGCGGAGTGATGGCGCGCCGATGCCGGCGCACCAACACAAGCAGACATAAGCCGACCGGCCACGTCATTTCCGTTCCGGACGATCGCCAGATCTGGTCAACCGGCAAGTTTTTGCTGTTGACGGTCACTCCTGCAGCCTGTCGCGCATCAGCTCAAGACTGCAATTCAGCCAGCAGCTCTGCGAGCAGCTCCATGCCAGCGCCCCAGCCCTTGCCCATGCCGTCCATTGCGGCGGCGAAGCAGGCGATCTCGGCTTCGCTCGCCTCATGGGGAATCCAGGTCAGGCGCATCTTGGTCCGGCCGCCTTCTTCCACAAACGTCACCGTCGTCAGCAGTACAAGCGGCCAGTCCGCCATCATGGGGTTGGGCGCGATATTCCAGCCCGCATCCGTATTCGACATCAGGCAAACGAGCCGCTCCGGCTCGATGACTTCGGTATATTCAGCCCGCTGATAATAGGAACCACCGCCCATTTTCATTTCGTTGAGCCACAAGCCGCCAGCTTTCACCTCAAGACGATGGATAATCGTCTCTACATTCGGTCCATACCACCGCGCGAGCAGCTTCGGATCGGTCCAGGTCTTCCACACTAGTTCACGCGGCGCATCAAATACCCGTTCCAGCACATAAGTCGGCAAATCACTCATTCTTGGCTCCCTTTGTCTCGGTTTTTTTCAACTCTTCCAGCAGGCCATCGAGTTGATCGAAGCTGGACGACCAGAACTCTCTGAACTCTTCGAGCCAACGCACCGCCGCCGCCATCGGCTCGGCTTTGAGCCGCGCCGGCCGCCGCTGCTTGTCCACATCTCGTTCGATCAATCCTGCGCGTTCGAGCACTTTCAGATGCTTCGACACGGCCGGCTGGCTCATTTCGAATGGCGCCGCAATCTCAATTACCGACGCCTCGCCAAACGCGAGGCGCGACAGGATCGCACGCCGGGTCGGATCGGCGAGCGCAGCAAAGACCGCGTCAAGGTTCTGCGGCTGAGAAACATAACCTACTTGTTCCATAACTAATAGGTTATAAGAAGAATTGAAACCCGTCAAGCCATGACGCCTCGCCGCCCCTCAAACCGCTTGCCCGGCCGCCCAGCCGCTCGCCCACGCCCATTGGAAATTATATCCGCCGAGCCATCCGGTGACGTCGACCGCCTCGCCAATGAAATAAAGACCGGGCCGGCTGCGCGCCTCCATCGTCTTGGAACTCAGACCGTCCGTATCAATTCCGCCGAGGGTGACTTCGGCTGTGCGATAGCCTTCGCTGCCGACCGGTTTGAGACGCCAATGCTTGACGGCGCTGGAAAGGGATTTGAGCCGGGCGTCTGAGAATTCGCCGAGTTTGCCTTTGACGCCTGCGCGCAATGCAACCGACTCCGCCAGGCGCTTCGAAATAAATTCAGACAACGCCGTATGCGGAGCGATCTTGCCGGTTGATTGGCGGGCGGCGCGCAGTGTTTCATAAATGTCAATTCCAGGGGCGAGGTCAATCTCGATTTCGTCGCCCTCGCGCCAATAGGATGAAATCTGTAAAATGCTCGGTCCGCTGATGCCGCGATGGGTAAACAACATCGCCTCGCGGAAACTTTTACTTCGGCACGAAACGATGGCCTCGGCGCTAATGCCTGAAAGGGGCTTTGTTTGCTCCAACAAATCCGGCGCGAAGGTGAGGGGGACCAGCGCCGGGCGAGTCTCCACGATCTTCAAGCCAAATTGCTCGGCCGTGCGGAAGGCGAAATCCGTTGCCCCCATCTTAGGGATCGACTTGCCGCCAGTGGCTATGACGAGGGATGCGCAGTCTATGAATCCGCTCTCGATATGCACGCGCCACCCATCGCCGTGCGGTTCGATGCGGCCGACCGATGTCTCAAGATGCAGCTCGACACTGGCGTCACGACACTCGTCCATTAGCATCGCGACAATCTGCGTGGCGGATTGGTGACAAAACAATTGCCCCAGAGATTTTTCGAACCAGGTGATGCCCTTTGCATCGACCTTGGCAATGAAGTCTGCGGGCGTGTAACGCTTCAGGGCGGATTTACAAAAATGTGGATTTCCGGAAATGAAATTCGCTGGGGCTGTGTGACGGTTGGTGAAATTGCATCGTCCGCCGCCGGAAATCCTGATTTTTTCGCCCGGCGCATTGTTGTGTTCGAGCAGCGCCACCCGCCGTCCGCGCTTGCCTGCTTCAATAGCGCACATCATTCCTGCGGCGCCGGCGCCGGCGACAACAACATCAATATCATTCATCGCGCCGTCTTATGGGGTTCTGACCCAGGGTCAATGGGGGATCATAATCGGCTTGCAATCGGGCGCGTCACACGCCAAAAAATGCTTATGGCCAAGAAACCCGATACCCTCGGCGATCTCTCCTTCGAAAAGGCGCTCGCCGAGCTTGAAGAGATCGTCCAGAAGCTCGAGAGCGGCGCCGCCGCCCTTGAGGAATCGATCGCCCTTTATGAGCGCGGTGCGGCCTTGAAGGCCCATTGTGAGGCGAAGCTCAAATCGGCTCAGGAAAAAATCGAGAAGATCATTGTCGGTGGAGACGGTAAACCGAAGGCCGAGCCAGCGAGCTTTGAATAAACGATCTCAGGCCGCTTGCCGGTGGAGGCATGTTGCTCAGATCATTCCGCAAACGCCAGTCCACCACACTAGGCAATCATCTGGTCGGTGTTATCTTCGGTGTCATTATACGGGGGCGTCGCATCAATCGTGATCATGACCGCACAAATTTTGGTCTTGGTGTTTGGGGGCTGGTTGATCGCCGTCGGGATGCTCATGCTGGCGCGCCCGAAAAAAGCAATTGACCTCCTCGCCAAAGCGGCCAGCACAAACTTGATCAATTACTCTGAAATTACACTGCGTCTGATTGCGGGTGGCGCTCTTGTGGTGGGGGCGGATCAATCAAAAGCGCCGGAGATATTTCACGTCGCAGGTTGGTTTATTGTTGTTTCATCCCTGATCTTATATCTCGTGCCTCGCCGTTGGCACGCCAAGTATGCGATTTGGTGGTCGATGACATTAAGCCCCCTTTTTGTACGGATCACCTCGCCAATCTCGCTGCTAGTAGGTGCGGCTCTGATTTATGCAGGAATTTAGGACGTAAAATGTAAACTGCAGAGTTTTATTTTTAACGTCGAAAAGACTTTTGGAGTCTGTTCAATATCGTATGAATACAAATATTCGGAACATTGACGATTCTCGTGAGCATCTATAGGTTGCCGGTGCAAATATATAAAAAACCGCAATTAACCGGGAGAAGACCATGGGTGTGATTGCATTGGTTTATAGTGTGATTGCGTATGTATTGTTTTTTGCGTCGTTTCTTTATTTAATTGTGTTTATGGCGGGTGACATGACCGCTTTTGTCGGCGCGCCGAAAACGATCGATGCAGGATCCTTTCCGCTGGCCGGTGCGCCTGCAGCGCTTGTGAATATTGTGTTGCTTCTGTTGTTTGGTGTTCAGCACACGATCATGGCGCGGGGAAGCTTTAAAAGAGCTTTGACCAAAATTATTCCGCCTGCGATGGAACGCAGCACCTATGTGCTTGCAACTGTCGCGGTGCTCGTTTTGCTGTATGTTTATTGGCAGCCCATGCCGGGCGTTGTCTGGTCTGTAGGCGCTCCATTATGGGCGGGCGCGTTAACGGTTCTTTATTTTCTTGGCGTCGGGCTGGTGCTGGTGTCGACATTTCTGATCAACCACTTTGAGTTGTTCGGCCTGTTGCAGGGTTGGCTCGGCTTTAAGAAAAAGGAACCTCCCAAGCCGGTGTTCCACACGCCGTCGCTATACAAACATATACGCCATCCGCTTTATCTTGGTTTTATCATGGCGTTTTGGGCGACGCCGCATATGACGGCGGGACATCTATTGTTCGCATCAATCTGGACAATCTATATCTTTGTCGCACTCGGCTATGAGGAGCGAGATCTGATTGCGCTCTTCGGTGATAAATATCGTGATTATATGGAAAAGGTTCCAGCGATATTCCCGTTTGGCAGGCGCAAATAAGAAAAATATGGTCCCCGTCATTTCCGATCTTACGGGGATGACGGGAGCGCGCCTAGCCGCACTGGCCGCGATGCATCAAGGCGTGGTCGGCCAGAACACACGCCATCATCGCGATTGCGATGGGAACGGCGCGCACGCCGACGCAGGGGTCATGGCGGCCTTTGGTGACGATCTCGGTTTCTTCGCCGCCCGCTGTGATTGTTTTGCGCGGCGTCAGAATCGAAGAGGTGGGCTTCACAGAAAACCGCGCGACAATGTCTTGTCCGCTTGAAATGCCGCCCAGAATGCCGCCTGCCTTGTTCGAGAGAAAATGCGGTTTCCCATTCTTGATACGGATTTCATCGGCGTTTTCCTCGCCCGTCAAGGCGGCGGCGTCCATACCCGCGCCGATCTCAACGCCCTTGGCGGCGTTGATGGACATCATCGCGCTCGCCAGATCGGCGTCGAGCTTGCCATAGACCGGCGCGCCGAGCCCGGCCGGGACGCCAGAGGCGATCACTTCCACAACCGCGCCAAGAGATGATCCCGCTTTGCGCACGGCGTCGAGTTTTTCTTCCCAGTCTTTGGCGGCGACGGGGTCGGGGCACCACAGCGGGTTGTTTTCAACTTCCGCCCAATCAAATCGTGCACGGTTGATTTTGTGGGGGCCCATCTGCACCAGACAGGCGCGGATCGTCACCCCATCGCCATATAAATGCTGGAGCACGGCGCTGGCGACGGCGCCCGCTGCGACACGACAGGCGGTTTCTCGCGCCGATGACCTTCCACCGCCGCGATAATCGTGAAACCCGTATTTGGCGTCATAGGTAAAGTCGGCGTGGCCGGGGCGGTAGGTGTCTCGAATGTCGTCATAATCTTTTGAGCGCTGGTCAACATTTTCAATCATCAGGGCGATCGGCGTTCCCGTTGTACGGGGGCCATCGGTGCGATCATCCTCAAACACACCGGAGAGAATTTTCACTTCGTCCGGTTCTTTACGCTGGGTGACGAAGCGCGACGTGCCGGGCTTTCGCTGATCGAGCGCCCTTTGAATGTCTGCTGCGCGCAGCACGATCCCCGGCGGGCATCCGTCAACCACACAGCCGATGGCGGGCCCGTGGGATTCCCCCCAGGAGGTGAAACGGAATAAGCGTCCGAAACTGTTAAACGACATGCCAGCCCCTGAAGGTTCGAAGATCCGGCGCGCGTTAAAGGGCCCGCTCGCCTTGCCCGGTGACTCTTACTATAAACAAGGCCCCTGCCGAGAGGGTTAATGGAGATTTTATGTCTGGTTCGCCGCTCATTCCGCCAAGCCCCAGCGAGGAGACCTACTCCGCCAGCGCCGATCAGGGCGAGGTGTTCACCAAGGATGACCCTTTTCACCAGTTCGCCGAATGGCTGGCGCTGGCTGGCAAAAGCGAACCCAACGACCCCAACGCCATGGCGCTGGCGACGGTTGACGCCGACGGACTGCCTGATCTGCGCATGGTGCTTTTGAAGGATATCGATGCGGGGGGGCTGACCTTTTACACCAACACCGAGAGCGCCAAGGGCGAACAATTGGCCTTGAACCCGAAAGCAGCGATCTGTTTTCACTGGAAGACAATCCGCCGCCAGGTGCGGTTCCGGGGCGGCGTAGAACCGGTGAGTGACGCCGAGGCGGACGCCTATTTCGCCACAAGGGCTCGCAGCGCGCGCATCGGCGCCTGGGCGTCGGCGCAATCGCGCCCGCTGGAAAGCCGCTTTGCGCTCGAAAAACAGATCGCCGCCAAGGCCGCGCACTTTGGTATTAAAGAAGTCACCCGACCGCCATATTGGTCAGGTTACAGACTGGTTCCCACACAGATCGAATTCTGGGTCAACCGGCCGTTCCGCCTGCATGACCGGCTGGTGTTCACCCGCGACAGAGTGGGGGCGCAGTGGAAAACCGAACGGCTCTATCCGTAGGGGGTGG
>JAJFFW010000082.1 GCA_021776435.1 Parvularculaceae bacterium | reverse complement strand
AAATTGCGGATGCTTGGCATGGTCAAGTTGCGTACGCTCTATTGCAGTCCGCGGCTTCAGCTTGATGTCGGCGCGCCACGCGTTTTCAACGTTTGTGGATTGTTACATGAGGCGATCCTGCGAAGTTGCCAATTGATGTGGTTAGATAAGCGTGTAGCTGCCGATTTGCGCTTGGCCGATCTGATTACTGACGAGATCAAGGCAGCTGAATCAGCGTCATTTTCACTTACGCTGCCGAGGGATTTACGGGCGCGCCGGTTGGCTGCCGGGTTCGCAGACATTAAAATGGCGCACCGTGATCTTTGCGACCTCTATTTAGAAGCTAATGTCAGCCGCCGCACGGCTGAGCGATTATTCATACATGAAACTGGTCTCTCTCCCGCTCGATGGCGCCGTCATGCGCTTTTGTCATTGGGATTGGAATATCTTTCCGCTGGAAAATCAGTTGAGCAGGTTGCTGATCTTGTTGGATATCGCAGCCAACCAGCCTTCACAGAGGCTTTTAAGAAGACTTTCGGATTTCCCCCAAATACAGCCCAACGATCCACAAAACGAAACTAAACTGGCGCATGGCGGAATAAGGTTTAGTCAAACCACCGTAAGTGTCCTTGCGAGCTCAAAGCTAAAACAATGACCGCAAAAACGGTATAACCGTCTCATAAATCCGTTGATGGGGGCCAGGAATGAATGGACCTACAGTTGCGACAATGGCTCCCGCCCATATCAACCTTTTCGCCCGCCAGTTGATGACTTTACTTTCCTGACTCATAATCTTTCCTTTCAAATATCATTAATTCTCATTGGAACAAGCGTTATAAATTGTTGTCTAGCGACATTTTGAACTTCTTTGAGCGTGCTCTATGATAATTGCCCGTTTCCCAGAATACAGGAAATATCTGGTTTTAGTTAAAATTCCCAAGCTCCAATCTGACCGGGTATTATCTTATTTAGAGGCGGGGATTGGGAACGGATATGGATAATCACTGCCCAGTTTGAAGCGACAAAGCGCCACGTCAATCGTCTTTCCTGGTGTTCCGGTTGGCCGCTCCCATGGTGCAAAAGGTGTAACAAGCGAAGCAAGTTCTTGCGTCATTGCCAACACTTCTAAATCAGTTAGTCGAGATGCGGACCCCTCTTCAAAATGCGTTTTTAACAACGCCCCAAAAACCTCTTTTCGGATGCAGTTATTTGCAGCGAAGTCTCGCAAACAAACGCCGTAGGCGCCGCAAATCCAGGAACGCCATTCATCTTGAGCGATCTGATGCGCCTTATGATTGTCCAGCACGCCATCACTCGAATAGCCATCGGGATAGGCTGAGTTGGCATTAGGGATGACTTTCAAAAGAGCGACAAACTCCTTCTCAAATGTGGTTTCTAATTCCCTCGATATTTCGGCAAGGGATTTGCCTGTAGGTAAGTGCAATACAGTCCGACGTATCCACCATAGAGTGGCCGGGCTGTACCACATTTTCCCGTCATCTGGAGCGGTAGAACTGGCTTGCCCCATATAAGCTGCTAATGCACTCCACCACCCATATTCGAGATCAAAACTATAAATGGTGCCAGGAATGCAGCCTTCCAGGATCATCTCATTAACGACATTCTCATTCACATCAGCTGCCTGTGCTAACGATGATATATTCCAGAACCACTGTTCCATATATTGGAGCGCGCATTCCTGATCTTCTGAGGATAATTTGATACTCATGGAACCCTCGTACGCTCGCAAATAGAATTTGTTGGGTTCGGCTGGTGAGTAATCATGACTGTTCCTTTAAGTTCCTCCGGCCATAGCATGTTGCAGTGCCTTCATGGTTCGATTACGATCGAATGATGAAAGATGGCCCAGACATTTCGAGGATTGCCGCACTGATTGGTGATCCTGCCCGCAGCAACATGCTCCTAGCACTGATGGATGGACGGGCACTGACGGCGAGTGAACTTGCTGATGCTGCAGGCATTACCAAGCAAACTGCCAGCTTCCACCTCGCACGTTTACTGGATGGCGCATTGCTAGCTCGTGAAATTCAAGGTCGGCACCATTACTTCCGCCTCGATAACGCAGATGTCGGTCATGCAATTGAAGTGTTGTTAGGTATTGCAGAAAGCAGAACGGGAAACCGTGCAAGAACTGGCCCTAAAGAACCCGCACTGCGCAAAGCTCGGATTTGTTATGACCATCTCGCGGGAGAATTGGGTGTGCTTGTTTACGACCGAATGTGCGCTCAAAGATGGTTGACGGGAGCCGGAAACGAAACTTTTGTGACGCCAAAAGGATGGGTCGCTCTCAAACGGATTGGCGTCACGAAATCTGATCTATCAAATTCAAGACGACCACAATGCAAAACCTGTCTCGATTGGAGCATGAGACGTCATCACCTCGCTGGGGTGGTCGGTCAAAAACTGCTCGAACAGTTTTTTGAGCGCGGATGGGCCAAGCAATTGCCACAAACAAGGATCATAGAATTCTCGAAGAAAGGAGAGGCGTCCCTCAGGAAATGGCTCAACTGAAACAATCTTGTGCGATAGATGACGACGCGGCTAATGATAATTGCTCACGCAAAAGTATGATTTAAATTTGTTTAATGCATCCCAGTGCCTGCTTCCTGCTATGTAGCACTGAGTTTTTCGAAAATTTCGGGCGAAAAAGGATGGACAATTTTCATCATTTGATCTCGTCGAAATTCAAGGGAACCACCATCGCCATATTGCGGGCGACGGTCATGATGCCCCATCAACAAGCATCTCAAACCATAGTCGAGGTCAGCTTCCAACATTCGTTTTTCGAGCGAGTGACGAAGCGAATAGACGCGGTGGTCCTGACTTGGGAACAAGCCGTTCATACGAAACGCTTTAAGCAGGGCAGACGACAGAAGCGCGCCCTTGTCGCTATAATGCGGGAAACCATTTGGCGCACATTTCATCGCCGCCAAGGAAACACCCAACAATGGAATATCCCTCACGGAGGAGCGTGATTTCAGTTTCCGGTCTTTCTGATCCCGAATTTTCAGATGCGGGACATCATGATCAAGAATGATGCAATCAGGCTGAATATTTGCGATTTCACTTGGCCTGCACCCGGTCTCAATCAACGCATAGACGATCAATTGCGCCTGCACGTTTAGGCGTTTGAACGCCCCCGGCGCTAGTATTTTGGACCGAACCCAATCGTCGGAGAATGCAGGAATGTCTTTGTATACTGTTCCGCCAAAGCGCATTTTGTTGAATGGATTCGGTCTATCTGGTTCACCTTCATAATCCCAAAAGGCTTGAAAAAGAGAGCGCATATTCCCGATGTCGCGGTTGGCGCTATTAGGATTTAGGGCGCGTTTATTGCCCTTTGGTTTCAGCCTTTCGCCCCACCATTCACGAAATTCCTGGGCGTGTCGGCGGGTGATCTTGTCCATGGGAAGATCGCCAGTGACAGCAATAAAATTGCTGACAGCGCGTAATTTAACCTTCTTCCAGGAGGCTTTTTGCTCGTCTGATTTGCCCAAAAGGTCGCTCAGCGCGATCTGATCACAGTATATTTCGAACGCTTCGGACATGGGCACGGCAGCCGGTTCTGCTGTTCCCAGCATGGCTTCCGCTTCCCCTTTTTTGGTATGCGGATGCTTCGAAATTTCAACGATCCGGTCGAGAATTTCATCAATTCCGGCGGTGTCCACGAGCTCTGCGACAGGTGTGAAAACGTAGCCTCGGGCAAGTGCGCGCTTCTTGGCGCCGCGATAGCGTTGCAAAGCCGGACTTTTCTTAAAGCCATTGGCTGCGGGATTATGTTCAAGAAGAGAGGCCCAATATAAATTATCGGCTTCTACCATAGCGTCGCGTCTGGCGCGGGCGACTTCGAGGGAAGCGGTTTTCAAGGAGACCTTGGAAAAAGTGCGAACATCAACTTCTGCGAACGCTTCAGGCACGCGTCTTAGATAATACCAATGCCCGTTTCTGTTTTTAAGATATTGATCCAACCTTCTCATCATAATCATCACTGTAACCCATTCTGTTACCCATTTTGTTACCCAAAATGAGAGGAAATTTGAGGAAGCATGGGGATGCTCAGTGAGAAACTGAGTTAAGCCAAATGCTTACCTGTTTTGAAAATGAGTATAATGGTGCCCAGGAGAAGACTCGAACTTCCACGACCTTTCGGCCACTGCGACCTGAACGCAGCGCGTCTACCAATTCCGCCACCTGGGCACAGACAGGGCGCTCCCTTAAGGGGGGCTTGGGGGGATTGTCAAACAACAATATCGGCTTGAGGCTGAAACTTAGACCCGAATGGTTGAACTGCATCGATGCGGTTGAGGCAGATGGTGCTTCCGCGCCGATGGCGAAGTGGACCGGTATAGCGCCAAAATGCGGCCCCATAGGAGGCTGCGATCCAATGCCGCCAAAGCGCTGGGGCATAGCAGCGGGCGATAAATCAGGATCGTCCGATGCGATCGTTTTCTTTGTGGTCGCGCCGGTTTCGCGAAAAACTGGACCTCATCCTTGTAACTCAAATAGTCAGGTTTCTCCATGTCCATGGTACAAAGCAGATCCCACGTCAATGAGACCGTGAGGTCAGATGAAAATTCAGGCGGTGATTTTGTTCTCCAGCAGGATAGATTATTGTCTTGCTGATGAAATTCGGATAGGTCGGGCGCGGTTCTTCTCGCTCTTATCGGCGGAAGCCGAAGTAAGACAAAGTTCTGGAACAAATAGGAGCTCGAAGGTGACGGGAAAACTTGCGGTCGTCTTTGGCGGATCGGGCTTCGTTGGACGACATGTTGTTCGTGAGCTCGCCAAAAGGGGGTGGCGGGTTCGCGTCGCTGTTCGCCGGCCACATTTGGCGAACTTTCTCCGGCCTCTTGGGGCAGTCGGCCAAATTCAACTCACTCAGGTCAATATCCGATATAAGTCTTCAATTAGTGAGGCGCTCAAGGGAGCGGATGCTGTTGTCAATCTGGCTGGGGTGCTTTTTCAAAATGGCCGTCAGCGATTTGATGCGGTTCAAGGAGTAGGTGCGGCCAATATCGCCACCCTCGCACGCGAGGCCGGCATTAAACGTTTTGTCCATATTTCCGCTATCGGAGCGGATTCGCGAAGCGATAGCGTTTACGCGCGCACAAAAGCACAAGGGGAAGAAGCTGTGCGCACCGCTGTGCCGTCAGCGACGATCCTTCGCCCTTCAGTTATTTTTGGTTCGCAAGACCAATTCTTTAACCGTTTCGCTGCAATGGCGGCATCATCGCCAATAACGCCGATTCCTCTCATTGGCGGCGGTAAAACGCGGTTTCAACCGGTCTATGTAGACGATGTCGCGGATGCGGTTGCAGAATCGCTCATGCGTCCGGAGGCATCTGGTCGAGTCTTCGAACTCGGCGGCCCCAGTGTCTACACGTTCCGAGAGCTGATGGTATTGATGTTGCAAATTACCGGCCGCAAAAGAGTGCTGGCTCCGATCCCTTTTGCCTTGGCGCACCTTATCGGGATTGCTGGCGAGCTGTTTGGACTTCTGCCATTCTTTGATCCGCCGATTACCCGCGACCAGGTCAAGCTTTTGAAGCGCGATAATGTTGTCGGTGTTTCTGGCGGGGACGGTGTTGGCGTGCTCGCTGAGCTGGGTGTCGGAGCGACGAGTGTGGAGTCGGTTTTACCGAGTTATATGGTTCGATACCGTAAATACGGCCAATTTGCTGAACATACGGCTTGATCCGTCAGTTTTTTACGATCGATAGCCCTTTGGGTTTTCCATTTGCCAACGCCAATGGTCCGTGCACATAGCTGCAAGGTCTTTTTTTGCATGCCATCCAAGAAGTTTCTTTGCAAGCATAACGTCAGCGAACGCTTCCGCCACATCGCCTGGCCGTCGATCTGTGAAACGATACGAAATTGACTTACCCGATGCTGTCTCGAAAGCCTTTACGGTTTCCAAAACCGTATATCCAATACCCGTACCAAGATTGATATCGAGCACCTTTGAGGGTGCGTTTTTGTTCAAATAATCGAGGGCCGCGAGATGTCCCTTTGCAAGATCGTTGACGTGAATGTAGTCGCGTATGCCGGTCCCGTCTCGAGTCGGGTAATCGCCGCCGAAGATTTGTAACTGTTCGCGTTTTCCGATCGCGGTCTGGGCGATAAAAGGAAACAGATTATTCGGTATTCCCGTTGGGTCTTCCCCAATCCTTCCTGAGGAATGTGCTCCGGCGGGATTGAAATAACGAAGATTGATTATCCGCCAATCGGAATCTGCACACTGAAGGTCTTTGAGCATATTCTCGATAATCAATTTGGTTCGGCCATAAGGGTTTGTGGGCGCCGTTGGGCTTTCTTCATGGACGGGAGATTTAACGTCCTCACCGTAAACGGTTGCAGAAGAAGAAAAAACCAAGTTTTTCGTATTCGTCTTTTCAAGGGCTTGAACAAGTGTTTGGACCGCTCCGATATTCACGCGGTAATATTGCAATGGATTGGCAACCGACTGGCTGACAGCTTTCAACCCGGCTAAATGAATTGCGCCGGTTGGTTTGAACTCGATTATCGCCTCATGAATTTTTTCCGTATCCGCCGCGTCAGCCAGATCGGCTCGCAGATGTTGAAAGGGGCCTTGCACCAGCTCTTCGATGCGCTTGATGACTTCTGGGGAAGAGTTTGAAAAATCGTCAATGATGAGAACGGCTGTTCCGGTCAACAGCAATTCTACGCAAACATGACTGCCGATATAACCTGCCCCTCCGGTGACGACGATGCGATCGCTCATTTGATTCTCCTTCAGGCGTGAATCTTTTATAGAAGGTCTTCGCGCTGTTTTTCTTTTATGGTTTGAACGATCTTCTTCACGTCCTGCGCTTCGTCACGACGCGTGACGAGGATAGAATTTTCAGTTGCGACAATGATAATATCTTCAAGGCCAATCGCTCCGACAAACTGCCCATCAGTGTGAATGGAGCAACCCTTGCAGTTGATTGCTTGAACGAGCGCGTCATCCGCCAGATTGTCGCGCTTTACGGCTGTCCAGCTACCGATATCGCTCCAGCCGATGTCCACCGGTGCGACCACAGCGGCGGCATTGGTTTTCTCCAATACAGCATAGTCAATAGAATCTGACGGGCATGCTGAAAAGTGCGCTTTATCAAGAAAAACAATGCCGTCTTTCCGGATTGCTTTTCTCAGGGCTTGAAGCGCCGCTTCGTGTATATCTGGTGAGAAACGCGTGATTTCCTCTAACATAGTTTGTGGGCTGAATAAGAAAATACCGGCGTTCCAAAAATAACCACCATCATTCAGGTAAGTCTTGGCAGTTTGGTCATCCGGTTTCTCCTTGAACGCCGCGACGGCGTAGACTGAAGGAGCCAACTCTTCAGCTTGTTGAATATAGCCATAGCCAGTATGCGGTTCGACGGCCTTGATTCCGAATGTGACGATGCGCCCATCCTGTGCTGCGCGTGCAGCCTTGGCGACACAGTCATGAAATTCTTTCAGGTCCTCAATATGGTGGTCGGCAGGGGTCAGAAGGATGAGTGTATTGCTATTTGTTTCGGCGCCCCATGCGGCGGCGACAGCGGCGACAGCGGCTGTATTGCGAGGACAGGGTTCGAGAAGGATAGCCGCTGGTCGAATGCCGATCTCATGAAGTTGAGCGTCGATCAAATCGCGATGCAGCGTGGCGCCAATAATGACCGGTGGTGAGAAGCATGGATTGGCGGCGGGTGAAACGCGAAGAACGGATTCCTGAAAAAGTGACCGTTCGCTTGTCAGCGCCAGAAACTGTTTTGGTTTTTCGCGCCGTGACACTGGCCAGAGCCGCGTCCCCGCCCCTCCGGACATAATAACGGGCTGGATCTTCATGAGGGCCTGATCTCAGTTTCTGATGGCACTCTAATTCCCTAATTCGCCGTGGTGAGAGGGTCAAAGTTAATCATACTTATTCAACGGTCACCGATTTGGCGAGATTGCGCGGTTGATCCACATCCGTACCTTTTCGCGTAGCTGTGAAATAGGCGAGTAATTGAACCGCTGCTGCGTAGACGATAGGCGATAGGTCGGGGTCCGTGTCCGGCATCTCAATTGAAGCCCAAACATCGCCAGCGGCGGCAAGGCCCTTTTTGTCGGAAATCAGCAGTGCCTTGCCGTCTCGCGCCATGACCTCGTGCATGTTCGATACGGTTTTTTCAAAATGCCTGTCATGGGGGGCAAGTACGACCACCGGAAGCGATTTATCAATAAGTGCAATAGGACCGTGTTTGAGTTCACCTGCGGCATACCCTTCAGCGTGAATATAGGAAATTTCTTTGAGCTTGAGCGCGCCTTCGAGCGCGAGCGGGAAATTCATGCCTCTACCGATATAAAGAACATCTGTAGCCTTAGCAATTTCGTTCGCGATCTCTTTTATAGCGTCACTTGATTTTAAGGCTTCGGCTATCCGTCTCGGAATTTCGAGAAGGGCAGATACAAGCCGCCCCTCCTCTTCAGCCTTCAAATTCCCTCTGGCGCGCCCTGCAGCAATTGCGATACAGGCGAGCGCCGCCAATTGGCAAGTAAATGCTTTGGTTGAGGCGACACCGATTTCCGGTCCGGCGTCAATAGTGAAGACAGCATCGGCTTCACGAGCGATCGAGGATTCGGCGACATTCACCAGAGCGGCAATTTTTTGATGGTGCACGCGAGCTTCGCGAAGAGCGGCGAGTGTATCAGCGGTTTCGCCAGATTGCGAGATAAACAAGGCGCCGCAATTATCCGTATACGGGACATCACGGTATCGTAATTCCGACGCTACATCGATTTCGACAGGTATTTTGGCCCATCGTTCAAACCAGTATTTTGCGATCAGGCCTGCATAATAGGCTGAACCACATGCAGAGATGGTCAATCTGTCGAATGTGGTGAAATCCAACCCTGTCTCAGGCAAGCAAACGGTTTTTGATTCCGGGTTCAAATAACGAGAGAGTGTATGAGCGATCACATCGGGCTGTTCGTGAATCTCTTTCGCCATGAAATGGCGGTAGCCTTCCTTTTCAACGATTGTGTTCATGGCCAATGATATGGTTTCATTTCGTTTTACGGACTGATTCTTGGCGTCATAGATTGTAAATTTGCTACGTGTAAGGACTGCCCAATCGCCGTCTTGAAGATAGGTGACACGGTTTGTGAATGGCGCGAGCGCATAAGCGTCTGAACCCAAAAATATTTCATCCTCGCCGCGACCCAAAGCAAGCGGGCTTCCTCGACGCGCGCACAATATGAGATCATCTTCACCTGCGAACAGAACTGCGATGGCGAAAGCGCCCCTCAGACGGGTTAGCGCCTTGGCGAACGCATCTTGTGGCGAAAGATTCTCTTCCTGCAAATAGGCAGTGATCAGTTGGGCGCAAACTTCGCTGTCTGTCTCGGAGGCGAATACATAGCCTTTAGCGAGGAGTTCTTTGCGAAGCTCCGAAAAATTTTCAATGATTCCATTATGAACAAGCGCGAGCCGATCGGTGGCGTGGGGGTGCGCATTCTCCTCGGTTGGACTACCGTGGGTCGCCCAGCGGGTATGCCCGATGCCCGACAGGCCGGAAAGTGGCGCCGCGTCAAGCGTACGCTCTAAAATGGCCAGCTTTCCAGCGGCGCGTCTGCGGTCAAGGCATCCGTTTGTAACGGTCGCAATTCCTGCGGAATCATAACCGCGATATTCAAGACGACGAAGCCCAGCGAGTATCGCCGGGGCGACGGCGTCACTACCGAGAATGCCAATTATTCCACACATAAAATCCGCGTTTCATTTTCGCACAGTTTGCGAGATTTGGCGCCATCTGTCGGCGGTCACATCCCGCAAGCTTTAAACGAAGACGTTAATATCCTGATAGGGCAAAAAACTGACCAAATCGCGTCAGGGGGCATTTTTAATCATATCAGCCGCTTTTTCCGCGATCATAATCGTCGGCGCATTCGTATTTCCGGACACTAATGTCGGCATGATTGAGGCGTCAACAACCCGTAACCCCTCGATTCCATTCACGCGGAGCTTCAGATCTACAACGGCTTGGTCATCCGATCCCATCCGGCAGGTCCCCACAGGATGGTAAATGGTGTCGGCCCGGTTGCGAATATCGGCGATCAAGTCTTCGTCTCTTGTGCTGCCGTTCAGGTGGAGTTCGTCTCCCAACACGGTTTTGAAGGCTGGAGTGCGAAATAATCGCCGCGCCAGCTTGGCGCCTTTAATCAGGAGGTCTAGATCCTCTGGCGCGCTGAGAAATTGTGGATCGATGATCGGCGCATCATGGGCGTTGGCGCTTTGGATGGTCACAGTTCCGCGTGACGCCGGGCGCAGGACACACGTATGACACGAGGCGCCATTTCCAAACCGTTTGGAGCGACCGTGGTCGTCAGCATAACCCGGCACGAAATGAAATTGCAGGTCAGGTTCCTCGATATTGGGGTCAGATTTTACGAATCCGCCAACTTCGGCGAGCGGACTGGTGATCGGCCCTTCACCGCGAGAAAGATAAGCAGGCAGGCCGCTCATTACCCTCAGGCCGCCTCCCAGCGAGAAGCCGAAGGAGTTATGGGAAGTGACGGAATGAACGGCGATGTAATCTAGATGGTCTTGAAGATTGCGGCCTACTTCGGGCGCATTATGGATGACGTCGATCCCACAGCTTGAAAGATCTGCACCAGGTCCGATCCCTGACACCATCAGAAGCTGCGGTGATTGGAATGCACCGGCGGCGATGATGATTTCTCTACGTGCTTTGGCTGACTCTTGGCGCCCATTGCGAGAGAATAGAACGCCTGAGGCGCGTTTGTTGTCGAAAAGAATCCGCTCCGCGTGCGATTCTGTAAAAACATGCAGGTTCTGCCGGTCAAGCGCCGGCGTCACATAGGCTTTGGCTGCGCTGCAGCGCCGGCCATTTTTTTGGGTGACTTGATACGCTCCGAACCCTTCCTGCTTGGGGCCATTGAAATCACCGTTCGACGAAAACTGTAGTTCCTCCGCCGCCTTCAAGAAGCGCCGACTTAAAGGGTGGATACAGTTTTGGTCAGCGACGTTGAGAGGGCCGCCGACACCGTGAAACTCATCGTCTCCTCGCTCCTGATTTTCGGCTTTCTTAAAATAGGGAAGCACATCCTTGTACGTCCAGCCTATCGCCCCCATTGACGCCCACCGGTCATAATCGGTGCGCGAGCCACGCACATAAAGCATCGCATTGATCGAGCTTGATCCACCCATGACCTTGCCGCGTGGTTGATAACCGCGTCTGCCGTTCAGACCCGGTTGCGGAACCGTCTCAAAAGCCCAATTAAATTTATTAGGCGGCACCAGTGCGACCAGACCTGCCGGGGCATGAATTAAGGGACTGGTGTCTCGTGAGCCGGATTCGATTAAACAGACGTATACGGACGGATCTTCACTAAGTCTACTCGCAAGGGTGCACCCTGCGGATCCACCACCGACAATGACATAGTCAAATTCGTCTACACTTGCGGTGGTTTCTTTAATCGGCATTGAAAATTCCCACGCTCGTAATCAGATAATTTTCTTTACGAATGACAGAAATTTATCTGTCTTCGACGTATAGGGTGGTTGTAATGCACCGGTGCTGGCGAACCGGCTTTGATAAAACACAGATTTCATATGGGAAAAAGTTTCAAAACCAGCCTCGCCATGATAAGCGCCAATCCCACTTTTCCCAACACCTCCGAAAGGAAGGTTTTCTTGCGCCACGTGCATCATCGTGTCGTTCACAGTGACGCCGCCTGAAATCGTGCGTTCAAGAACTTGGTCGCGCGCAGTTTTATCTTCTCCAAACCAATATAGGGCTAATGGCCGATCATGGTTGTTGACGTAAGAAATCGCTTCCTGTCGCGACGAATATCCGATCACAGGCAAAATAGGACCAAAAATTTCTTCACTCATTATCCCTAGCGTTGTCGGTGGATCAATGACCATTGTAAGGGGCATTTTTCGCTGTGGGTGAAGTGCGTTCGCTGAGCCTGCTTCAACAATCTTGGCGCCCGCATCGCGCGCTTCATCCACTAATGCCTTTAAACGGGCGAAGTGCCGATCGGAAATGATCGATGAGTAATCTGTTGTCGTATCGATTTCCGGGTAGAATTTACGTGCTGCGTTCGCGATTGCATCAACGACCCTGTCGAGCTTTGAATGAGGCGCCAGGATATAATCTGGCGCGACGCAAGTTTGCCCGGCATTGAACAGTTTTCCGAAAGCAATGGAGCGTGCAGCCGACTCGATGTCGGCGCTGTCGTCGATAATTGTTGGTGATTTTCCACCCAGTTCTAACGTCACTGGCGTCAGGTTTTTTGCAGCTGCTTGCGCCACTCTCATGCCGACGGCGGTGGAACCGGTAAACAATAGATGATCGAAAGGCGTTGATGCGAAAGCCTGTCCCGTTTCAACGCCGCCGGTGACGACTGCCAGTGTTGATTCATCAAAGGCTTCTGCAATAATTTCCTTAAGGATTTCTCCCGTCCGCGGTGTCAATTCGCTCGGCTTGATCATCGTGCGGTTGCCAGCGGCAAGCGCTGCTATCGCGGGTGAGAGCGCAAGTTGAACAGGATAATTCCAGGGCGCGATAATACCGACGACCCCGAGAGGTTGGGGGAGGAGGCGGCATTTCGCGGGCTTCATATAGAGAGGTGTGGCGACTCGTCGTTTGTGCATCCAGTGCTTTAGATGACGTTTGGCGTGTTTAGCCGCAGCGATGGTGACAAGGATTTCCGAAACGGCTGTTTCGATTCGGGCGCGATTGCCGAAATCGGCGTTCACAGCATTGATGATTCGATCCTCATGAACTTCAATCAGCCGAATGATCCGGTTGAGGTTGTCGATGCGCGCACGATAATCGGAGGGAGTATTTGCGAAAAACGCATGCCTTTGCAGAGTGAAGAGGCGGTCTATTTCATTTTCGCCAAAGGATTTCGAGGCGGAGTGTGTGGGGCCAGAGGAATCGGGGGGCATATCATCGTCCTCATACGGGGCTCCCAGGCGGAGCCTCTTTAAGGTGAGTTTGCGCAAGGCCGAGCTTAGTGTCCAGCAGGTGTCGCATAATGCGAGCCGCCCTGACTTCAGGCGAAGATCATCGGGCCGCCGCTTTTGAGAGTTGAAATCTCGAACCGGTACTTGAGTGATGAGCTGGCGGGCGGCATCGCGAAGATAAAAATGGTGGAGCCAGGCGGAATCGAACCGCCGACCTCGTCATTGCGAACGACGCGCTCTCCCAACTGAGCTATGGCCCCGAGGCTGGCGCTATCTAAGCGCGGGTCATGCCTCTGTCAATCAGACGTCGCGTGGTTGCAGATGGTTAAATTCAGTATAGCCTGAAGCCTTAAGAGGAGGAAATTATGTCTCTCCTAGCATTGGTTGCATCGTTATACACATCGCCGGTCGAAATTCCCAAAGATGTCTGGCGTTGCCGCAATCAGATCGAAGTCTGGTGCTCGGCTGACGGATGCGCTGCGGCCGCCGATCCAGACGCTTTTACACCTATGGATATATGGGCGCGCACAAGCGGCGCCGTGAGTGTGTGCGCTTATACGGGCTGTTGGGAGGGGGATGGCAAAGTTGTGCGCTCTCATGGGCGAATTCTATGGACGGCGAGCAATGTTCAATTTGTTTCTGGAAACGGCGGGCCAGCGGGCGCCGAATTGACGCTACTCATCAACGAAAGTGACGGCGTCGGGTTTGTTCGCGTTAGCGGGTTCGCAAATCCGCTTTTGTGCTCCAGCGCAGCGTCTGACGTAAACGGCGAAGAATGAGGCGATTGGTTGCGCATCGCCGCGATGCGGCCTAAATCCCAACGAGAAAAATCCAAGGAGCATCGCGATGGCGGTTCTTGCCTATGTATTCAACCAAGTGGTTGGCCTCTACATCATCGTAATATTTGTGTCGGTTATTTTAAGCTGGCTGATCGGGTTCAACGTGATCAACCGTCATAACCAGCTTGTCGACGCCATTTCGCGCACCAGTTATGCACTGACTGAACCGCTTATGCGGCCGATCCGGAATTTTCTACCCAATATGGGCGGAATCGATATTTCACCCATCGTTCTTTTGATTGGGGTCAATGCATTCCAATATGCGGTCAATCTCTATATTTTCAAACCACTGCTTACACATATCCCGTAACCCGGTATTTTGATGGGCGCGGCCTTCGAAGAAAAAGCGGGTGTGATGATAGTGCGCCTGCGCGTTACCCCCAGCGCATCAGCCGATAAAATCGGTGGCCGGTGGGAGGGACCGGAGGGCGCAACCCGGCTTGTGTTGCGCGTGACCGCGCCACCGGACAAGGGGAGAGCCAATAAGGCGGCGATCCGGCTCCTCGCCAAAGCTCTTGGCTTGCCCAAAACCGCAGTCTCCATTACCGCAGGTGAAACAGATCGATTGAAGACTTTAACGCTTGCAGGTGACGTTATAAAATTGACGGCCCAGCTAAAAAAACTGTTGGGAGATACACCATGACAGCTGAAATTATTGACGGCAAAAACATAGCAGGCGAATTACGGGGCCGTATCGCTGAAGCGGTTGCGGTGCTGGCCCGCGATTATGAGGTAACGCCCGGTCTCGCCGTGGTGCTAGTGGGTGAAGATCCGGCAAGCCAAGTTTATGTGCGCAACAAAGGGCTTGCGATTAAAAAGGCCGGTATGCGTTCTGTCGAACACCACCTGCCGGAAACCACCTCTCAAGAGGCGGTCGCAAGCCTTGTTCGCGAATTGAACGAAGACGACAGCGTTGACGGCATTCTTGTTCAAATGCCATTACCTGAACATATCGATCCTATGCAGGTTATAAACGAAATTTCACCTAATAAAGACGTAGACGGATTGACAGAAATAAATGCCGGTCGATTGATGCTGGATGAAGACGGTCTCGTTCCCTGTACGCCCCAGGGGTGTATTCTCCTTGCAAAGACCGTCACACCGAATCTCTCTGGCTTAAATGCGGTGGTCGTGGGCAGGTCTATTCTCGTCGGGAAACCTTTGTCGATGCTATTGCTGGCTGAGAATTGCACAGTCACGATCGCCCATTCGCGTACTAAAAATCTGCCGGAGCTTTGTCGTTCGGCGGATATCTTGTGTGCAGCCGTGGGGCGGCCCGAGCTTATAAAGGGCGATTGGGTGAAAGACGGTAGTGTCGTGATCGATGTCGGCATCAATCGTGTGTTTGAAGGTGACAAATCGCGCCTGGTCGGTGATGTTGAATTCGAAATGGCGCGCATGCGTGCAGGCGCGATTACGCCTGTGCCAGGCGGAGTTGGTCCGATGACGATCGCCTGCTTGCTGCGAAACACAACGTTAGCCGCAGCGCGCAGGCGGAATTTGCCCGTTATCGCTATCTGATGTGAGACAAGAGAGGGGAAGTGATGATGGGTGCTGATCAAAATATCGACATTGCTGTTATCCTTCCCTGTTTGAACGAAGAAGCAGCCATCGCTAGCGTGGTAATAGAATTCAAGGCGGCGCTTCCGAACGCCCGCATTTTTGTTTATGACAATGCCTCAACCGACGAAACGGCGCGCGTCGCAGCTGAGGCTGGGGCTCAGGTGCGAACGGAGTTATGTCGGGGCAAGGGCAACGCCTTGCGCCGCGCCTTTGCTGACTTGGACGCCGACATCTATGTTATCGCCGACGGTGATGGCACTTATGACGCGATGAATGCACCTCAAATGATAGACATTATGATGCAGGAATCCGTTGATATGGTTGTCGGTGTTAGAACGCATCAGGATGACGCTGCCTATCGACCAGGTCATGTTTTCGGGAATCGCGCCTTCAGCTATCTGTTTCGTCTATTTTTTAAAGCAGAGTATGCGGATATCTTGAGTGGTTATCGTGTTTTGTCGAGACGATTTGTAAAGAGCTTCCCTTCGGTTTCAACAGGGTTTGAAATTGAAACGGAAATGTCAGCTCATGCGGCTTATTTACGCTTGCCGGTTAGAGAGATTATGACGCATTACAAAGCGCGCGCTGACGGAGATAAGAGTAAGTTCAATACGTTGTCGGATGGGATACGAATCTTAAGGCGGATGCAGACATTTTTACGCCTCTATCGCCCGCTTGTTGTGTTCGGAATGATTGCCCTTTTGGGTGCGATCGTTTCGATTACATTGGCTATCCCGTTGATCGATGAATATATCCGCACCGGGCTGGTGCCACGCTTGCCGACCGCAGTCCTGTCAGCCAGCATGATGGTGTCCGCGCTTATCGTTTTCGTTGTCGGTGTTATTCTTGATGCGCAGGCGCGATACTTCGCGGAGAGAAAGCGTCTTTCTTATCTGACCTATCCGCCTCCACCATATTTAGATCCAACCAGATTATGAGGGAGGGCAGTTCAACCCTTGCCCGAAAAGTCGTCATGGCGCTTGCGCTCGCGCCTGTTCTCACGGGACTGTTCGTGTTGGCTCTTGTAATTGTGTTCTCTTTGCCAAATGGGCCCATCTCTGGACATTTACTCGAACGCTCTGACATTCTGGATGATCGTCGCACCAATAACGGGCGCGTGATCGACGCAGATACTGAATGCATCGGGCTGAGCGTTGGTCTGTATAATTCAACGGAAGGGGAGAGATCTCACTTTAGCCGCGCTATCAACGCTGAAAGTCTTTATGGGTGCGAACCCCTTATTCGTTGGCTGGAGACAGGCGAAACAATTGCGCACCGAGACTATTTTCGATACTGGCATGGTTATACAATCATTACCCGGCCAGTACTTTCTTTCCTTCCTTATAATGATTTACGCGGGCATCTCTTCAATATTTCTGTTATTCTTATGGGTTTTTTGTTGTGGCGCCTGGGGAAAGACTTCGGCGCGCGCTTTGCCCTCGCTTTTGCCTTGCCGTTTTTCGTGCTGAACTTAATCGGTTATTGGGTCGTTGCAACAAAAGCCGTAACCTGGTTTCTGATAGCCGGAGGAGCGCTTTATTTTTCATCTCCCAAGAAGGTGCGTGGCGAAGCGCCTGTGCTCGCATTTTTTGTTCTTGGTGCGCTCACAGCGTTCTTTGATTTTTTGACCGCACCGATGCTCGTTTTTGTTTTTCCATTATTTTTCTACTGGATTTATGCGAACCAAGCTAAAGTCGATGCGGTTGTTGAGACCCCATGGAAGTCACTGATCACACTCTTTCTGTTTTGGTCCGGAGGTTACGTTATTTTGTGGTCCTCCAAATTCGTCCTTGCGGCTTGGGTGCTTGAAGTTGATGTTTGGTCTGACGTAACTGGCGCCGTATTCAATCGGCTTCGGGGTCAATCGGAATATGTTGATAGTTTTATACCCGGAGTGGCGCTTTATGAAAACTTCACATCCCTCAAAAGTTTTTGGGGGCCTGTCGCTTTTATATTATTCCTTGCGCTTCCGGTAGCGACTAAAGCGCGACGCGCGCGTTGGCGCGCGCTTTGGCGCAATGCTCCTGTGTTTTTCATGCTCGCAGTCGCACCTCTCGTTTGGATGGAGGCGTTGTCAAACCACACGCAAATCCATGCCGCCTTCACTCATTTAAATTTTGCACCGGCTTTTGTTATAGCCAGCCTGGTCCTCTTCGCGCAGACGCCGATGCTCTGCTCGAAAGCAGAACCTATTGAATAACGCGATCAATGTGAGTCCCACATTGTGCGATGATTGATAGGGGGGCGCGTTGGTTCACACGAGAACCCCTGCACACCTTTCATTCGACGCTTTAGGGGCAAGGATTCGGTGTTACGGAGTGGATGGCGTTGACCTCTTTTTCTAATTCGTCGGTCCATTGAATTTCGAGGGACTGGAAAACAATATTAAGTTGTTCTTCGCCGTTCGCCCCGAAGATGTTTGAAGCGACAAACGGTCGTGTTGTGACGAATTGCAGCGCAAGGGCTGCGGGATGCAATCCGAAGCGTTCAGCAAGATCAACATAAGCCTGGATGGAGGTTTCTGCAGACGGAGTTTCATAGCGAGACATCCGCCCGAACATTTCACCTCTGGATCCTTCCGGGCGGCGCCCGTCAAGATATTTCCCAGTGAGGGCGCCTTGCGCGATAGGTGAATAGGCGAGCAGGCCCACCTGTTCTTCAAGAGCAATTTCGGCAAGGCCGTATTCAAAAACACGGTTGAGAAGATTATAACAGTTTTGAATCGACTGCACTCGGGGAAGGGTTTTCGTCTCGGAGAGCGCGAGCATGCGCATGACACCAAAGGGACTCTCATTCGAAACGCCGAAATGCCGGATCTTACCCTGCTTTTGCAAATCAGAAAGTGCGCTGAGAGTTTCTTCGAACTCAACGCCTGGCTCTTCATAGTGTTTGTAACCGTAAAGTGTTTCACCAAATAGCTGAACTTGCCGATCGGGCCAGTGAAGTTGATAAAGGTCAATATAGTCCGTTTGGAGATTTTTAAGGCTGCGGTCGATTGCGGTGAAAACTTGTTCTTTCGTTAGTCTTGTCTCCGCGCCGTCGCGGATCCATGGCAGGAGTGACCGTCCAGCCACTTTCGTCGCCAGAAGAACTTTATCTCGAATGCCGCGCTCGTGAACCCAACGCCCGACGATGCGTTCCGACTCTCCCTGCGTTTCTGCTTTTGGGGGTATCGTATAAATCTCAGCGGTATCGAGAAAATTGACGCCCCGCTCGAAACACATGTTCATTTGTGCCCGAGCATCCTCATCGCCAATCTGATCACCATACATCATGGTCCCGAGGCAAAGAACGGGAACATTAAGGCCGGTGCGGCCGAGTGGTCGCGTATCCATCTGGTTTCCCCACAGTTAAAGCGTTGTTTTCATGACGGTTTATTTGCCGGCTGGCAATGCATTGAAAGGCCTCACCACACATCCTACGTGATAGTGAACTGGCGAGGAGAAAGTCATGCGTAGATTGGGACCAATAAAATCAGCAATGATGGCGACGATCTCAGTTTGCTCAGGCGCGGCGGCCGTCGGCGTTGCTCACGCAGACACACTGCCCGAATTAACCCCGCTGGAGGTGGACGCAACTTATCCTGCCGACGAGTTGCGCCTCGAGCCCGAATTAGAGTCGGCGAAACCAGCCTCAATTCCTCGCTGGGCTCTTTGGGTTGGCGCCACAGCTGCCTTAGCCGCGCTGGTAAAACTCATTGGCGCAAATGGTGCGCTCAATATGGTTGCTCGAGCCGGTCCAGTGGTTGCGAAAGCCGTAGAGGTTGTGGTTAAAGCTCCCCTTAAAGCAGCGAAAGCAATGGGGGAGGCTTTCATGTCGCCGGTAAAATTTATGCTCCTCTTGGGTGGTCTCGCGCTATTTGCTTTCACAGGGGTGGGCCTCTTTGATTTGCAATGGGCTGGCGGGCTAGCGACCGGAATGGGGCTAACAGCGCTCGCTTGGTATGGCGCTGTGAAAACACGGCGTGCTTTCAGCTTCAAATCGGCATGGGCCAAACGCGAGACAGCGAGCGATGTTTAGGGCTCTCGCAATATCGTGATCGGTTACGCCTGCCGGAAGGGCGCCGCATTGCGGTTTCTCGTCCTATCTGTTGGTCAGGCGGGGCGGTTGTTCCGGTCGGCCGATTTTCATTCACCAAAGTACAGGAGAACACTGATGGCGACATTTAAAATTCACAACCCTGCAGAGGCTGAAGGCGAGAGCAAGGCGACCCTCGAAACGGTCAAAAAGCAGTACGGCTTTGTACCGAACCTTCTGGGCGGCCTCGCCGAAGCGCCATCTGCAGCGCGCGCCTATATGGCGATCGGCGACGAGGTGATGAAGTCGTCCTTTTCACCCACAGAGCGTCATGTCGCCTGGTTCGCCGTCAACCGTTACAATGACTGCGTGTATTGCATGCCAGCCCATACTGCGATCGCCAAAAGCGAGGGGATTGCCGACGATGTTATTGACGCCGCGCGTAGCGGAAAGCCTTACGCCGACAGCCGCCTTCAGGCGCTCCGCGAATTCGTCATTAAGCTGGTCGATCAGCGCGGCGTCGTGTCGGACGCCGATGTCGATGCGTTTCTTGAGGCCGGGTTCACCAAGCAGCACGTGCTTGAATCGGTTCTCGTCGTCACGCACAAGACGCTATCCAACTACGCCAATCATCTGATGAAGACGCCGGTCGACGCCGCGTTTTCCGCATTTGCCTGGGACCGAGACGAAGCCGCTTAGGCGGACCGGCGGGCCGCGATTAACCGTAATGCCGGAAATGGTCGCGGTCCGCCTACATTTGGTCTCAATTTTGCCGCATTGCGGCAAGAGGCTGCCAGCACGCTTGTGATGGGTTTTATGTTGTATCGACGTCACATATCTGCTCCAGCACGCCTCGTAGCGATTGCCGTGGCTGGAGCTATGGCGACAGCTTGCGTGACTGGCGGCGGGAATAGTTATGACCGTTATAGTGTCGGCGTTCCTGCCGAAGTATTTGGTGGACGATTGATTGGCGCTGAACCTGTTCGCCTTGATGGAACGCAATCCGGCGTGGGTGCTGTTTCCGGTGCGGCGATCGGTGGGGCGCTCGGTTCACAAATCGGCGGGGGGCGGGCCGAAAATGTTGCTGCCGGTGTTGGTTTCGCTTTGATCGGCGGCCTGATTGGGGCTGCCCTTGAAGAGGGTGCGACTGCCCAAAATGCATTTCGGTATACTGTCGAGCTTGATGATGGGCGCACCATTTCTATTGTTCAGGCTGACGGACACCCAATCGCACAGGTGGGTTCCCGTGTACGTGTTGAATATGGCCGCGAGGTGCGTGTGCTTCCAGGTTAATTTTCTTAAATGAGACTCAGCTGACTTTAACTTGCACCAACTACAACCCCCGCCAGCACGGCGGGGGTTTCTTTTTGCGCGTTTTGGTTGCGCGCGACGGGCGCATCACGATAGTTCTGTCTGTATGAATTCCGTTCGCGTCGCCCCGTCTATTTTATCTGCCGATTTCGCCCGACTGGGCGACGAGATAACTGCGGTTGCCGCCGCCGGAGCAGATTTCATCCACATCGATGTAATGGACGGACATTTTGTCCCAAATCTGACGATTGGACCGTTGGTGGTTAAAGCTATTCGTCATGTGACGGAGAAACCGTTCGACGTGCATTTAATGATTTCGCCTGTTGATTCTTATATCGATGCGTTCGCCGATGCAGGAGCAAATATTCTAACGGTACATCCTGAAGCCGGTCCCCATCTGCACCGCACCATCCAGCGAATCAAGGCGGCGGGCATGAAAGTGGGCGTGGCGCTTAATCCTGCGACGGCGGCGTCAACCATTGAGGAAATCCTTCCTGAAGTCGATCTCATTTTGGTTATGAGCGTAAATCCCGGGTTTGGCGGGCAAACGTTCATTCCTTCCCAATTACGCAAGATTGAGACTCTGCGTGCGATGATAGATCAAATCGGTAAAACCGTAATGCTTGAGGTTGATGGCGGTGTGAATGCTCTCACAGCGCCGAAAGTGATTGCCGCCGGCGCCGACGTGCTGGTCGCTGGGTCAGCCGTGTTCGAAGGCGGACCGAGTGCCTACGCGGCGAACATTCAATCACTGCGTGGCGAGAGTTGAACCATGGGCGCAGGTTCAAGCCATAGGAGTGGACAATCACGCTCTCTCACGCGTGATATGATCAATCGCGTTCAACGCGCCTGGGGCGACAGTCTATTTTTTCAAGCGAGGTTCATTGGACCGTCGCCGGATCGGTTATATTTCCAACCCATAGACCCGCGAAAACCAGATCTCGCCTTCGCTACTGCTTTTGCGACAGGCAAAGTGGTCCTTGGCGATAACGCACTTGATTGTGAAGGTGAGTTGGAGCGCTTGTGGGACCTCGTAGATGTTGATCATGGGCTCTTTTCGTTTCTGCACGAATTCTCTTGGCTTAACGATCTGGCGGCTCTTGGGGATGAAGCGAGAGACCCTGCAGAAACAATTCTTAAAGCCTGGCTTGATCGCTACGAAAATTGGTCCCCGATTACATGGGAACCCTATTTAACAGCAGAACGCTTGATCCAGTTTTGTTGCCATGGGGTCTTTTTGATGAAGGATCGCGATGCTTTATGGCGCAGCCGCCTTCTAAGTTCGATGGCTCGACAGACACGTCACCTGGAACGCGTGGCTCATCGTGCGGGCAGTGGCTATGACCGGCTGATGACCGCCACTGCTCTCTGTCTGGCCGGGCTCTGTCTGCCCGGGTGTGGGACCTCTGCTGATCGTGGTCAGGAAATGTTGCGTCGTGAATTGCGGTTACAAATTCGACCTGATGGCGGGCATGTCAGTCGCAACCCATCGAGGCAATTGAACATCGTAGTTCGGTTGCTCATGATATTGAAAGCATTTGAAGCGCGCGGGCTGCCATCGCCTGGCTATTTAAAGCATGTCACCGGACGCGCCGCAGCGATGGTGCATTTCTTTCGCTGCAGCGACGGGCGGTTGGCGGTGTTCAACGGCGGTTGTGAGGATGATGGGAGAGCTGTCCTGGCGGCACATGAAGCGGTTGAGGGAGACGCCCTGCCGACGGGGTTTGCGAGACATACGGGTTATCAACGTCTTGCCGCGGCGCGTGCGCTCGTAATCGTCGATGTTGGTGGCGGGTCGAATACGACAGTCTCGAAACGCTTCGAAAGCGTTGGTTCGTTTCATTTCTCCTCTGGGCGCAGTCGTATTGTGGGGAATTGCGGCAGTGGAGCGCATTTGTCTCCTGAATGGGCGCGCGCGCTCACATTGTCTGCGGCTCATTCTGGTCTTTCGTTTGAGGGCGCCCGGTCGGGTCTTGATGGCAGCGCCGCTCTAACGACGCACCGCCGAACCGAAGATGGTCGTGGGTTGTTACTTGAATTTGAGCGCCGTCTTGGGCGTGGTGACCAAGATGAGGCCTGTCATGTCAGGCGGTTTTATTTGCTTGCGGGTGGTGGCGATTTGCGCGGGGAAGACCGTTTCCTGTCCCTTCCGGCGGTCGCCAACGATTGGCGTTTGCGATTCCATCTCCATCCAAGCGTGAGAGCATCGCTCGCCCGGGATGGGCGGTCAGTAATTTTAGCGTTGCCAAACCGTGAAGGGTGGCGGTTTCGCACGGATTGTCTCAATATTACCCTTCAGCGCAGTATTTATTGTGGTGAAGGCGGTGCTCCGCAAGCAACGGAACAAATCGTACTCGGCCCGCCCGCCTTGGAACCGACAGATATTGGGGATATGGTCATAAAATGGGCTTTTCGCCGGCTCGAAGGTGTTTAAGCTTAAGTAGAAAATGGGTTTGCTTTTTGTAAAAGGTGAACTCCCAGATGGTGGGGGGTGTTTTCCTCATGGCTTTCATGAGTTCGTTATTAGACCGAATCTTCGCACGAAGTGTTGATCGCGACACCGCCGAGTTATGCGGTGATCTTGATATTGCAACTTTACTGTCGCGACCGCCTCGCCGAATTGATCAGCGTGCGGCGCGACGCCTTATCGCCGGCAAGCGTGTATTGATTACGGGCGCAGGCGGCACCATCGGTTCGGAGCTTGCGCGTCAGACCGCTGCGTTTGATCCTGAGCATCTGGCGTTGATCGATAATGCAGAGTTTAATCTTTATCAGATTGACCTTGAGATGCGTGAAGCAGGCCATGGCGGCGTTGTGTCTTCGGATCTTACGGATGTCTGTCGAAATGCGCATCTCGAGCGTGTTTTTCAAAGAGTACGGCCAGAGATTGTCTTACATGCGGCAGCGTTTAAGCATGTTCCGATTGTCGAACAGAACCGTTGCGCTGGCGCTCTGACAAACGTTTACGGCGCCAAAAATGTTTTCGATTTATCTGTTGAGACAGGTGCGGAAAAGGTCGTTTTTGTATCAACAGATAAAGCTGTCAATCCGACGAGCTTCATGGGTGCGACGAAGCGGATCGCCGAACTTTACACTCAGGCGCTTGATGTGGCGCAAAACGACACTCGCTTCGTAACTGTGCGCTTCGGTAATGTGCTGGGTTCGACAGGATCAGTAGCGCCGCTTTTTGCGCACCAGATCGATAATGGCGGGCCTGTTACGGTGACACATCCAGAGATTTCTCGTTACTTCATGACCACGAGAGAGGCGGTGCAATTGGTGTTGCAGGCCGCTAGTTTGGATAGCGCAGCGGAAAGCATTGTCACGCATGACGGACGAGTGTTTGTGCTTGATATGGGCGAACCTGTTAAAATTCTCGACCTCGCAATGAAAATGATTGATGCAAAAGGGCTCACGCCTGGTCAAGACATTGAGATTAAGTTCACGGGGCTGCGTCCAGGGGAAAAACTTTTTGAAGAAATATTTCTTGACACGGATAAACTAGTCAAAACGGGCGCTGACGGGGTGCTTCTGGCTTCGCCGGCGATGATCGACTTGCCGCTCTTAAATCCTCGGCTCTCGGACGTAATTGAATATGCTCATTCGGGCGATCAACATTCACTTGATGAGGCTGTGCATCACCTGGTGCCTGAATTTAATGCGAACGATGTTGAAAATGCTCTTAATGTCAGGCTGGCCCGTTCACAATAGATACGAAATTTTGTGTCGTTCTTTGCGGTCAGGCCCTCCGGCCATTCTTGACTCACGAGAAAAATCTTACTTGTGCTGTGTGGCCGGAGTGAATAATCAATCGCGATCAACCGAACAATGGAGAAGATCATGTCTCAGACGGCGAGTGTTCGTCGCGCACTGATTTCCGTTTCCGACAAGAGCGGAATTGCAGATTTTGCGCGCCGATTGTCGGCAGTAGGTGTCGAGTTGATCTCAACGGGTGGAACTGCTGCCCTGTTACGTGAGGCCGGCCTTGAGGTTCGTGATGTTACCGCGCTGACAGGCTTTCCAGAAATGATGGATGGGCGTGTGAAGACCCTTCATCCCAATATTCATGGGGCGTTGTTGGCTTTGCGCGATAATGATGAGCATAAGCGTGCGTTGAGTGATCACCATATCGAACCGATCGACCTTCTCGTGGTTAATCTCTATCCGTTTGAAGACACCGTTGCGGGCGGCGGGGATTTTGACGATTGCATCGAAAATATTGATATTGGCGGCCCAGCCATGATCAGGGCGGCTGCGAAAAATCATGCCTTCGTTGGCGTCGTTACTGCGGCTGACGATTATGATCGTATTGCCAGAGAGATAGAGACCAGCGGGAGGCTGAGTGCGCATACATGTCGCGGACTAGCTGCCGCCGCTTATGCGCGGACCGCCGCTTATGATGCCACCATCGCAAATTGGTTTTCGGATATTTTGGAGGAAGGTTTTCCAAAATGGATAACCTTTACGGGTCAATTGCGAACGCCGCTACGTTACGGTGAAAATCCGCACCAGGAAGCGGCTTTTTATACGACGTCGGACCGCCGCCTCGGCGTCGCAACAGCACACCACGTTCAGGGCAAGGCTCTTTCATATAATAATCTAAATGATACGGATGCGGCATTCGAACTTGTCGCCGAATTTGATCGAACGATTCCAACTGTCGCGATTATCAAGCACGCCAATCCATGCGGTGTCGCGGCGGCTGCTAGTCTCAAAGAGGCCTACGAGGGCGCCCGTCGTTGTGATCCTGTGTCAGCCTTTGGTGGGATTGTCGCCGTCAATTGCGGCCTTGATGCCGCGACAGCACGCGAGATCGTCAAAATCTTCACAGAAGTGGTGATCGCTCCCGCTGCGGACGACCAGGCAAAAGAAATCCTGGCTGCTAAAAAGAATCTTAGATTGTTGATTACGGGGGGATTGCCCAATGCTGTATCGCCGGGTCGGACGTTGAAACCTGTCGCCGGCGGTATATTAGTCCAATCGCGCGATGTCGGTCAAACGACATTAGCAGATCTCAAGATTGTTACAAGACGTCAGCCAACGGATGATGAGTTGCGTGATATGATTTTTGCCTTCACCGTTGCTAAACATGTGAAATCGAACGCGATTGTCTACGTTAAAGACCTTGCGACCGTCGGTATTGGCGCAGGCCAGATGAGCCGTGTGGACTCAAGCCGAATTGCGGTGCGAAAATCGAAAGATGCTGCGGAAGCTGAAAATCTGCAAGGATATCTTATCGAGGGTTCAGTGGTTGCCTCAGATGCATTCTTTCCGTTTGCAGACGGCCTGTTGGCTGCTGCGCAGGCGGGCGCCACTGCAGTGATTCAGCCGGGGGGGTCAGTGCGCGACGAAGAAGTTATCGCTGCCGCCGATGAGCATGATCTTGCCATGGCATTTACTGGCATGCGCCATTTCCGCCATTAGAGTATCGAGCGATCCCGATTTATCGCCCGATGCTATAGGTCGCCGAACGTAAAACCGTCAGCTTTGTCAAGATTGAGAAGGCGGAAGGTTGAGACGGAAGTTTCACCCTTCTTCCATCCACTCGCAAAGCTCTTCAAGTTTCCTGTTGAACAATGAGAGCTGACCTACGCTTGGCGCGCCGGTAAGTTCGAGACTTCCAACGAAACGCTCAAAGCGATCAAAGGTCTGATCTCCTGAAGCTCTCCATTGTTCCATTAGAGTATCGATCCAACCGGTGGGGGCGCCGTCGGGCTCCTTATCGGCGAAGGCGATGGTTCGCAAGGAAAGTTGGCGTTGGCGTTGCGCGAGTTCTTCGATCAGTCGCCGAGACGCTAACTTATCAAAATGATCATTAGGCGGTGTTTTGCGAGCGTTTTCACGCAATGCGTCTATATTGAATAACCGACCAACCGCGAGAAATACGGCGCCAGCGGAACCCGTCGACCAACCGGACTCGCAAGACAGATCCACGATGTCGAGAGCGCGATCGAGTGCAGGAAGGAGTGCTGCGGTCTTAGCGAGATTTGCCGTTGCGCCGCGTTCACGCCAATCTGCCACGCGAACTTCGTACGCTTGGGCTGCATCGGTCGGTGCGAACTTCAGGAAAGACTTTTTGATCATCGCAACCGGTTCGCGATAATGTTCCACCATGCCTTTCAGGCCACGGCTCGCGAGGAGCGTACTGGACTGACGGTCACCAATAATTCGATAAAGTTGCTCACGTAGTAGTGTTGATGCCTCCGTATACAGCGCTGTTTGCAGTGACGCCGGCACTTTATTGTCTAGAGTGTCCACCTCATTTGCGAAATCGGAAACGTTGAAAATTCGTCGAGCCGACTCATAGGCAAGCGCTGCTTCGGCAAAGTTTGTGCCTGTGGCTTCAACTGCGCGTTGGACAAAACCGAGCCCACAGATATCAGCTATTTCGTTGGCCATTCGCGTGGCGATAATTTCACGCCGTAGGCGGTGATTGGTTAAAGCAGTTGTAAAATCTCTCAGGGCCGGGGGAAAATAGTCAAAAAGTTCATGCTCAAGAATCTGATCGTCAGGGGCATGCGAACTCACGATTTCATCGAATAACCAGAGTTTCGAATAGGCCAGCAATACCGATAATTCCGGTCGGCTAAGGCCTAAGCCTTGTGATTTCAGTAGAGCAAGAGCCTCGCTGTCCGGCAGGTACTCGATGGCGCGATCCAGGCGGCCTTCACGTTCCAGGGCTGTCATGAAACGAGAATGCGCATCAATATCCTCCGGAGCCATCGCTTCCATTTGTGAAAGAGCACGCGTTTGTGTGTAATTATGTCGAAGAACATGCTCGGCGACATCATCTGTCATTGAACTGAGAAGGTCTTCGCGTTCATCCGCCTTGCATTCTCCATGTTCGATTGCGGCGGATAAGAGAATCTTAATGTTCACTTCATGGTCGGATGTATCTACGCCCGCTGAATTATCTATCGCATCCGTATTGATGCGCCCGCCGCTTCGAGCGAAGGCAATACGGGCGTTTTGAGTTAATCCGAGATTGGCGCCTTCCCCAACAACCTGTGCTCGAATTTCCTCTGCATTAATTCGGATTAAGTCATTGGCTCGGTCGCCGACGCGCCAGTTTTCTTCGTCGGCCGCTTTGAAATAGGTGCCTATACCACCCAGCCAAAAGAGTTCGACGGGTACCTTCAAGATCGTGCGAATGAGTTCTGCGGGTGTTAATTTATTCGCGCTGGTATCTAAAGCTGTTTTCATCTCTTCCGTCAGGTTTACGGACTTGGCTGACCGTGAAAAGATACCCCCTCCCTTTGAGATGAGAGTCTTATCGTAATCTCTCCAGGATGAACGCGGCTTATCGAATAGGCGTTTTCGCTCATGGAATGATGTTTGTGGATCCGGGTTCGGATCTACAAAGATGTCACGATGGTCGAAGGCGGCGATGAGTCTGATTTGTTCCGACAACAACATGCCATTACCGAACACATCGCCGGACATATCGCCGACCCCTGCGACCGTAAACGGTTCGGTTTGAATATCCTTGCCGATTTCACGGAAATGTCGTTTAACGGCTTCCCATGCTCCGCGCGCTGTGATCGCCATAGCTTTGTGATCGTAGCCAACAGATCCGCCCGAGGCGAATGCGTCGCCTAACCAAAAATTATAGTCGACCGAAATTGCGTTCGCTGTATCCGAGAACTGTGCAGTCCCCTTGTCGGCTGCAACAACGAGGTACGGATCCTGCTCATCCCACACGACAACATTTGGGGGGGGCGTTACATTGCTGGCGATAATATTGTCAGTGAGATCCAAGAGCCCTCTGATGAAGACCTTGTAGGCTTCTCGTCCCTCTTCGTACACGGCATTACGGTCTCCGCCAGCAGGTAACTGTTTTGGATAAAAGCACCCTTTGGCGCCATTCGGCACAATGACGGCGTTCTTGACGCGTTGCGCCTTAACCAGCCCCAACACTTCCGTTCGATAATCTTCGCGCCTGTCCGACCAGCGTAATCCTCCACGCGCGATCGGACCGAAACGAAGATGCACCCCGTCGACGCGCGGACCGCAAACGAAGATCTCCCGGTAGGGCTTGGGTTTTGGCAGTTCGTCAAGTTTGGCGCTGTCAATCTTGAATGAGATATAAGGCTTTGTGTCCCCCGCCTCGTCACGCTGGTAATAATTCACCCGTGTGATCGCAGAAAAGAGATTGAGGAAACGACGAATAATCCTGTCTTCGTCAAGACTCTCCACAGATTCGAGCGCCTGAACGACTCTCTCTTCAGCTTTTTCGGTCTCTTTTTGGCGGACCGCAGAGTCCCTTGGGCCGGACGGGTTGAACCGGGTGTGAAATACGGAGATGAGATCGCGTGCGATCGCCGGGTGCTTGGTGAGCGCCTCTTCAATATAAGGTTGAGAGAACGGAAAACCCGCTTGCAGATGATGACGGGTGGCGGCGCGCAACATCCAGGCTTCTCGATAGTTGAGGCCGGCAGTTACAACCAGCGCATTGAAACCATCATCTTCACATTCCCCTTCGAGGATGGCGATCATAGCTTCTTCAAAATGGCGTTTTACAGCCTCAAGGTGGATGCCTTGGCCAAACTGCTCTTCTGTGTAGAAATCATGAATCCAATAGAGCGATTTGGCGCCCGCTTCGGTTATGCGGACTTCGTAACCGGATTCCTGAACGACGCTGAGACCCATATTCTCAATGGTCGGAATGAGGTTCGTTAGCCTCAGAGGGCCGCCTTTCCGATAAATTTTAATTCGGACTACGTGGGCAGGGTCAGTGGCCCGGCGGTATGCCTGCAAAGTGAAGTCAGTGTCTTCAAGAGATTCAATAGCAGAAATATCTTCGATTGCGTCTGCTGCAGACATGTGCTCGCGATAACCAGCGTTGAAGGCTTTTTCGTATTTTGCAAAAATGCCATGTGGCGCAACGCCCTCATGGGCTGCCCGGAGCGCATCGAGAAGATCGTCGCTCCAGCGTCTGCATATCTTGCGAATCGAACGTGTAAGATCGATAATCCCGGGGCCCTCGGGCGCACCGGCATTGATACCTATAATGAAATGCACGCGAACGAGTGCTGCATCGCCAAAGAAAGGTTGGAATTCGACAACGCGTCCTTGGAATGTTGACGCCAGTAGATTGCCGATCGCTTCTCGCAGGTCAGAATTAAAGCGGTCACGTGGAATATAGACGAGCGCCGAAATAAATCGGTCGAACCGGTCGCGCCGCAGGAAAAGCTTAACACGTGGACGTTTGTAGAGCCTGAGAACACCTAGACAGGTTTCCCTAAGCGTTTCGATATCGACCGAGAAGATCTCGTCTCGCGGGAAGGTTTCAAGGATATTGATCAGTGCTTTTTCGTTGTGGCCGCCAGGCATAAAGGCCGAGCCTTCAACGACTTTGCGAACTCTGGCGCGAAGGTGAGGAATGTCCGATGCGGGCCGGTTATAGGCGTCGGCTGTGAAGAGCCCGATGAAACGTTCTTCGCCGATAACCTTCCCATCGACCGAATAGGATTTCACCCCAATATAATCCATGTACACGCGGCGATGAACGTATGACTTCGCATTCGCTTTGGCGATTAATATTGGCTCACCTGAATTCAGGAAGTCCTCGACGGCGGGGGCGATATTGTCGCCCTCCATGGTGGCCGCCAGTAATATTCGCTGGTCGCTGCCTTTCAAAATGCCGAGGTCACCTTCGGGATCATGTTCGAAACTGGTTGTGTCGCCCGATTTGATATATCGATATCGACGTACGCCCAGAAAAGCGAAACGGTTGTCCCACAGCCATTTAAGGAATTCGACGGCTTCGCGTTGGTCATCGCGCTCAATGTCTGGGGACTGGATGCGCTCGAGCTGGGCGATGCAGGCGCCTAGACGCGCTCGCATGGGTTCCCAATCAGACACGGCAGCTGCGACGTCTGTGAGTGTCTTGAGGATTTCCGCTTCGAGCGCCTCAATTTCTTTGTTATCAACCGGGGGATCCATTTCCGCATGGATCATAGACTCGCGTACCGTTTCGCCGTTATGTTCGCGGCGTAAGCCCTCGCTGTCGCGCGGACAATCGATGACGGCGTTCGCGAAAAAGGAAACTGGTTTTCCTGCTTCGGTTAGAGCTGCGGTAAGTGAGTCAACGATAAATGGCCTGTCATCCGTTGTGATATCAAGGACGAGGCGGGCTGATTGCCAGTCATTCTCATTTTCTATCCGAAGACGAACGATATGCGTGCCTGGCTTGCGAGTGCTCGATGCCTTCCAAGTTTGGGCGGCGCGCTCCAGAAGAGCGCGAGGCTCAGCCCATATCCGGTCCTCTCCGGTGGCGAACCGAACAAGCTGTCCTACAAAACTAGCGAATGCGGCAGTTGGTTCACCCGATTGATCAAAGTCACCAATCTTTTCCTCTTTCGCGAGGCTGAGAACCTGCTTGAGGACTTCTTCGTCTGCGTGAGATTGAAAACCGTCGGCCATTCGGATTCCTCCAAGCTCCTCAGCTTGATCGGAATCGTCATAGCGTGAAGACGTCGCGCATGTCTAACAATTAAACGTCGCTAGTAACGGAAAACCCTAAAAGCAAGACATTGTGTTCACGATGCTTCGGCTGTGGAGTCGGTGTTTCTGATATGCGAGGGCGTAAAATACGGTTCGGAGTCGAATTCTTGACGCTGTAAACCCATCCGAGGGAAACGCGAGTTGGCGGTTTTCGAATTCGCCCGCCATATGAAAAAGATGAGGATTGCGCCGGCCGCGAAAGTTGCGGCTCCCCCAAAAAGAGAGAGCGTCACACCGTTTAGTCGCCAAATGCCCGCGAGAGCGAAAATTGCGGAGGGAAGGCCAACCGCTATGGCGCTGCGCGCATGCGCCCCATGGAGAACGCTGGCTCCCAAAGCGCCGAAGGTCACGAGAGAAATGACTTCAAGAGTCAATCCATTCGGTGCGTTTTCTGGCAGGAGGAGAATTGCGCTTGAACCGAAAGCAGCACCCAACACACACAGCGACGCGGCGTAGCTTGCACGCCACCTAAATGGCCGCGTAGCATTCTTCTCTCCCGAACGGAACTCGCGCCTTAGCTTTCGACAAATTGCGAGAGTCACAAACATTGTCGTCACCCAAACTATCGTACGTAAAGGGTAGATCCTGCCAGCCATTATCGCGACAAATACGCTAACACCGCCGACAAACGCCAGACCCGGCCCCCCCCTTCGCGAAAGGACATCGATTAAATGCAGATGGGCTGCGCGTGAAAGACCTTTTGGTCGATGCGGCCTGCGGTGCGTCGCTTTTTGCGCAAGCTCTTGCAGGTCATGAACTGTTTGTGATTTCAGCGTTTCCCGCTTCATCAAAATATGCCTCATCAAGAGCGCTACATTTACATCGGAATGGGTAAGTCTTAACGCCACGTTAACGCAACGTCTTCTGATTTGCGCGATTGGTCGAGCGAGGCCAGAATATTGATCGGATATATAAAAAAGCGGGACCGCCGACAGATGCGGGCGACGTCGACGATCCCACTTGCAACGCACGAAGTGGCGCTGCAGGCGTTCGGAATGGGGGACATGTCCGAAACACCTATTGTTTTTCGCCGCACATAAAGCGACGAATTACTCACTACGCCTTTGGCGCATTACCCCAGAAGAGACGCCTACGCACATGAGTGCGAGAGTGTTTCAATCAAAACCGTCAGATAAATGTCGATTGGGCGCGTTCATTCGCTGATACGGGCTTAAGATTAAGGCTATACTAGGCGCGTGTCTGCTCAACCGATTTCACTATGTCGTGAAGTAAAGAGATAGACCGTGCAGCAAAAAAGTGCACAACGATTCTCGCCTGACTTCAGGCGATCACTGTAAACGGCTGAAAAGTGCTAAAACCGCGACTAACGCATTGAGCTTTAGTTCTCGGCTCCATCGACTCGTCGGTAGTTCGCGTTAATTACGATGCCGCGTTGCTTCAATTCACCGCGAAGCACGAGGGCGTCAATGTCGAAAGGGTCGATCTTAAGGGCACGCACAACATCTTCAGCGGCGGCGTGAAAATTAGTGAGCGCCATATATCCCTTGGCTCGTAAAATGTAAGTTTCAATTTCTGCAAACCCGGCATTTTCCGCGCGCGTTACAGCGTCAACGACGGCTTGCCAGCGCTCATTGGCTGCATACACCTTTGCCGCCGTCAGTTCGAGCTCAACAGCTTCGGGGGCTTGTGCGAATGCGGCTTCAATGGCTTGTTCTGCATGGGTCGTCTCTTCAGCCTCAAGCCAAGCCTGTGCCGATTGTGATAGAATGCGGGCGCGTACGGCATGGTCGCCTGCATCGTGACGCTTCGCTAGTTCCTCAAGGCGCAAAGCAGCAAGTTTCGGATATCCAGCTGCGAGATCCGCCAGGGCGAGACAATGAAGAGCCGCTGCCCCCCCTCCGTCTGCAAACCATTGGCGCGCCGCGATGCGGCCAATGTCTTTGTCTTCGTCCAGTAAGGCGATGCAGTCATCGTATCGAGGGTCGCGTTCTGTTGGCGGTTGATCCGCGCCCGAGGGGGCAGCAGGGCTTTGCGTTGACGCCATCATAAGGAGGAGGAAAAGAACGTTCATCGCTTCATCATAAACCAGCGGATGCTGCGGAGACAATGACGAGGTCTTAATGTTGGGTTGTATTGCCTGTAATCACTGAGCAAATGTCAGCGTTTTAACGCATTATTCTGCGGCGTTTGCTGTTGAGTTCCGTCGAGTCGTGGCGCGTTTACGTGTGGTGCGTTTTTTCTGGGGTGCTTTCGGCTTCTCTGTTGAAGCATCGGCCTGGTGAGGCGACGGTGGGTCATCAGGCGTCATGAAAGGGGGTAAGGACGCGGTTGAGTGATCGTTTTTCTCTTCAGCGGGGCGCCGCCGTACCGGCAGGTAACACGTAACACGCGTGCCTTCGCCCGGTTTTGAGTCCAGTCTCACCCAACCCCCATGGAGTTTTATGAATCGTTCGACGAGGGACAGGCCAAGGCCCGCGCCTGCGCTGGGCCCGCGGCTTTCGAACGGGTCAAATGCTTTGGCCTGATCTTCGGCTGAGACGCCGCGCCCTGTGTCCAAGACCCATATTCGGACCATATCCGCTTTGCGATCTGCACCCAAAACGACTTCACCGCCGGATCCAGTATACGCGAACGCATTCGAGAGCAGATTAAAAAGCACTTGTTTCAGGCGACGCTCGTCGGCGCGGATAACGCCAATATCCTTCGCGCAATCAAATCGAATTGCGACTTGCGTATCCTCAGCCTTGAGAGCGGCGTGAGTGGTTGCGTTTTCGAGAAGGTCGCGAACATCAACATCGGTATCATCGAGCGTCATCTTACCCGCGTCGATGGCGGCGAGGTCGATCACATCGTCTATGAGGTCGCGCAGATGATAAGAGGCGGAAAGGATGTCAGCGATGTAGTCCTTTTGGCGTTCGTTCAGCACTCCGAACATTTGCCCGTCGAGCATCTCGGAAAACCCGATAACCGTCGCTAATGGCGTGCGCAATTGATAGGAGACGTGACCGACGAATTTTGACTTCAATCTGTCTGCATCTTCGAGGATGGCGTTACGTTCCTTGAGTTCTATTTCGCGTTCGCGCGAGTCCGTGACATCAAGGAAATATAAGAGCGTTGCGCCGTCGGGCAACGGTTCGGTGCCAAACGAAAATGTGTGACCAATCCGCAGGGCTAGTTCACCGCCTTTGATGGGTGCACGTCCTTCAGGCGACATTGATGTGACGCGTATTTTTATATCTGCGAGTTGGTCCCCACCGTCTTTTAGACGTTGCCCAAGTGCGCCCGCAATCTTGTCGATATGTGGGTGGTCTGCGAGTAGGTCCCGATCAAGACGCCAGAGATTCTTGAATGCTGTATTGTAAAGGCGCAGGGAACCATCGGCGGCGAAGACCGCGACCCCTTCCGAGAGATTGTCGAGCGTTGCACGCTGAACGCTTATCTGGGTATTGTAACGTGTTTCCAGGTATAATTTTTCAGTAATATCCTCGAAGATGACAAGAACACCGCCGAACGGGTGGCGCTGGCGTGATATCTTCAGCGTACGCCCGTCAGGTAAATTCCAGGTTTCATCTGGCGCTTTGCCATCTCGTTCAGACCCAGGCTCCGAGAGACCTTCTGTATAAAGAGCAAGCTGCTCAGTTTTCCAGGCGTCGTAATTGGCGCGTTCGGGCAATCTTCCAAGATAACCGAGTTTATCCAGGATTTCGCCATGCGACGGATTGCCGTTTAAATCTGCATCATCGAAACCCCAAAGGGTTTGAAAAGCATTATTGTAATAAATGAGATTTTGATTGCCCCCAAAGAGCGCAACGGCAGATGGGATCTGGTCGAGTGTGCGGCGATTAGACTCCGTATATTCGCGCAGATCTGCACGTGCTTTATCAAGGTCAGTTATGTCGATTGCAACGCCGCCCAGCGCCGCTTCCCCCGCAGCATGCATTGGAATCTCGGCGACACGCATTACGCGGCGTTCACCATGGATATTGACGATAACCCGTCCTTCTACAGGTCGGCGTTCGGTGGTGGCTTTCTGAGCAATTTTCCGGACGCTGGCGTCAAGTTCGATCTGGTTTTTTATTACAACGCTCGGGGTCGGCGCTTCGACTGCGTCCGCATAAGCCTTGTTGACCCATAATAGATTGAACTCTGGGCCGCGGCGCCAAGCCGGAATGGGCGATCTTTCAAGAAGTTTGAGGGCGCCATGAAGGTCTGTCGCGCTCTCGCGAACCTTGCCCATGATGCCACCATCTTCAGCCATGCGCACGGCGGGGTCAGTGAGCCAGAGAGCGACTTGCCCGCCTGCGACTCGCCCATCCGCTTCGATTGCACGTCCTTCGGACGTGACCACTGATCCCGAAAAAGCGATACCGTGCGTGCGAAGTTCTCCGACCTTGTCACGTAATCTTTTGACGTCTTCACGCGGTCCATCGTCCTCGAGAGGTGAATCCCCTAGAGTGTCTAACAGCTGATTGACAGGTGATGAGCGTAGTGCGTCTGTGCTGTTGGAGAGGGAAAGCAGTGAAGCAAGCGCCGCAGGGCCGCCAAGAATTTTGGGTGAACCCCAGCCCTCATCGGCGGAGTCATTGTCTTCTTCCCATACCAACACAAGCCCTGGATGGGCGGACAAAACCGCGTCAGCTTTTTCAAGCCGAGCTTCCATTTCAGCGAGCCGGTGAGACCAGGTAACCGAGAGGGTTTTCGACGCCGCAGAGACCCGCATCGCCCACGCGATTGCTGCGACGGCTAGGCCGATGGCGCCTGCCGCGCCGATGAGCATTGGGTCAAGGTTCACACTCAGCGCACGCCATGACACATCTTGAGCGGCTGCCGGGCTCACAATGAGACCTCCGGCGATTCCACTCAGAATGTGACAAGCTGCACAATGTCGCTTCATTCATCTTTCCCACACACGCTCACGAGATCTTGGCGTTCACTCCCGAGCGGCGCCAAGATCTTGTGACCCGAAACCAATGACCGACAATATGCACCCTATTCGCGGGACGCGGCTAGGGTTGCGACTCAAATATTCACCAATTTTCACACCACGCTGGATATGAATTTTCCCCAGAGTCAAAAACCGCCTGCAAGGTTAATTGTCTTGTAATTGAGGGGTTGGCATTTTTTGGTGCGCCGAGCGAAAAGTGTGCAACTGTTTTCGTGTTGAACGGCCTGCCTTATCTGCGAGCGGCTAAGCTCTTACTCAAGATATGGACCTTCAGGTTTTGGGTAGTCCAAGCGTGCGTCGAGATATGTCTCTGCTGCTTCAACGAATTCATCCATTCTTGTTTCAAAGAAATGGTCGGCCTCAGGGACGACTTGAAAAGCGATTTTTCTACCTTTTTGAGTGCGCGTTCGTTCCGCCATCAGCTTTGTTTCTTCAGGCGCGCAGATTTTATCGGCCTCACCATGGAGGATCACCCCTGAAGAGGGGCATGGGGCAAGGAATGTAAAATCATAGAGATTGGCAGGGGTTCCGCCAGCGATAAACCCAACGATCTCCGGTCGCCTCATCAAGAGTTGCATAGCGATCCAGGAGCCGAATGAAACGCCTGCAACCCATGAGAAAGGTGAGCTCGGGTGCATTTGTTGGAGATAATCGAGCGCTGTTGCGGCGTCGGCGAGTTCGCCTTGCCCCTGTTCATATTCGCCCTGACTTCGACCGACTCCGCGGAAATTGAACCTTAAAACCGAAAATCCTTTTCTCACAAACAGCTGGTAGAGCTCATAAGTCGCCCGGTTGTTCATCGAGCCCCCAAAGAGCGGGTGGGGGTGTAAAACCAGTGCAACGGGCGCGCCAGGTTCTTTGCCCTTATGATAACGACCCTCCAGGCGGCCTTCCGGCCCGGTGAAAATCACTTCCGGCATGCTTTATCCAATCCTATTCGGGGTTTTATGGGACCGCTATATCCGATATTCCAACTGTGGTGAAGTTCGTGATTGGAATTTTTCTTAAACAATTTGAATGATTTGCGATATCCGCATAGTTGACTAAATTAGTAGGGTTTCATATTCCATACGAGATAAATTCCATATGGAAAGCGGGCCTATAGCATGTTTTCCAGGCTTTGGCGGAAAAAGCGTCTTCCTGCGGTGATTAAGTCACAGGTTGACGATGCGGGCCCTGCAACGATTCGATGAAGAGAGTGGCAATGAGACTAACGACAAAGGGACGATATGCAGTGGCGGCAATGGCGGATATTGCCGTTCATTTTGCCGGTGCGCCGGTCGCATTGTCTGAAGTCGCCGAGCGCCAGGGCATCTCTCTCGCCTATCTCGAACAGCTGTTTCGCAAGCTCAAATCCGCTGATCTTGTAAAAAGTTCCCGCGGCGTTGCTGGCGGATATCAGCTCTTCTCGGCGCCGTCCGATATTCGAATCGCCGACATTGTTTCAGCCGTTGATGAGCAAATTAAAACGACCGCCTGTGAGGCGGGCTCGAGTCTTGGTTGTCAGGGGACGACCTCGCGGTGTCTTACGCATGATCTGTGGGATGAGCTTGGACGCCACATCGATATCTTCCTGAATTCGGTCAACCTGGAAGATATAATTGAAAAACGTGTTCTTGGAATGGCGGCGGTTAATACGCCAACAAGGATGGAAAAAACATTAATGGGGGCTATTGAATGATACGGCATTATCTGGATCATAATGCAACGACGCCGGTGCGCTCTGAGGTTATTGACGTTGTCATCAACGCAATGCGCATGGAAGGAAACGCATCTTCTGTTCACGAAGAAGGGCGAGCTGTTCATAAGGTGGTTGAGGATGCGCGCGAGCAAATTCGCAACCTTGTCAATGCGCCCGTCAATGGTGTGATCTTCACCAGCGGTGGTACGGAGGCAATCCATTACGCCATCAACGGTTCGGTAAAAGCCCATGGGTTGAAACGAATTTTCGTTAGCGCTCTTGAGCACGCAGCGGTGGGCGCCAATGCGGCCAAGACCGGCCTTGAAGTTGAAACTGTTCCGGCGACGGTGGGCGGCCTTGTCGATCTGGATTGGTTGAGGCTTCGTCTCAAAAATTATGACGTCGAACGTGATGGCGGATTTCTTGTCTGTCTGATGCGCGCCAATAACGAAACCGGTGTTATCCAGCCGGTGGCGGAAGCGGCGGCGATTATTCATGAGGCTGGCGGATTATTGTTTTGTGACGCCGCTCAGGCGGTGGGCAAGATACCGGTAAATTTTGTCACGAGCGGCGCAGATATGATGGCTGTTACGGGCCATAAATTCGGTGGGCCCATCGGGATTGGCGCCTTGGTTGTGTCGCCCAATCTGCCGCTCGAGCCGGTTATGTGCGGGGGCGCTCACGAATTAAACCGGCGTGCGGGCACTACCAATATTCCCGGCATTGCCGGGATGGGAAAGGCTTGCGAGCTCGCGCCAAAAACCCTCGCGCGCGGGCCTGAAATTGCGGCGATGCGCGATCGGATGCAGGAAGCGGTTATCGCTGCGGGCGGCAAGATTTTGGGCGGCGACCATGAAAGACTACCCGGCACGCTCTGTCTGTCAGCGGAGGGTTTTTCTGGATCGACACAATTGATGATGTTGGACCTTGCAGGCATTGCGGTCTCTGCGGGTTCTGCCTGTTCATCCGGTAAGGCAAAGCCAAGTCATGCGTTGACGGCGATGGGCGCCAATGATGACGAGGCGACATCGGCGATACGTGTTTCTCTGGGCTGGAACTCGACCCCGGGGGACGTCGAAGCGTTTATCCGCGAATGGCCGGCGGCTTACGCGCGCGTTAAAGCCCGTACTGATCAAAGGGGGGCGGCGTGATGACTGAAGAGGAAAAATCATGACCGTTTATCTTGCCGTGCAAGTTAAGATCAAAGATCGCGACGCGTACGACCGCTATGCCGGCGGCTTCATGAATGTGTTTTCTAAATTCGAAGGGAAAATGCTTGCCGCCGATTTTGAGCCTAAGGTTCTCGACGGAGAGTGGGGCATGGATCGCCTGGTGCTAATGTCCTTTCCTGACGAGGCGTCGTTAACGGCATGGATTACGTCAGATGAATATCAAGAACTCGCCGCGGATCGCGCTGCGGGCGCCGATACAATAGCGTTGTTGGCGCGGGGAATTGAGGCGGTGTGATGGAATTCAAGAACACCCCCTTCGACCGCTTCGCGGTCACTTCCCCCGCAAGCGGGGGAAGAAAAAACATACGGCGCATTCAGGATTATTCCTCCCCCGTTTACGGGGGAGGTGTCCCGAAGGGACGGAGGGGGTCTGCCGCGCCAGTTACGTTTCGGGGATCAAAATTGTAATGTCTGAAGTCAAGGAAACCATCAGCAAGCAAACCGTCGAGACCGCGAAGGCGCTCGAAACCTATAAATATGGGTTCACGACGGATATTGAATCGGTCAAAGCGCCAAAAGGTTTATCCGAAGATACGGTGCGGTTCATATCCGCCAAAAAAGAAGAGCCCGATTGGCTTTTGGAAATGCGCCTTGAAGCCTTTCGCCGGTGGTTAACGATGGAAGAGCCCACATGGGCGATGGTCGACTATCCGAAGATCGACTATCAGGACGCTTATTATTATTCCGAACCAAAGTCCGGCGCCAAATACGCCTCCATCGACGACGTGCCCGAAGAAATTCTCGCGGATTTTGAAAAGCTCGGTATTCCTTTGCGCGAGGCGGAAGTTCTTCTCGGCGTGGAAGGGGCGGCGGGTTCTGCCGCCGAAGCGCGCACTGGCGCGGACCAGCCCAGGGTCGCTGTGGACGCAGTGTTCGACAGTGTATCCGTCGCTACGACGTTTCAAAACGAACTGGCGAAGGCAGGCGTCATTTTCATGTCGATTTCGGAAGCCGTGCAAGAGCACCCGGAACTCGTCAGGAAATATCTCGGTACGGTCGTGCCGATATCCGACAATTTTTTCGCGACGCTGAACTCAGCGGTTTTTTCCGACGGGACCTTCGTTTATGTGCCAGAGGGCGTCAGATGCCCGATGGAGCTTTCGACTTATTTCCGTATTAACGAAGCCAATACCGGACAGTTCGAACGCACCCTGATTATTGCGGCGCCCAGTTCATATGTGAGTTACCTTGAGGGATGCACTGCGCCAATGCGCGACGAAAACCAGTTGCATGCAGCCGTTGTTGAACTGGTGATTGAAGATGACGCCGAGATTAAATATTCGACCGTGCAGAACTGGTACCCCGGCGATAAGGACGGCAAGGGCGGGATCTATAATTTCGTCACCAAGCGCGCCGATTGCCGCGGGGTGAATTCGAAAGTGTCGTGGACGCAGGTTGAAACCGGATCGGCGATCACCTGGAAATACCCGTCCTGCATCTTGAAGGGCGATAATTCGCAGGGCGAGTTTTATTCGATCGCCATCACCAATAATCACCAGCAGGCCGACACCGGCACCAAGATGATTCATCTCGGCAAGAACACCCGCTCACGGATCATCGCCAAGGGCATTTCGGCGGGAAAGTCGAATTCAACCTATAGGGGGTTGGTCAGCGTGCACCGAAAAGCAGTGGACGTGAGAAACTTCACCCAATGCGATTCCCTTTTGATTGGCGGAGAATGTGGCGCGCACACTGTGCCGTATATTGAAAGCAAGAATCCAAGCGCTGTTCTCGAGCATGAGGCGACAACATCTCGTTTGTCTGAAGATCAATTGTTTTATTGCCGCCAGCGGGGGTTGAGCGAGGAGGAAGCCGTTGCGCTTCTCGTCAATGGTTTTTGCAAAGAGGTGTTGCAGGAGCTGCCGATGGAGTTCGCCGTCGAAGCACAAAAGCTAGTGAGCGTGAGCCTTGAGGGGAGTGTTGGGTGATGATCGAGTATTATCGCGAGTTAACAGTACCCTGGGGCGAGTCCGACCCGTTCGGTCTCGTTTATTTCCCGCGCATGCTCGCCTGGTTTAACGATACGGAACACGATTTGTTGCGAGAGATCGGTTTTGGGGCGGATGAAACCATAAAGACCCGGCGCACCGCCTTTGTTATGGGCAACATCAATTTTCAGTTCATCGGGCCAGCCGCGTATGGGGATCGCGTTGAAACATCAATCAAGTTGAAGGAGATGACGCGCTCCACATTACATTGGGAGTGTAAGGCGGTCATTGCAGCGACAAAAGCATTAGTGACTCAAGGATTGGCGATCAGGATTTACGCCAAAATATTGGAAGACGGAAACCTCAAATCGGAACCGATACCTGACGCACTCAGAATTCTTCTTGCGAAAAGTGGCGCGCCGATGACGGACTCAGTTGATCGCGTGGACGGATTTTCCGGCGGAGTTGAGGAGAGAGTCGAGTGATTAAATTTATCGGGGTGGCGTTCATTGGGATTGCTCTCGCTGCCTGCGGCTCAGAGCCGACATCGCGCAGCTTTGACCGCGATCCGTCGCTGCCCGCTGATCTTCCGTTCTCTTCGGCGGTGGTTGTCGGCGACACGATCTACCTGTCCGGATCAATCGGACGGGAAGCGGGCGGTATGGCGTTGGTCGAGGGCGGTGTTGGTGCTCAGACGCGACAAATATTTGAAAATTACAGGGCGACGCTCGCGCGTCTCGACAGCGACCTTACCGACATTGTCAAATGCACCGTCTTTCTCGATGACATGAGCAGATATGCTGAAATGAATACGGCCTACGCCGCCGCGTTACCGGCCGATAAGCCGGCGCGCTCAACGGTTGGCGCCGACGGTCTGGCGCTTGGTGCGGCTGTAGAAATTGAATGTTTGGCGATTAGGAAATAGATGATGTTTGCCGCTTTCTATATCCTTTTCATGCAGGTCGCGTCGCCATATGCGCTCCCCACTCCCCTCGAGGCGGGGTGGAAGGGTGCACCCGTTTGCGAGCTCTTGTTTGAGAACGATGACATGCGCACAGCGCGCTGCACGTTCCCGCCGGGCGTCGGCCATGATCGCCATTATCATCCGCCGCATTTCGGCTACATCATCGAGGGCGGCGTCATGCAGATCACCGACAAAGACGGAACCCGCGCACAGCCAACGCCAACCGGCGCGACTTGGTGGAGCGATGGCGTCGAGTGGCACGAGGCGTTGAACATCGGTGAAACGAGGACCATCTATCTGATCGTCGAGCCGAAAAATGGGAATGAGGAATAGAGTGTTGAATATATCTGATCTCCACACGTCCGTTGACGGCTCAGAAATCCTCAAGGGCCTCACGCTGGAAATCCCGGCGGGGGAAGTGCACGCGGTGATGGGGCCGAACGGGTCAGGCAAGTCGACGCTATCTCATACGATTGCCGGGCATGGCGCTTACAAAGTGTCGGCGGGCGCCGTGACCCTTGATGGCGATGATCTTCTTGGCCTCGAGCCAAATGAACGGGCTGCGAAAGGTTTGTTCCTTTCCTTCCAACACCCGATGGAGATTCCCGGCGTCCAGACCATGAATTTCATCCGTACAGCTCTGAACTCTCAACGCAAGGCGCGTGGGGAGGGTGAGATGTCAGCCGCGGAGTTTTTAAAAGCGATACGCGTAAAAGCAAAACTCGTTGGTCTGGACGATTCAAAGATCAAACGCCCGTTCAATGTCGGGTTTTCGGGCGGCGAAAAGAAACGCATGGAAATGTTACAAATGGCAATGTTCGAACCGCGTTTTGCGATTATGGATGAAACAGATTCAGGGCTCGACATCGATGCGCTTAAAATGGTCGGTGAGGTTGTGAACACGTTGCGCTCACCGGAGCGAGGCTTCCTCATTATCACCCACTATCAAAGGCTTCTTGACTACATCAAACCCGACGCCGTGCACGTGCTTGCTGGTGGGCGAATTGTAAAATCAGGGGGCGCCGATTTAGCTCATGAACTGGAAAAGTCCGGTTACGATCAATTTATAGAGGCGGCATAAGTGAGCCAGAGCCTTCTCATAAACCCGACGGCGTTCGAAGCCGGTATGATTGCCGCGGCACAGGCGCGTGCAGCCAATGGGGCTGCGCACCAAGCGGCAATTGACCGTTTTATGCGTACGGGTTTGCCTCACCGCCGCATGGAAGGCTGGAGATGGTCAGATTTTCGGGCTGCACTTCGTACTGAACGGTCATCGACAATAGCTGTGAAGGCCTTTCCGTCATCGCATTTCGCGGGGCTTAACCCCATCGAAATCAGGATCGTCAATGGAGTGCCGAATATTCATTCTGACGTAGATATTGAAGGGCTTCGGATTTACAGCGGCAAACCCGCTATGGCGCCGGAATACCTCGATGGACTTCCTATTGTCGCTCTTAACGAGACGATGGCTGACTCCGCACTTGCCGTAATTGTTGAGGACGGAGTCGCAATTGAGCGTCCGATTTTGATACGCCATATCGCGACCAGTGGAGCGAAGTTTTCTCAGGCGCGTGTGACACTCGGCAAGAGGTCGAAAGCCCGCTTTATCGAAACTTACGAAAGCAGCGGAGGCGCCTTTCTCTCGGCTGTAACGCATGTTTCTGCGAGAGCGCATGCCCAAGTTGGGCGGTATGTTTTTCAAATCAGCGATGAGGCCTCGGTCCTTGATGGCGTTTTCGCGGTGAGTCTGAGTGAGGGCGTCGTTTTCGATCAGACTGGCGTTGCTCTTGGCGCCAAGCTTGCTCGTCTTGAAACGCACGTGCTCCATGCGGACGGCGCCAGCCAAGCCCGTCTTTCAAGTGCTGCACTTCTTTCCGGGAGCTCTCATGCGGACTTCACGTCGAGAATCTATCACGCAGCGTCTAAATGTACGACGCGCCAGAAGCATAAGGCTGTAATGACCGAAAAGGCCCGCGGCGTCTTTCAGGGCAAATTCCGTGTCGAACGCGCCGGACAACAAACAGATGCGAAAATGACAGCAAACGCTTTGTTGCTCTCTGATGAAGCGGAGGCGGATCATAAGCCGGAACTGGAAATCTATGCGGATGACGTTGAATGCGCGCACGGCTCTACAACGGGGGCGCTCGATGAAGACGCACTATTTTATTTACGTGCGCGCGGCTTAGACGAACAAGGTGCCCGCGCCTTGTTGATTGAAGCCTTTCTGGCCGACGTGTTCGACGACGTCACGCATGATGGCGTGCGCGGCGTTTTTCGCGAATGTATGGAAGTCTGGTTAGGAGGGGTGCGATGAGTATCGACGTTTCCGCCATCCGCGAAGAGTTTCCAATACTTGCGCGTGAGATATATGGAAAACCGCTGGTTTATCTCGACAGCGCGGCATCCGCGCAAAAGCCGCAAGCTGTGATTGAAGCGATGACCCACGCCATGGAATATTCCTACGCGAATGTGCACAGGGGGCTGCATCTTCTCTCAAACGAAGCAACAACGGCGTTTGAGGACGCACGCGCAACCGTCGCGACATTTTTGAATGCGGCCTCGCCTGATGAGATCGTTTTTACGTCGGGTGGCACCGATGCGATCAATCTCGTCTCCTATGCATTGGGCGTGGATGAGATCCGCGAAGGTGATGAAATTATCCTGTCGTTGATGGAGCATCATTCGAATATCGTGCCGTGGCACCTATTACGTGAACGTAAAGGCGCCGTTTTGAAATGGCTTGATGTTACTGACGATGGGGAGATTGATCTTGATGTCTATCGCTCCCTGTTTACGCCGCGGACGAAGCTTGTAGCGATATCTCATATGTCTAACGTGCTTGGCGCGCCGACTCCGGCCAAAGCACTCACGCAAATCGCTCATGAATATGGCGCGAAGATTCTTTTCGATGGTTGCCAGGCTGCCGTGCACGGAAAGATTGATGTGCGTGATATTGGTTGCGACTTCTATGCGGTGACCGGACATAAATTGTACGGGCCAACAGGCATCGGCGTTCTCTACGGGCGAATGGACGTTTTAAAAACTCTACCGCCTTATCGCGGCGGCGGTGAGATGATTGATACCGTAACAACCGATACAGTAACTTATAATGATCCACCGCACCGGTTTGAGGCGGGGACGCCGCCCATCGTTGAAGCCATCGGCCTGGGTGCAGCGCTTTTATGGTTGTCCGCAAAAGGGATTGACGCCGTCGCAGCTCACGAAACCGCCTTGAGGACTCACGCGACGGAAGAGCTGCGGAAGTTGAACTTTGTACGCATTTACGGTCAGTCTGCCGAAAAGGCGCCGATTATCGCCTTTGCTGTCGATGGCGCACACCCTCACGACGTTTCGGCTATCCTCGATCGGCAAGGCGTTGCGCTTCGCGCCGGCCACCATTGCGCCCAGCCGTTAATGAAACGATTAGGCGTCACGGCGACAGCGCGCGCCTCTCTTGCGCTGTACAACACCCACGACGACGTGGAGGCATTGATAAAAGCCCTTCACAAAACACATGAAATGCTGAGTTGATAATGGAAGAATCCAGAGACGTGATTAATTTGCAGGAGCGAGTGGCGAAAGAGCCATGCCAGGCCGAAACAGGCGGTGGTGAGCGCATTCCCGCAGAAGAGCTTGGCCGTATCACAGCAGATGTCATACGCGCTATTAAGACGGTTTATGATCCGGAAATTCCGGTTGATATTTATGAACTCGGCCTCATCTATAAGGTTGATCTCGACGATGATCGGCGCCTGACCATCGATATGACCCTGACCGCGCCGGGCTGTCCGGTCGCCGGTGAAATGCCGGGCTGGGTCGAAGGCGCGGTGCGCGGCGTCGACGGCGTTGAGGATGTGACGGTCAATATGGTGTTCGACCCGCCCTGGACGCCGGATAAGATGTCGGATGAGGCGAAATTAGAGTTGGGGTGGTTGTGATTTTGGCCGCCGGCAATCGCCATATCATGCAGCGTCATGCTCGGATTTATTCCGAGCATCTCAGGCGGCGGAGCGCATGGCCAGAGATCGTCGGAACAAGTCCAACGATGACGGATTTGTCTTGTAAGTTTTGTAAGAATTAACAGCGTGAAATCATGGCTCGACAAAGACCAAAAATCATTACACTGACGGATGCCGCCGCACAGCGCATGAGTGAAATCATGGCGGATACGGATGAAAACTATATTGGCGTCAGGGTTGGCGTCAAAAACGGCGGCTGTGCCGGTATGGAATATACTATGGATTATGCCACCGCCGCGAAGCCTCTGGAAGAGGTCGTTGAAGAGAATGGGATCAAAATCCTGATTGATCCCAAAGCGATTTTATTCCTTATCGGCGCTCAAATAGATTTCGTTACCGAAAAGCTTTCCCAGCGTTTTGTTTTTAAGAATCCTAACCAGACAGATGCGTGTGGTTGCGGCGAAAGCGTAACGATCATCCCGGCAAAGATGGATACCTGAGTGTTTTTCAAAATCATCATTTGAGGTGGGAAAATTCGGCGTTGCAGGCCTCACCATAGATAGTGGATTTTGATTGATGGCCGCTTCCGCTTCTTATATCGAGTTTATCAAAGACCTGTTTTCTCCTTTCGGCGATATATCTGTGCGCAAGATGTTTGGCGGAGCGGGAGTTTATTGCGATGGAATATTTTTCGCGATTATTGGTAATGATGATCTGTGGCTGAAGGTTGATGATGTCACACGCGCAGAATTTGAATCCCACGGTCTTGATCCATTTACCATCGAAATGAAGAACGGCCGAACTGGCGCCATGTCGTATTACGAGGCGCCAGAAGATATTTATGATGATGCTGATATTTTAAAATATTGGGCGGACCTGGCGCTTAGCGCCGCATATCGAGCAAAGAATATATCCAAAGAAAAGGCATCGAAAAAAAAGAAACCTAAGGCGAACAAGAAAACTCGGTCTGGCGTCAAAAAATAATCTGCTTCAAACTGATGCGGCGAAGGTCGCTTCGTCTTCCCAATTCGCCGACTCAGGATCACCATCGCATACGACTCGATTCCGTCCTGCATTCTTCGCTGCGTAAAGACGTTCGTCGGCGCGTTCGATTAGCGTCTCAGGTGTGTCGTCGTCTTCAAAAGCGGTTATGCCCAGCGATAAGGTGACAGCGCCCAGGGTTTCATTAGTGCGTCGCTTTTTGAGGCGTCGAGATTCTACGGCTGTCCTAATCCGCTCGGCCAGCATACGCGCGTTATCCATGGTCGTATCGGGCAGGATAATCGCGAATTCTTCTCCACCGTAACGGGCAAGCAAATCTTTTCCCTTGAGGTTGGATTTCATGACTTCGGCGACCAAACGAAGGACTTGATCTCCTGTCTGGTGACCCCAACGGTCATTAAACTTTTTGAAATGATCGATGTCAGCGAAAATCAACGCCATTTGCGATCGATTAGTTTTAGCTTCCTTCGTCAACTCGCTCATCGATTTATCAAATGATTTGCGATTGTTCATGCCTGTTAATGCATCAGTCATTGCCTCAAGCTGAATGCTTTCAACGCTGTGCCGAAGGTGCGAGATTTCATTTGTCGATGCCGCCAATCGGGACTCGAGCTTCTGATTTTGATCTTTCATAGACTTTGTGACGGCGATCACGCCTTCGAGTAGTGTTCCGACATCAGATTGATCACCCGTCATCCCGTCCAACTCTAGGGAAAGGGCGCTGAGTTTTTTGCCGTTTCCATCTGCGTTGGCGCCAGTGCGTTCGATTGTTTCGAACAAATCGCCGACTTCCGACTCGAATCGCGAAACGAGATCGAGGAAGGTATTGGCCAACTCGGAGCTGGCTATATGGCGTTCATATAGAGCATCCGCCTTTGTTTGGTCGAGCTGGCCGTTATCGGCTAAAAATTGGTCAATATCGCGCGATAGGATCAAGTTTGCGCCATCGGCATAGGTATACCAAAGTTCAAAATTCCGCGGACTGGCAGCGAGACCCATCCTCTGAAGGCTTTCAATCGCGTCTTCTGCGATGCGATATGTCGTGCCAACGTCTTTAGTCATTCTCAAAATCCCCTACATCACCGCCCTTGTCTTCTGTCAACAGAGGGCCTGCTTAAAGTAATCTACGCGATGGCTGTAAACGAATGCCTAACCATGATGCCGACATTTGTTTTTCTTGGAGAAAACTGTCTTTTTTGGGGAGTGAACGCCGCGATGGAGCCCCGTCGATAATCGCCAATCAGGTGCGGGTGAGAAAAGCTGGAACATGGTCGCCTAAACCGACGATAGGCTCATCTTTTGATTTTTGGGCTTTGGGGGTCGTTGCCGACTTCACTGGCGATGATTTCTTACCACGCGGGCGACGTTCTTCATTATCTTGAGGTCGGGTTGTGGTTTCGTGTCGACGAGGGGGTGTTTTTTTCGCGGTTGATTGAACTTTTTCATCCAAGCCGCTTAATTCAAGTTCTTCTATCTCTTTCCTGCCAATGGTCTTTAAAATAGCGTCCAGGGCTTTTGTGTCTTGTGGGGTCACAAGCATGAAGGCTTCGCCCTCACGCCCCGCCCGTCCGGTTCGGCCTATGCGGTGTACATAGTCTTCTGAGTGAAACGGCACATCGTAGTTAAAAACGTGGCTTACGTCAGGAATATCGAGGCCTCGGGCTGCTACGTCTGAAGCGACAAGAAATTTGATGTCGCCCGAACGAAACTTGTTAAGGGTTTCAGTGCGAAACGCCTGCGCAAGGTCGCCGTGGATGGGGCGCGCATTCAAGCCATGCTTTTGAAGTGACTTCGTGACCACATCTACTGTCGATTTTCTGTTGCAAAAAAGGATGCCGTTTCGGACACCGTCCATCTCCAGAAGTTGTCTGAGTGCGGAACGTTTCAATTTATCGTCTTTACCAGGGATCCGGACAATACGTTGGGTGATTGTTTCGGCGGTGGTTGCCTGCTTTGCGACTTCAATGCGCACCGGGTCTTTCAGGAATGTGTCTGTAAGACGTTGAATTTCTGGAGGCATAGTTGCTGAGAAAAACAACGTTTGGCGCTTCATCGGGGTCAATTTAAATATACGTTCAATATCGGGAATAAACCCCATATCGAGCATCCGGTCAGCTTCATCAACGACCATCACTTCTATGCCGCTTAACAAAAGGCGCCCGCGTTCGAAATGATCAAGAAGGCGTCCTGGTGTGGCGACTAACACATCTACGCCGCGGGTCAGTTTTGCATCCTGATCGCCGAATGAAACGCCGCCGATCAGCAGCGCCATAGAAAGTTTGTGGTATTTGCCGTATTTCTCAAAATTTTCGGAAACCTGTGCAGCAAGCTCCCGCGTCGGCGCCAGCACGAGCGAACGCGGCATGCGCGCTTTAGCTCTCCCACGCGCCAGTCGCTGAATCATCGGAAGCGTAAACCCTGCGGTTTTTCCTGTGCCGGTCTGAGCAATGCCAAGGATATCTCGTCCTTTTAAGGCTTCCGGAATGGCGGCTATCTGGATAGGTGTGGGGGTTGTGTAACCGGATTCCGTTACAGCCTGTAAAATTTTCGGCTCGAGGCCGAGTTCGTCAAACGTCATGCTTTTCTTCTTTAACGGCGGACCATTAATGGTCCGGCAAAATGGGGCGGTGCTATAATTTCCAACGCGCCGCCATTCCGCCAAGGCCGAGCGATGCGTCATCCTACGTGAATGCAGAAACGGGCGTTGAGGGCGACGGCGACTTATTTCTTGGCGGGTTTCGAAAAGAAGCCCCGCCGACTGCGCGCGCTGCACCGCAGCATTCGCGGGGGGAGATAGGCAATTTCTGAGGAAAAGTCAAATTTTCGCCACTCACGCCATAGTTATGGCCTCTGGCATTGTTAAGAACTGAGACGATGTCGATAGATTTTATGACCCAACTGGTCTCGTGGTTTATCGCGATGGCCGGAGTAATTGCCGTAAGCGCAGTCGTGACCACGGATGAGAGGGTGCGTGATGACTGCACCCTTTCGGGCGTTCCCCTCTATGGGAACGTGCAGGTGGTGGAAAGCTTCCCTGACTTAAGGGTTAAAGTCGTCGATAGCTTTCCCGACCTCAAAGTGCGCATAGTCGAGAGTTTCCCCGATCAATGTGGGGAATGGCATATGGTCGAGAGCTTTCCTGATTTCAAAATTCAGTATGTCGAGAGCTTCCCAGATCTGAAGATAGAGTTTGTCGAGAGTTTTGCCGGCCTGCCTTGATGTCGTTAGTCCCGCGCTTCGGATCTCTCAGTCAACGGTTAGCACAACCTTGCCGGTGGCTTTGCGGGATTCGAGAAGCGCCATTCCTTTCGCGGCCTCTTCAAGCGGAAAGCTTGCTGTAACCCGGGGACGGATTTTACCCGCTTCATATAATGAAAAAAGCTCAGCGACGCGTTCAGCGTGCTTCTCAGGTTCGCGCATCGTAAAAGCGCCCCAGAACACGCCAACAATTTGTGTGCTCTTCAATAATGTCAAATTAAGGGGAAGGGTTGGAATGCCCGCCGGAAATCCGACCACGAGGAACCGGCCTTCCCAGGCCAAGGCCCGCACGGAAGGTTCTGCATAATCACCACCGACAGCGTCGTAGACGACGTCAGCACCTTCGCCGCCAGCCAAGCGCTTGATCTCAGATGAAAGGGCCTTTTGTGCGCTGCGATCAAGGGCGCCCTTCGGGTAGACAAGAATTTCGTCAGCACCCAATGTCTTGCAGAAATCGGCTTTTTGGTCACTCGAGACTCCAGCGATCACTCTGGCGCCCATCGCTTTTCCGAGTTCGATTGCGGCTGCGCCGACGCCTCCAGCTGCGCCAAGAATAAATAATGACTCGCCAGATCTTAATTTGGCGCGGTCCTTAAGGGCATAATACGAGGTCCCGTAGGTCATCAGAAACCCGGCCGCTTCTTCAAAGGGCATGGAGGCTGGGATTTTGACAGCGGCTTTGGCGTCAGTAATGAAATGGCTGGCATAACCGCCGCAAATGCCGATCGCGAGAACGCGATCACCGCGTGCAAACCCTCTGACGTTTTCGCCTACAGCATCAATGAGACCGGATATTTCCCCACCGGGGGAGAAAGGTCTTGGTGGCCGAAATTGATAGAGGTCGCGAATAATTAATGTATCTGGAAAGTTGACGCCCGCTGCCTTCACGGCGATGCGTACCTGACCTGGGCCGGGTTCAGGCGTGGGAGATTCATGCAAGATCAGCGTTTCCGGTCCGCCGGGTTCTACACTCAGCATTGCTTTCATTGACTGGGTATCCTCAATCTTTTGTGGCTTCGCCTTGCAGCGCGTGCACATCTTACGCATGGTCCTGTCGCGGATAAATGGTCGAGAACACACAAATTGGAGGCAGCGGGTGATCACAGGTGAGAAAGCTATTGCGACCCCGCGAAGCGACGTAGGCGCCTATCGGTATTACGTGCTCATTTTGCTCACCGGGGTTTACACATTTAATTTTATCGACCGACAGATCATCGGTATTATTTCTCCTGCGATCAAAGACGATCTTGGTCTTGCTGATTGGCAGCTTGGAATTTTGAAGGGTTTTGCCTTTGCTGTTCTTTACACAACCCTCGGTATTCCGATTGCCCGGCTTGCCGACCGTTCGAACCGGGTCACCATAATTTCGATTTCGATTGCCGTGTGGTCGGGATTTACGGCCATTTCCGGATTTGCACAAAATTTCGTTCAGCTTGCGCTCGCTCGCGTCGGCGTCGGCATCGGAGAGGCGGGAGGGAGCCCTCCATCGCACTCCCTGATTTCGGATTATTTCCCTAAAGAAAAACGCGCTAGCGCATTGGCCATCTATGCTCTGGGCATTCCGGTTGGGATCACGTTGGCTTACCTTGGTGGTGGATGGCTCGCTTATAATGTGAGCTGGCGTGCAGCATTTATTGCGGTGGGATTGCCCGGTGTAATTTTGGCCGTACTCCTCAAGCTGACTGTGAGAGAACCGGAACGAGGCGCATCAGAGGCGCCGGGGCAAGAGGATGCCTTTAAGATGCTGCGGGTGACAACGCCCGCGGGTGCGATGGAAAAAGTAATCCGCACCATGACTCGGGTTTTGCCAGCGCGTTGGGCTGATACAACATTTCAGGAACTGGCAGTCCTTTGGCGGGCGGCGAAGCATTTGCTTTCCATTCCGACTTATCGTGGCGTCGTCATTGCGATGACCCTCGCGAGCTTTGCGTCTTATGCCAATGGCGCTTGGATCGTAGATTCTTTTGCTCGTTCTCATCCAGATTTTTCACGCGTGGAAGTCACTTTCTGGCTCGGCGTTATCAATGGCACCGCCTATGTGGCGGGAACGTTCCTGGGCGGGCTCTTGGTTGACCGATTGGCGGCGACCAATAAGGCGATGTACGGCCTCGTGCCCGCTGCTGCGCTAGTGATCAATGTGCCTTTTTTCTTCGCCGCCGTTTGGGTGAATGATCCCGTCATGTCGTTGATATTCTGGACACCCGTGCATCTTTCCGTTGGATTTTATCTAGGACCCTGTTTCGCGCTCGCTCAAACCTTGGCGCCGGTTTCAATTCGTGCTCTTTCAACGGCAATATTTTTCTTTATACTGAACTTGATAGGATTAGGGCTTGGGCCGACCTATGTGGGCATCGCCAGTAGTATGCTGACTCCATCAATGGGGGAAGCTATGGCCTTACGCGTGTCCATGACGTCTGTGGCGATCGCGGTTGTGGGGTCGGTGATGGCGTTCTTATGGATGTCGCGGCACGTTGCTCGCGATTGGGCAAAGGCTACCGCAGGCGAATAATTTATTATCAAGTTCCTGCATGAAATCAAAATACAACGTACACCAAGTAAACGTGATTTAGGCGGTATTTGCTCCCAATCCAGTGACGAATTGTAGCGCGAAAGTGATCGCTCGGCGCCCTGTCGCCTGTTCTTGTCCTTTTTTGCGCCATTATCTGTAAGTCAGATAAGCGTGTCGATGGGCCCATTAGCCCAACCGGCTGCGGGGCCGTCGCCAACGGGAGAAAAACCATGGTGAAGACGGCTATTAAAAGCAGAGAGCGTTCTTACGGTGGTCGGCCGGTCGAGACGCCCAGTTGGACTCCGATATCCACGACAACCAATTTTGGCAGGAATGTCGGGCTTGGCGCATGCTCGGGATTCCTCGCTTTTTCGGGTGCATTACGCCTGACGGGCACATTGGCGCCAGAGGGATTCGCCGCCTTGCATACGGGGCTTCCTGCGGCTTTGACAGCGCTCACAGGCACAGTTTTTGCTGGAAAATTTGCAGCTCCAGCCGAGCTCATCATAGCGGCAGTCTTATTTTTGATGGCTGGACGAGGACCGGCGCGGGTTTTGGGTTTTTGGGGTTTTGTCGCATTTGCGATGGCTTACGCCAATGGCGTCAACGTTACAGAGATGCTCGGTATTGTGCAGAGCGCGATAAGTTCAGTCGAAGCGTTCGTTCAGCAGATTCAGGCGGCGTAAGGCGACTGGGAGAGGCGTGTGGAGTGACAGTTCGTCCTCTTTGGAGGAGGCGCGCCTCTCAAACCACCCGGTGGAACGGCTTTTGAGTTTTAGGGTCGTTTCGCCGGGTATTTCTTTCCCAATTTTCAACAGACATCTTCAACGTCTTGTCCGGGCCGCCCGCAACCCGCTATAGGTCGGGCGCGAAAGCAAAAGGAAAGAAATGCCCCGCATCCTCATCACGTCCGCGCTTCCCTATATCAACGGCGTCAAGCATCTCGGCAATCTTGTCGGTTCAATGCTGCCAGCTGATGTTTATGCCCGCTTTCAGCGGGCGCGCGGCCAGGAGGTGCTCTATATCTGCGCAACCGATGAGCACGGCACACCTGCCGAACTTGCCGCGCGCGCCGCCGGGCAAACCGCCGAGGAATATTGTACAGAGCAATATGAGGTTCAAAAACGCGCCGGAGAGGCTTTCGGACTTTCCTTCGACCATTTCGGGCGTTCATCGAATTTACCTAATCACCGTTTGACTCAACATTTCGCGGCCGTCCTCGAAGAGAAAGGTCTTATCCAAGAGCGTGCAGACAAACAGGTCTATTCTATCGATGACCAACGGTTTTTACCTGATCGTTATGTCGAGGGTACCTGTCCCGAATGCGGCCATGAAAAAGCGCGCGGCGACCAGTGCGACAATTGCGGACGCCTGCTAGATCCGGTCGAGCTAATCAATCCGTACTCGACAATTTCTGGTTCACGTAACCTTGAAACACGCGAGACAAAGCATCTCTACCTTTTGCAATCGAAAATGCAGGACCGTATTGCTGAGTGGGTTGATGATCATCCTGATTGGCCGTTGCTTACAAAATCCATAGCGCATAAATGGCTGAAAGAAGGTTTGCGCGATCGCGCCATCACACGCGATCTCTATTGGGGAATCAAAGTTGAAAAAGACGGGCGACCTCGTTCTGGTTTCGAAAACAAAGTTTTCTATGTGTGGTTTGATGCGCCGATCGAATATCTCGGCGCCACTGAGGAATGGGCGTTAGCGTCACCTGACGGCAATCGTGACTGGAGATCGTGGTGGCGTCTTGATGAGGGCGCGGAGGACGTCCGTTATGTGCAATTTATGGGTAAGGATAATGTCGCATTTCACACGGTGAGTTTTCCATGCACCATTCTTGGTACGGAAGAGCCGTGGAAGACCGTCGACACGCTGAAATCGCTCAACTGGCTGACCTGGTATGGCGGCAAGTTTTCGACCAGCGAGAACCGCGGCATTTTTATGGATCAGGCGCTCGAGCTCTTGCCCGCCGATACTTGGCGGTGGCATTTGATGGCGAACGCTCCGGAATCGGATGATGCCTCGTTCACGCTCGAACATTTTGCGTCGGTTGTGAATAAAGACCTCGCGGACGTGCTCGGTAATTTTGTCAATCGAATCACAAGGTTCTGCGCCGCGCGCTTTGGTGAGGCGGTGCCAGAAGGCGGCGCTTTTGGCGAGGTTGAAGATAGGCTGATCGCCGATCTCGGCCAGCGCATCAAGGCGTACACGGACGCGCTCGAGGCGATGGAATTCCGCAAGGCATTTGTCGAACTGCGCGCGATTTGGGTCGCCGGTAATGAATATCTGCAAGTCGCCGCGCCGTGGACGAAGGTCAAGCAAGACAAAGACGCGGCCGCAGCTTCAGTGCGTTGCGCACTTAATCTCATCGTGCTTTACGCGGCTCTGTCGCGCCCGGTCATTCCGTTCACGGCCGATAAGATGTTTGCGGTCTTCGGGCTCGATTCGGAGGCAGCCAGTCGCTGGCCTGAGAACGCGGAGCAAGCGCTGCAAACACTTCAGCCCGGCCATGAGTTTACGCCTGCGCCGGTTCTTTTCACCAAGGTTGAAGATGATCAACTGTTAGAATGGCGTGAGAAATTCGGCGCGCCCCGAGCAGATAAATAGGAGACAGACCAGCATGAAAAATTTATTTTCCCTCGAAGGGCGCACCGCGATTGTCACCGGCGGCTCGCGCGGCATCGGCAAGATGATTGCGCGGGGGTTCGTTACGCATGGGGCGAAGGTTTATATTTCTTCACGCAAGGCCGAGCAGTGTGAAGAAACCGCCGCCGAGCTTTCCAAAGAGGGGAGCTGCACGGCGCTGCCCCAGGACGTCTCGACCGTCGAAGGCTGCAAGGCGCTCGCCGCCGCGTATGGCGCGCAGGAAACCGCGCTCGATATTCTGGTCAACAATGCCGGCGCCGCCTGGGGCGCGGAATTCGACGAATTCCCCGAATCCGGCTGGGACAAGGTGATGGATCTCAATGTCAAATCGCCCTTCTTCCTGACCCAGGCCTTGCACGGGCCGATGAAGGCGGCGGCGACGCGCGATAAGCCGGGCAAGGTCATCATGATCGCCTCGATAGACGGTATACGGATTAATCCGTGGGAGACCTATTCTTATCAGGCTTCCAAGGCTGCGCTCATTCATCTGACGCGGCGCATGGCGGCGCGTTTGGTTGCGGACAATATTTACGTCTCAGGCATCGCGCCGGGCGCTTTCGCGTCTGAAATGAACCGCGCGGCGCGCGATCATGGCGATGCGGTCGCGAAAGCCGTGCCCGCTGGGCGCATCGGGAAGGAAGAAGATATGGCTGGCGTCGCGATTTTCCTCGCGAGCCGCGCCGGCGATTATGTCATTGGCGACACGATCGCAGTAGACGGCGGTATCGCGCATTCCGCGATCGGGCATTTCGGGGGGTAGGGCGTAAGCTTTCAACAGGTTGCCCAGGTTCAGGTCGACTCTGTCATCCGTTTTCCTCCCCCGCTCATCCCGGCGCCCCTCGAGACGCCGCCTAGCGGCGGCTCCTCGGGATGAGGAGCCGGGACCCAATTCTGACTCTGCACTGGTTCCCGGCTTCCGCCGGGATGAGCGGAGTAAAATGCGACTGTCCGTACAAATCGGAACAACCTATTGAAAGCTAAAGGTTAGGGCGTTTTAAAGACCGGTATGCGTCGGCGGTAACAAAATCAAAAAAGGCGGCGCTGGTATCGCGCCGCCCTTCCGGTTCGAACGCGGGGGCTCATCGTTCGCACTTAAGGGTTTTTAGAAGAGCTTATTTCTTTTCTTTTTTTGTTGCCTTTCGCTCAGTTTCGAGTTTTTTCAACTGTTCGCGCAAGGCGGCGATGGTGCGGGCGCGGCGTTCAGCTTCCTTGGCTGCATCAGTTTCCATTTTGTCGATTGCCTTGCGAAGCGCAGCAGCCATTTTTTTCGGATCGCCGGCGTCGCTGTCGGCCCCGCAGATAATCGTGCGGCTGACGAATTTATCTTGATCATCGCCCTCTTCGTTTAGAAGTTCGATGATGGCTGGGAACGCTGGTCCTGCTTCGCCTTCGCCAGAGTTGCAATTCTCCATCATCATAAGTTTAGCGTCGCCGTCGTCGCCAAAGAAAAGCATTTTCGTGGCTTCAAGGGTGGAAAATTCAAAATCGCCGTTGCCATCCTTATCTTTCGAAACCCAAACGGTGCTATTCTTTCCGTCGTGTTTCATAACTTTAATGTGGATATCGCTGTCATCGCTTTCGAGCCTGTGACCGTTTTTAAACACAACGACGCGTTCAGTGGTGCTGTCGCTGTCAATGTCGCCGTCAATGTGAATGGCGCGCTTAATGATAACGGATTTTTCGACTTTTGTGTCGTCATCCTTTTGTTTGTCCTTCTTCTTATCGGCGGCGTAGCCATAGCTGGCGCTGACGCCGAGGCCAGCGATGATCAACGCTCCAGCGATAATCCTGCCGGCGATGGGTCTCGTTTTAGTTTTCTTCATTAACATCAGTCTCTCCTTAAGATGATGAGCGATTGAAAGGCCGCAAGCAGGAAGGGCATTATTGCTGCGGGCGGATTTGACGATAGCGGTTGCGTAGGCATGGGGCGCCTCGCGAAAACTCTTATGCCGAGAGAGAACAGAGGCGTCGCAAGCTGCTTCCTGGTCGGTTCGAAATGACTTGTAGGCGATATGGGCTATCGGGTTTGGCCATTGAGCGGCTCGAAATACCAATGCCGCCATGGCTGCCCTCAGATCACCCCGTGCAATGTGGGAAATTTCGTGGGCGAGCGCCATCTGTCGTTCCGCAGGCAGATAGTCCGTCGAAAATGAACGAGGGACCAAAATAACCGGCTTAAGAAGCCCGATGACAAGGGGGCCTGTCTCGTCTGGCATGACTCGCAGGTCAAATTCGCTTTTGAGTCCGAAGTGATAGGCCATGACGTTCGCTTCTGCGATTAGAGCGTCAGGCGCCTCTTCAGACGTTGCTTCAACACTTTGCATGAAGCGTTTTTGCACTGCGAACTGCCAGACCAGAAATGTCACAGCACCGAGCGCCCAAATGAAAAGGATGGCTGCGGCGAAATCCACGCCCGTAAAACCAGCGACGTCATTGGTTGCAGATATTGCTGACATTTCTGTCGGGATGAATATATTCGATGACGGCTCGAAAATTGTGATTTCTGGGCCAGGGATTATCTTAAGTTCAGGTATAAATAGCCGGCCAACCGGCGCCAGCCATAATAGATACGTCGCTTCTGACCCGAGCCACAGTGCAACCGGGCGACGAATAATCATTATAATGAGGATCAATAAGCTGACTGCCAGAGAAGTCTCAAGCAGCCACGTCAACACGCTACCTGCTGTCACGTTTTAACTCCTCTAGAAGTTGCTCCAACTCGGTGATGTCATCATCGGACAGAGTGCCGGATTTGGCCAGATTTGCCACAAGCGGCGCTGCTCGACCGTCGAATAGCCGATCAATAAGTGTTCGTGTGGCGTCACCTGTATAGGATTGACGGCTAATCAGCGGACGATAGAGATAGCGCCTTCCATCGGGCCGGTGCGCTACAGCCCCCTTTTCCACGAGACGGCTCAGCAGTGTTTTTATGGTTCGAACGTTCCAAGCCTTGCGGCCGCTAAGGCGCTCGGCGACATCTGACGCTGCGAGGGGCGCCTCGGTCCACAGAACGTCCATGATATTGAATTCAGCTTGAGTAATTTTATCAGGCATGTGACCTCGTCGTGACTACGGCCGTAATCGTAGTGAGCGATTACGATCGTAGTCAATAGAGTTAGGATTAACTGATTGAAAGATTGCTAGTGCAGCGCAATTGCATAGGATGCGAGCTGTCGAATGAGTGGAGGGGCGAATTGGTGACACGAAAGAAACGGAATCATCTTTGGCTTGCGCTTTGCTCTTGTGCATTGGCGCTGGCCCCAACCGCGTATGGGCAGGTCATTGCGGAACGCGCGGAGGGTGAAGGCCCGTTTGACAGTCTTGTTCTGCGCGGCGGGTATTTGATCGACGGTTCCGGCGCGCCAACTCAGGGCCCTGTCGACATCGTCATTAAAGGTGGCCGGATCGCCGAGATTGTGTCGGTCGGTGCGCCGGGGCTTGCTATTGATCCTGCCAACCGGCCTGAGGGGGGTGTTCGTGAGATTGATGTCACCGGTCGATATATCCTGCCAGGGTTCGTCAATTTGCACGGACACATTCATTCCCTGGAGTCAGGGCAGCAGGTGCCGCCGGAATACATTTTCAAGCTTTGGCTCGCGCACGGCATTACGACGGTGCGAGAACTTGGCAATGGAAGCGGCGCCAAATGGACGGCTGATGCCGCACGGTCAAGCGCGAATAACGAAATCACCGCGCCGCGGATTTATCCTTATCCGGTTTTCCGCGGCTGGTCGGCGGGCGAGGTTGATACGCCAGCGGATGCGCGAGCAAAAATCCGTCAGTTGAAACGCGACGGCGCAAAGGGCGTCAAATTTTTCGGCGCGCCGGAAGAAATTTTGTGGGCGGGTCTTGACGAGGCGAAAAAGCAGGGTCTCAAGACCACAATGCATCACGCCCAGCTCGATGTTGCGCATGCCGATGTTCTTGACACCTCCGCGCACGGGCTCGGTTCGATGGAGCACTGGTATGGCCTGCCCGAGGCGTTGTTTGAAGACCGCGTCCTGCAGGACTATCCCGTCGATTATGTCTATCAAAATGAACAACATCGTTTTGGCGAAGCAGGCCGACTGTGGAAGCAGGCGGCGAAGCCGGGCAGTGAGCTTTGGAATTCTGTAACGCAGACACTGTTGGAGCGAAATTTTTCAATCATTCCGACATTTACAATATATATGGCGAGCCGCGACTGGATGCGTTCACGGCGCGCTGAATGGCACGACGAATATACAATGCCGACACTCTGGTCTTTTTTTCGACCAGATCGCAACGCTCACGGATCTTATTGGTTTGACTGGGGAACGGAACAGGAAGTCGCCTGGCGCGAAAACTATAAGCTCTGGATGCGCTTTATAAACGGTTACAAGAATGCAGGTGGTAAGGTCGGCGTCGGCGAGGACGCCGGCTATATCTATTCGACCTATGGCTTCGGTTATATCCAGGAACTGGAATTGCTGCGCGAGGCTGGCTTTCACCCGCTGGAGGTGATCCGCTCGGCGACTCTCATGGGCGCGCAGATCCTCGGCGCCGAGGATGACATTGGGTCGATTCAAGTCGGCAAGAAGGCCGATCTGATTGTCGTCGGTGAAAACCCGCTGGCCAATCTGAAGGTGCTTTACGCCTCAGGACATATTAAACTCAACTCGGAAACCGGCGAGCCTGAGCGTGTCGGCGGCGTTGATATCGTTATTAAAGACGGGATCATCTATGACGGCGCTGCATTGCGGGCGGATATAAAAGCGATGGTCGCTGCTGAAAAAGAGCGCCTTGGCGTGGCGCCGGGAGCGATGCCGATCGTGGGGTTTGAACTCAAAGGTGAGGAGACGGAGTAACGCGCATGCGGTCAGCGATTGGATTGATTTCGACTTTATTGATGTTTGGCGCCGCGGCGCCGGCGCTGGCCGAGACCGGATTGAGTCCAGCGGATGCGGGGCGCATGGCGTCGCGCATCGAGATGCTCTCTGCGTTCGGCGCCAATGCCGATGGCGGCGTTGACCGCGTCGCGTATTCCGAGGCCGATCTCGCGGCGCGGGCCTGGGCGATGGATCTGATGCGCGCCCAGGGGCTTCAGGATGTGCGTATCGACGCGGGCGGGAACATCCTTGCCCGCCGGCCCGGAACAATGCCCGGCGCCAAGCCGATCATGTTCGGCTCGCATATCGATTCGGTCCCCGGCGGCGGTAATTACGACGGCGATGTCGGCGTCATCGCCGCGCTGGAAGTGATCGATCTGTTAAACGCCGCCGACATCGAAACCCGCAGCCCGCTCGATGTCGTCATTTTCTCCAATGAGGAAGGCGGCCTTGTCGGCAGCCTTGCGCTGACCGGCGCCATGACGCCTGAAACCCTCGACGTGATGAGCGCCGCGGGTCTTGCTATTCGCGACGGGTTAAAAAAGATCGGCGGCGATCCGGACCGGATTGATCGCGACGTCGTCAAGCCGGGCGCACTCAAGGCGTTTCTTGAAGTCCATATCGAGCAGGGCGCCATATTGGATGAGGAGGACGTCGACATCGGCGTCGTCGAGGGCATTGTCGGCATTGAATGGTGGGACGTGACGATCACGGGCGTTGCGAACCACGCCGGCACGACGCCCATGAACAAACGGAACGACGCCCTTCTTGCTGCTGGAAAACTCATTCAGACTGTGAATACAATTGCGTTGGAAACGCCCGGCCGCCATGTCGCGACGGTGGGGCGCATCAAGGCGTTCCCGGGCGCGCCAAACGTTATTCCGGGGCGGGTTGAAATGAGTCTTGAAATCCGTGATCTCGAAACAGCAAAGATTGAAAACCTTTTCGATAAAATCGAACGAGCTTCCGGGAAACTCGCGAAAGAGGCGGGGGTTTCGATAGTCTTTGATCGAATTGATGTCGCTTCTCATCCGGCTCTGACCGATGAAAGCATTCGCGCCAAAATCGCGGCGGCGGCGCAAGGGCTTGGTTTGAGTTATAAGCTCATGCCCTCCGGAGCGGGACATGATGCGCAGGACATGGCGCGCGTTGCGCCGACTGGGATGATCTTCGTCCCCTCAGTCGCCGGCGTCAGTCATTCGCCGAAAGAATTCACCGAAGCGCGAGACATGGCGAACGGAGCCAACGTACTCGCCAGAACGATCCTCGCCATTGATGCACAAGATTAAGCATTGGAATAATGCGCCGAAGTCCGGCGCTGAAAGGGAAGAAGAGCATGACCAAAAAAATTCTCACCGCCGTGTCGGCATTGGCCTTGGTCACGGCCGCCCCGGCCCACGCTGACGATCTCGCCGATGCGGTTGGCGCCGATTACAGTTACATCAATGCCCTTTATGAACACCTTCACACGCACCCTGAGCTTTCGTTCAAAGAAGTCGAGTCATCTAAACGACTCGCGCAAGAACTCGAAGCGCTTGGTTTTGAAGTAACTTCAAGGGTCGGATCGCCCTGGGTCAAGAAAAAAGCAAAAGCGGACGCGGGTGAAGTCCTGTCGGGTGTTGACGGTTACGGCGTTGTGGGTGTTCTCAAGAATGGTGAGGGCCCAACAGTGATGATCCGTGCAGATATGGATGCGCTTCCATTGCAAGAAAAAACCGGCGTATCCTATATCAGCAAGGCGATGGGTACGGACTATCTCGGCCAGGAAGCACCAGTCATGCATGCCTGCGGTCACGATACGCATATGGCCATTTGGGTGGGAACGGCGCGTCGGCTCGCCGCCATGAAAGATCAATGGTCGGGCACCCTTGTGATGGTCGCGCAACCCGCGGAAGAAATTGGTCTTGGAGCTAAGGCGATGCTTGAAGACAAGCTTTATGATCGGTTTCCGGCGCCGGATTTCAATCTTGCGCTTCATGTGACCGGCCGCGATCCGGCTGGCACGGTTACATATACGAGCGGGTGGGCGCTTGCGAATGTGGACTCCGTCGACATCACCGTTAAGGGCATTGGCGCGCATGGCTCGACGCCGCATCTGGGAAAAGATCCGATTGTAATCTCGGCAGAGATTATCAACGCCTTGCAGACGCTGGTCTCGCGCGAGACAGATCCACAAGAAGCCGGTGTCGTGACAGTTGGGGCAATTCATGCAGGCTTCAAGCACAATATCATACCAGATGAGGCGCATCTAAAGATCACCGTTCGGTCTTATTCCGATGATGTTCGAGAAAAACTTCTATCTGGAATTCAACGCATAGCGCGCGCGCAAGCGATATCGGCTGGCCTGCCGGAAGATCTGATGCCAGTCGTTCAAATGGAACAGGATTATACTCCATCTACGTATAATGATCCTGCGCTTGCTGATCGTGTCGTCGCCGCGCTTGAAACACGCTTCGGCGATGAGCGCGTTTACGCTGTCCCGGCTGTGATGGGCGGAGAGGACTTCTCCCTTTATGGGCGTACGGATGAAGACGTGCCGAGTTTTATGTTTTGGATCGGTGGCGCCGATCCAAAAGCAATCAAAGCCGCGAAAGAGGGTAAAGGCCCGATGCCGCCCTCTAATCACTCGCCGTTTTTTGCCCCTGTGCCTGAACCGACTCTGAAAACCGGAGTTGAAGCGATGACAGCCGCCGCGCTCGATTTGATGGCGCAAACTACAACACAGTGAGGAATGAATATGCGTATCATTATTTTTCTTGTCAGCCTTGTGGCGCTTGGACTTGCCGTAGCGATTTTGATCGCAGGGCCTGGAACCCGTTTCGGTTTATGGGATTATGGGATGGGTCTCACGATATTGGGCAAAGTCAGTGCGCCCATAAAAATTGCCGGTCCGGTTGCATTATCGCCTTTATTTACGGCGCTCGGGTTGTCGGCGCTGGGGTTCGTTATTGCGCTGTTCATGCGGCGCGGCGGGCTCGCCGTGTTGGCGCTCATTGCGACGATCGCGGCCGGCGCGGCCGGTTATGTTCCGATCAAGATGAAGCAACTGGTTGAAGCCAATCCCTTCATCCACGACATCACCACCGATTTCGAAAACCCGCCGCAGATTGTCACGGCTGCGGATTTACCGCGTAAAAATCCGGCGCAGTATATGGGCGATAATAAAGCCATCCGTTCTGAAAAGACTGTGGCGGACTCTCAACGTGAAGCTTTCCCAGACATCAAACCGCTCATCGTAAGCAGTGGGCTTGAGGATACCGCGCGAGCGGTGCGAGCGACGTTGGCGGATATGGGGATGGACATCCTGGCTGACCATGAAATTGAGGCCGGCTGGCGCATAGAGGCGGTACAAACGTCGTTCTGGTACGGTTTTAAGGACGATTTCATAGTGCGCTTGACCCCCGATGGTTCAGGGACCCGCGTTGACGTGCGATCGCAGTCGCGGGTCGGAGGGTCCGATCTCGGCGCCAACGCCAAGCGTGTTCGTGCTTTTCTTGAAGCGCTCGATGCGACCCTGTGACGTGAAGCGGTTTTGATTTCGATCATTGAAAGTTGGGAGCGCGCGCCTATCTCTAATCTGTTGTGAGTGGTGTGACTGGGAGAGCTCGCTGGTCAGGAGTATTCCGGTCCACCAGCCCCCCCCCGTAATCAATCATAATGGAGGTAGAAATGTTCCAATCTTTGATGCCGTTTCATCGAAACCGTCATGTGACTGAGCCAGTTGAACGGAATTCCGGTGATTCCTTCTTTCGACTCCAACATGAAATGAACAGATTGTTCGATGACGCTTTTGCGGGTTTCGGCCTGCCGTCGGCGTTAGGCGCCGCAGCGTTTTCGAGCGATACGACTGCACGCATCAATGTGCGCGAAACCAACGACACGATTGAGGTGGAAGCAGAGCTGCCTGGTGTCGCCGAGGACGATATCGACGTTCAAATCGTGGACAACCTGCCGTCGGCGTTAGGCGCCGCAGCGTTTTCGAGCGATACGACTGGACGATCCGTGGTGAAAAGCGATCAGAAAGCGAAGAAAAAGATACTGATGGCTATTACATGAAGGAACGGTCTTATGGTTCCTTTGCGCGTTCAATTCCGCTTCCGTTTGACGTCGATCCGGATGTGGTTGACGCAGTATTGAAAAATGGCCTTTTGAAGCTGACCTTACCCAAGCCGAAGGAAGCCATATCAGAACCGAAAAAGATCGCCATCAAGCACCGCTAGTCGTCGGATTTAGAAGGGCGTGGCCCGCTTTTATGGGGGCGTCAAATTTGACGACACCGCCAGAAAGACGGGCCGACCCTTCTACGACAGCCTGAAGGCAGGTTGGGTACAGCCTGTGCTCAATTTTAAGAATGCGTGCAGCAAGGCTTTTAGCGTTGTCATTGGGCAAGACTTTTATGGCGGCCTGACCAATGATGGCGCCTGCATCCATTTCTGTACTAACGAAATGAACCGTGCAGCCGGCGATTTTCACGCCCGCGTCAATCATCCGCTCGTGCACATTCAGGCCTTTGAATGACGGCAGAAGGGATGGGTGAATATTCAATAGACGACCGCGCCAGTTCCCGACAAACCTGTCGGTCAGTATGCGCATGAACCCTGCAAGGCAGACATAATCTACTTTTGCTTCGCGCAGTAAGGCGTTGATCGCGGTTTCGAAACTTTCCCGGTCCGGAAAAGCGTTATGATCAATGACGGTGTGCTTGATTGCGGCCATCTCCGCGTACTTAAGGCCGGAAGCCCTAGGGCGATTGGAAATGACGAGTGCAATTTCAACCGGGTAATCCGGCGCGGCAGTAGCGGCAATGAGCGACTGTAGATTGGTTCCCCGTCCGGAGATAAGAACGCCGACCTTGGTTTTCGCCATGGTTATGCCTCCACAACGGCGCCGATGATCCGTACATCTTCACCTGAAGCAGTCAGCGCCGCCATGCAATCGTCGACAGTTTCCGGCGCGACGATAAGAACGCCGCCTATACCGCAATTGAAAGCCCGGCGCATTTCGGACTGGGTGAGTGCGCCTTCATGTTGCAGCCATTCAAATACTGGGGGCATCGCCAAAACAGAATCGTCCAGGCGCGCTCTCATATGCTCGCCGATGACTCGAGGGATGTTTTCAGTCAGGCCGCCGCCCGTGATATGCGCGAATGCTTTGACCTGCGTGTTTGAAAACAACGGCAGTAGAGATTTCACATAAATCCGGGTGGGCGCCAGCAGAGCTTCGCCCAGCGTTGTTTCTCTCGCGAAGGCGGCCGGTGCGGTATAGTCGTGATCGCCGTCGTCTACGATTTTGCGGATCAGCGAATAGCCGTTCGAATGCGGCCCGGACGAGGCGAGCCCGATCATCATGTCGCCAGGCGCAACCGGGCGTGGCAACAGTCGATTTCGCTCAGCAGCCCCGACACAAAATCCCGCGAGATCATATTCGCCAGGAGGGTACATACCCGGCATCTCCGCCGTTTCCCCGCCGGTCAACGCGCAACCGGCTTGCCTGCAGCCCTCAGCGATCCCGGAAATCACGGTTGCGGCGATGCCTTCATCGAGGGCGCCTGTTGCAAAATAATCGAGAAAGAAAAGCGGTTCAGCGCCCTGTGCCAGAACATCATTAGCGCACATGGCGACGAGATCGATACCGATTGTTTCGTGACAACCAGTTTCAAAAGCAATTTTCAGCTTTGTGCCGACCCCATCCGAGCCAGAGATCAAGATCGGGTCATTAAATCCGGCAGCCTTGAGGTCAAATGCGGCGCCAAACCCGCCAAGCGCGGCATCAGCTCCGGCGCGGGCCGTAGAACGTGCGATTGGCCCGATTGTCTCGATAAGACGAGCGCCGGCGTCGATATCCACACCAGCTTTTTTATATGCGTCGCTCATCGTCACTTCCTCTTGCGTCTGCCATTCAATACCGATTCAGCGTGAGTGGTCACCATTGCCTTTAGCCTTGCCGTATTTTCACCAACTCCCGTGAATACGGTCTGTATGGCGCAACCTCTGGCGTAAAGACAGGCGGGACGCAAGCCGGGCCGAAACCCAACCGGTCCCATGAGACCGAAAGGCGTTTATGGAAAAAGTGCACAAAAGTCGATGAATTCTGTCACTATGTGTAATATATTACTAGCCTTAGAGCAGCGCCGTTCAGCCCCAATGCCCGCGCCTTGCCGGCTTCGATGATCGACCCGGTTTTGCAGGCTCAAGGACGTGATGCGCCGAATGAGAAAGGCCGGGAAAGTAGAATGCAAATCCTAGACGTGACGCGAAAATGAAGAAGAACGATCAGCTAGAAACTACAACCAATCGCGTCGAGCCAGCTCGACGACGTCCGGCGAAACGAAAAGCCTCGAAAAAGTCAAATCTTGCGGTTCGACTCGCTGCCATTCGTAAACGCGCCGGGTTGAGTCTGGCCGAAGTCAGCGCGCTCACCGGAATCTCCCGGTCGACATTGTACAAAGTCGAAAATTCGGGGGTTTCGCTTACCTATGACAAGCTCGTCGATCTCAGCTGCGGTCTCAATGTGGATGTGGAGGAGTTTTTTCGAACTGACGCCCAATCGCCCAAAGGGCTTACCGTTATGGGGCGATATGCTTGTGACCATATTGGCGACAGTGAGCCTTTTGATACGCCCGCCTATAGAACCCAATACATTTGTGGACAATTTCGTCAAAAGCGAATGGCGCCCTGTCAGGTCAGGGTGAAAGCGCATTCACTTGAAGAGTTTGGAGAGCTGACCGATCATCCCGGCGAAGAGTTCGATCTCGTTCTTGAGGGCGAGATTGAATTTCACACCGCCTTTTATGAGCCCATCAGACTTTCCAAAGGCGATGCAATTTATATCGATGCGACCATGCCTCATGGAATGATTTCGCTCAGCGACGATGACGCATTGGTATTGACCATAGCCACCAGTCCGGCGTCGGATTGACCAACAGGCCGCTTCGGAGGCCTCAAAAATTCCTTGTGCTATGTGGGGTTTACTGCGTCTCTGCTCTGGCCTTGCATCCACCCGCACGACTATGTAAAGGTTCATATATGAACAGGTATGTTCATATATTATACAAGCGCAGGCTGTCGATGCTTTTTGCGCGCCGACCATTTGCGCACCTCCTCCACCGTATTTGGTGGTGAATAATGAAGAGGACCTCGGCGAGTGAAGCCAAATCCATTGGGGATATTCGGCTGGTTTAAGGGGTTTGCCCTGGCGGTGGTTTTGTGCGGCGCCTGGGCGTGCGCGCCGTCGCCCCAATCCGAGCATGAGCGGTTAGAGCGGGCGCTCACTGCGAAGCTTGAAAGCCTGCAAGCATTATATGGTTTTCCCGGCGCCACCGCTTCTGTTGTGCTGCCCGACGGAACGGTGATCGCGGTTGCGGCCGGCCTCGCCGATGTCGAAGAAAAAATCCCCATGCGCGCCGACCACAAGATGCAGGCCGGCAGCATCGGCAAAACCTTCGTCGCCGCCCTGCTCGTCAAGCTGCACAATGATGGCCGGCTGGACCTCGACGACCAGATCGAGAAATGGTTCGGTGAGCGCCCTTGGTTTTCGCACCTGCCGAACGGTCGCGACATCACCATCCGCATGCTGCTCAATCACAGCTCAGGTCTCGAAAATCACGCCTGGTATCCCAAAGTCATCGAATCGACGGGCGCTACTTTTGACCCGGAACGCTCATACCGGCCGAGTCATGAAGAACTCGTGACGATGGTGCTCGACAAACCACCGCTGTTTCCCGCTGGCGAAGGTTTCGCGTATAGCGACACGAATTACATTCTTGCCGGCTGGATCATCGAGCTGGTCGCGGGCGAGAATTATTATGCCGTTCTTCAAAGCGAGATTCTGGATCCGCTCGGCCTTGAGCACACCGTCCCCCTGGTCGGCCGCGATATTCCCAGCCTCGCCGTCGGCTATATGGGCGCGGACAATGAATTCGCAGAGTTCGGATTTCCTGACCGCATCGCTGATATTGGTCGATTGTATTATGACCCTACATTCGAATGGACCGGCGGCGGGCTCGCTTCCACATCGGCGGATCTCGCCAAATGGGGCTGGAGCCTCTATTCCGGTGCTGCATTTGACGTTCCTTATGTGGAGCAAATCCTGAATGTGGATGACAGCAGGGCGCCGATCACGGACGTTCCGTCGATTGGCCCCTATCGCTACGGCCTCGCGGTTTATGTCCATGACTCGCCGCTTGGAACGCTTTACGGCCATGGCGGCGTGATGTTCGGGTATACCTCGCGCATGAGGTACGCCGCGGATCATGGATTTGCAGTCGCCGTGCAAGTGAACAGATTATTTGATTCCTACACACAGGATTATATAGAGGAGCTCGGTAAAATTACATTAAGACATCTTGAGTGCGCCCAAACGCGAGATGGAATATGTGCTGGGCAAGAGGGAGGTGGAAATAACGTGAAAAAAATTCTTACAGCCGTTTTAGCGGCGTTGTCGTGGGGCAATGCGTCTGCGATCGCCCAGGACATTGAAGTTCGCGTCGCGCCGTCCGACGTCATATACACCAATGAAAATAATCGAAGGATTGGAATTTATGACATCATGGTGCAAACCATATCAGTCATAAATAATTCTGACGAACCAGTAACGTTGGAAGATGTCGTTATCGAGGCTCTTGAAGAAGGCGATGTCATTTTAACGGACCGCCTTCTGGCTGAAAATTATCTGGAAGTATGGAACGCATTTTACCCTTATTTCTCCAACCCTGAAACGCAGAAGTCAGATGATACGCTGGTCTTGTTCAGCCAGACCTTGCCGGAAGGCGTGAGCGTTTCGCCGACGCTTATGCTCGAACCGGGAACGGCGATCCTCGTTCGGAATCGTCTGTTGGCATTGTCGGGATACATTCTGCCGGATACGGTTCGCGTCCGCGCAAAACTTGTCGATGCTAGCGGAAAATCGATAGCGGCTGAGACCAGCCTTCCGGTCGTAAAGTATGAGGCGAAGAATGAGTTTATTTTTCCTCTTAAAGGGCGCTGGTATCTAAGTTCGTCATCATCCATTCGCAGCCATCACCGTGCGCGCCCTGCGCATGAGTTCGCTCTCGACCTAATGAGGATTGGAGACGGGGGTAAGAGTTTTCGCACAGATGGATCCAGCCCTGAGGATTATTACGCATTTGGGGAAGATGTGTTGGCGATAGCGGACGGAACAGTTATCGCCGCCGAAAAAGACATACCGGAAACGGAAATGCCAAAACCGGGCGAGGCGCGAAATGATTTCGCACAGCGCGTGTTAGGCGCAATGTGGGAAAAGGACCCGACAGGCAGAATCGCCGGAGGCAATTATGTCGTTATCGAACATCCGGGTAAAGAATACTCTGTTTACGTTCATATGCGCCATAATAGCGTAACGGTCACTCCGGGCGACAAGGTCAAACAGGGCCAAGTGATTGGTCAACTCGGCATATCGGGCGACGGGTTTGAACCGCATCTGCATTTTTCGGTCACCGACACCGCGGATATGAATTACGGGCATGGGCTTCCCGTCAAATTCACAAATGTGAATCCGGTCGGGTTTTCAAGCACGCTTGATATGAGCGCCAGCCGTTTGTTCCTCTCGGGGGAATTTGTCGACGCCGGCGATCCCGCGCCGGATAAGTGAGGATTTGCGGGAAAGCGTGATTGGATTGGCGCGTGCGCCGTGTGGTTGTAAATTGGCCGCATGTGACGCGCGCCTTAATTTTAACCATTAATTCAGTAAGCTGGATTCCGGCCCCCTCTGGGGTGAACGGTGTTATATTAATGGTAGTATTGGCCGTACGCCGCATGCGCAATGTCGGGTATGATCCGGTCGGATTGACGATCTGGCGGGCTGAATAGCCCCGAAGGGGTGCATGAGCGATCAGAGACGGGTATAAAACGAAAGTTGATGGGGTAATATAGGGGTCTTCACCGGATGGCGTTGAGGGCGAACGGATTGAAAATGCGGTTTATCGTTATTTTTACGGTAATGATTTTGGCGGTGAGTGTTCAAGCGGGGTCGGTGCAGGCCGCAGGCGAAGATGTTTTCGTCGTGCCGCGCGTGCCAGTTCAGGCTCAAGCCGTAAACGCCACGGCGGCAAAAGTGTCCGCTCAACGACTTGGGCGCCGGCGGGCTATGGACATCCTATTGAGGCGTTTAATCCCTGAAGACAATTGGATTTTCCTTCCCCGCCTGGTGACGTCAGAGCCAGCGGAAGCAATGGCCGAACTCTCGGGCGTCGATGGCGGATTTGGCAAGGCGCCGATTTCCCTCAGCGACCGTGATCTTGAATCGCTCGAATCGGGTTTTGAGGTTTTTGATGAAAAGACTTCATCAACGACCTATCGCGCCATTGTCACCTATCGTTTCAAACCGTCCGCTATGCGGGACTTATTGAGAGAAGCACGCCTTCCCTACAGCGAGGCGCAAACCCGTATGGCGCTTGTCCTTCCCGTCCTGGAAACGGATAATGGACTTTATCTGTGGGAAGAAAATAACCCATGGATGGCGGCATGGAAAGCGCGACCGCTCAGCCACGAATTAACGCCAATGACGGCGCCGCTAGGCGATTTGGAAGACGCGGCGTCAATTAGCGCCCGTCAGGCGCTGACGCTCGATGAAGATCGATTACGTGAGATGGCCCTGCGCTATGCTGTAAGCCAAGTGATCGTCGCCCATGCCAGATTGCAACAGGTAGATGGCGAAGACCACCTGCTTGTTCGTCTCATTAATGGTTATCGCGAATCCGCAGCACTCTCCATGAGCAATGATTTTGATGACGTACTGACCGGATTCGAAAACGAAGACTCAGGGTCCAATCAAGCCATTCGCGATGAGCGCGCCGCTGTCTTTCAGCCCTTCGAAGGTGTTGTGCAAAATGACTCTATCGTCAGAGATGGTGATGTTCTTGCAGAAACCTGGTTTCGTGAACCATCAGGTAATTTCCCGCGTCTTGCTGAGGAAGCAATCGAGACAGCTATTGCAAAATATGCGAGCGATTGGAAATCACGCACACTGATCGACCATTCGGCCGCCATTGTTTTAGAAGCGAGTGCATTTTTTCGGACCATTGAAGAATGGATACAAATCCGTTCCGCCCTTGTCGCCACACCCCTGGTTGGGTCTGTCCAGGTGGGGGCGTTGTCGCGTCGCGGCGCTGAATTATCTATTCGCGCTTTCGGGGACACCGGAAAGTTAATTGTCGCGATGGAAGACCAAGGCGTGACACTTTGGATTGAAGACGGTAAGCGCTGGATGATCGCAACACCGGAAACAGCGAGTGCGATCCGTGGAGGAGACTCGCGCCGCCGTCGGCGGGGTGGGGTGAGCGAAAACGAAGATTTCTGGGATGAGCCGGGAATCGAACAGGCTTCAGCGTATAAAGACGAAGAAGCGGAAACAAAGATTGAATCACCCCATTAATGCGCCACGGCAGTTGTCATTGACTCTGCCGGAAGTTCCTGCTGATTACGCTCGATCAAATTATTTGGTGACTGAAGCAAACGCCGCCGCTTTTCAGATGGCGATGGGCTGGCGAGAATCCGGTGATCCGGCGCTCGTAATTTGTGGTGAAGAAAAATCAGGCAAGACGCATCTGGCGCATATTTTAGCTGAGGATGCTGGCGGGCGGTTCGCGAAACTGGGATCCCCTCTCGCTGACGCCGGCGCATCTGAAGGCGCTGTCATATTGATCGATGACGTCGACGCCATCGAGGACCCTAAGACCATGCTGGGGGTCATTGAAGATTTGAGAGGACTTGGCGCCCGGGTATTATTAATTGGGCGAGGCGTTCCAGGTGAGTGGGCGAAAGGGCTAAGGGACCTCGCTACACGGCTTGAGTCGATGGCCCGTGTCACGCTCGTTCAGCCGGATGAAGCCCTCATGCGCCAGGTATTGGCCAAGGCGTTTAGCGATCGCCAGATGATTGTTGAAGAAGCGGTGATTTTATACGCCGTGCCTCGACTTTCGCGTACTTTTGCCGCCGCGCACGCTTTTGCGGAGGTCGCGAACCGGGCTAGCCTTGAAGAAAAGCGACCAATTTCCATCGCATTAGCGAGAAAAATATTAAATAATCTTTTTGAAGGTGCTCAGGGAGCATAAATTGAACCTGCGCCAACCTCACGAAGGTTACAGGAGTTATCCCTATGGAGAGCGCCGATGATGGTTTGAAGCCCATCGACGGAAATGGAGATCCATTGGATGGATCGAGCACTCGGCCTATCACAGAGGCTGTGGGGGCGATTGGTCTGGATTCTACGGATCGGTTTATCAATCGTGAGTTATCGTGGCTTTCGTTCAATATGCGTGTCCTCGAAGAGGCGTTCAACGCATGTCACCCAGTGCTCGAGCGCCTTAGGTTTTTGTCGATTTCGGCCAGCAATCTTGATGAGTTTTTCATGGTGCGGGTTGCCGGGCTGCGCGGTCAGGTGCGCGAAGGTGTGAGCGTTTTAAGTCAAGAAGGTCTTTCGCCGCAAGAACAGTTGACCCTGATCAACGAAAAAGCCCTTCATTTGATGAAAGAGCAACAACGCTGTTGGCTTGAACTGTTGCCAAAGATGCGTGACGCCGGTATTGAATCCGTAAACGCAGATGATTTGAGTGCGGATGAGAGTGCCTGGCTTGACGAAGAATTTTTAAAAAACATCTTTCCGGTTTTAACGCCCTTGGCGCTTGATCCGGCGCACCCCTTTCCATTCATTCCTAATCTTGGTTTTGTTCTCTGCTTCGATCTTCAGAAGCCGGACGGATCGGTGCTGACAGCGCTGATACCCGTACCGTTAAAAATCAGGCGGTTTATTCGCTTGCCGGCCGGGTCAGATAAAGACCGTCGACCACCGGTGCGGTTTATCGCCCTTGAAAAAGTAATTGCGCTGTTTCTTCATCATGTTTTTTCTGGCTATAAAATCCTCAGCTCTGGCGCGTTACGGATTTTGCGTGACTCTGATGTCGAGATTGAAGAAGAAGCTGAAGATCTGGTGCGTGAATTTGAAACAATGCTAAAGCGCCGCCGCCGCGGTGATGTTATCCGTGTAAAGATTGATGCAACTACGCCACACCATATGCAAGAATTAATTAGTGAAAAACTCCACGCCGCCGGACAAGATATAGTTGTCGTCGATGGCATTCTTGGTTTGTCTCAAACGAGTGAGCTGATTCCCCCGGACAGACCTGAAGTTCAGTTTGAACCTTATGATCCGCGATTTCCAGAACGTATCCGCGAGCATGGCGGCGACTGTTTTTCTGCCATTCAAGCTAAGGACATTCTGGTTCATCATCCTTATGAATCTTTTGATGTCGTTGTGCAGTTTTTAAAACAGGCGGCGGCGGATCCGAATGTTGCAGCGATCAAGCAAACGCTTTACCGCACTTCAAAACAGTCTCCGATCGTCGAAGCGTTGATTGAAGCAGCTGAAGCAGGGAAAAATGTTACCGCCCTCGTGGAATTGAAAGCCCGGTTTGACGAAGAGGCGAACATTCGATGGGCGCGCGCCCTTGAGAGAGCCGGCGTCAATGTAGTCTATGGATTTGTTGAATATAAGACGCATGCAAAGCTTTCGTTTGTCGCGCGGCGTGAAGGTGACGACATGCGCACTTATGTGCATGTCGGTACGGGAAACTATCACCCTATAACGGCTCGCATTTATACAGATTTGTCACTTTTTACCTGCGATCCCGCCATCGGGCGAGACGCGGCGAAAGTATTTAATTATGTAACCGGTTATGCCGCCCCTGAAAAATTTGAAAAATTTGCGGTGGCGCCAATCGATGCACGCGAAAAAATTTCAGCTTTAATTGACGAGGAAATCAAACACGCAAAGGCTGGCCGACCGGCTACGATTTGGGCAAAAATGAATGCCATTGTGGATGGCCATATTATCGACAAACTTTATGAAGCGAGCGGCGCTGGTGTGCAGATCGACTTGGTGATTCGCGGTGTTTGTTGTTTGCGTCCAGGTGTTCCAGGGTTATCAGAAAACATTCGTGTAAAAAGTATCATCGGGCGATTTCTTGAACACGCCCGCATCTGTTGCTTCGGCGCCGGACATCCGCTGCCAAGCAAGCATGCGCGCGTGTATATTTCCTCAGCGGATCTGATGCCTAGAAACTTGAACCGCCGTGTTGAGGTTTTTTGCCCCGTAGAGAACCCGACTGTGCATTCGCAGGTTCTCAACCAGATCATGGTCGCTAATCTGAACGACGAAGCGCAGAGTTGGCGACTGACCCCCGATGGTCGTTATCTCCGTATTGAAACACCCGAAGGCTCTAAGCCATTCAATGTGCATACTTTCATGATGACCAATCCAAGCTTGTCGGGACGTGGAGCGGCCATCGATTACAATGCGCCCAAAACACTTACTCATCGCAAGCAAATGAGACGGCGACCTACGAATCGATGAATGTCGATGGCGGATAACAAGTGCACAGCATTTTTAGAGGCGATAAATGGTCCCGTTAGGAGTTCCCGAAACTGACAAAGATGCGCCGCGTCGTGCGGTGGTCGATATCGGGTCGAATTCTGTCCGCCTGGTGATTTACGGCGGGTCACCGCGCGCGCCCATCCCCATATGCAATGAAAAAGCGTTGTGTGGGCTCGGACGCGACTTGACGCCGGACGGCGCGCTCAACCCAGCGGCGGAGGAGGACGCGCTTTCAACGCTGAAGCGCTTCCGCTTATTGCTTGATGAACATGGAAGCCCGCCGGTCCATACAATCGCCACAGCGGCGGTGCGTGAAGCGCGCGACGGCAAGGCGTTCATGAAAAAAGTGAAAGCGCTGGGCTTTGGCGTCAAGATTATTTCAGGCGCTGAAGAAGCCGCGCTGACGGCGATGGGGGTCGTTTCCTTTGAGCCCGGCGCGACCGGACTTGTCGGCGACATGGGCGGGGGAAGCCTCGAGCTTGTCGGCCTTCAGGGCGGCGCGATGCTAGAAAGCGCCAGCCTTTCGGTCGGCCCCTTGCGGCTGATGCAGGAAACCAAAGGAAATGTGGCGGCTGCGGCGCCAATCGCCGAGCAGGCGATAACCGGACTCGACTGGCTGACGCACGGTCGGTTTGATACCCTTTATTCCGTAGGCGGCGCCTGGAGAGCGGTGGCGCGCATTCATATGCGGGTAAAGAGCTATCCGCTCACGGTCCTTCATAACTATGAACTTTCGTCAATGGATGCGGTTGAGATATGCAATCTCATTGCGCGACAGAGTCGTCGCTCACTTGAAGATATTCCCCATATTCCACGTCAGCGTATTGATACGTTGCCATACGCTGCGGTCGTTTTGCGGTCGTTGCTAAAGCACACGGGTGTAAAACGTGTAATCGTTTCCGCCGCGGGCTTACGCGAAGGCCTTTTGTATAAGGATCTATCTAAAGACGAACGTGCGGAAGATCCATTGCTCGCAGCTTGTCGATTTTATGCCGAACGACTTGCGCCTGGGAGTGCGTTCGGTCCGGCGACGATGGCGGCGGCGGATCCTTTGTTCGCCGGGGAGGGGCGGGAAGAACGTCGTTTACGTGAGGCGATAAGCCTTTTGGTGGATATCGGCGCGTTTTTCCACCCTGACCAGCGTGCCCTACACGCCTTTGAGACGGTTTTGCGAGCCCCGTTTGCCGGACTCAGCCACAGAGAGCGTGTCATCGCAGCGCTTGCGCTCTATCGGCGTCATGGCGGGGGTCGTGCGTCTTTGCCAAGTGAAAAGGCCATTGCGCTTTTGTCGCCTGAGGATCAACAATACGCCGCCAGACTTGGTCTAACGCTTCGCTTTTTGGCGGCGTTTGCTCCTAAGGCAGAGGCGCGATTGCGCAACGCATCGCTTTGCCTGGACGACGGTCAGCTTATTTTTAGCGCGCCGGCCAATTGTCGTGCGCTGATGACGGAGTTCCCTCGTAAGCGCCTGGCGTCACTCGCGGAAGCATTTGGCGCCACGCCTGAAGCGCAGTTTGAGGGCTAAAGCACAATGCGATCAATGGGATGCACACATATTACTCTCGCTTAGAGCGCTCACGTCGTTTCAGGCGAAAACCCTAGCAGATTGGCTTTGCTCGGCGTTCTAGTGGTCGTTTTCAATCAGCTCAATTGCACCGGATTTAAGTTTCAAACCGATCTCACCACTTTTGAGCTTTATCGCGACATCGCCGAAAACATCGCGTCGCCACCCGCTGAGAGCCGGCACCGCGGCATTGTCGTCAAGGGCAATCGCCTCAAGGTCTGCTGATGATGCGATCAGTTTCGGGGCGACGTGGAAGACCTCGCATTGGCGCTTGAGCAATACACGCAAAAGGTCGACTACATCCGCTGGAGCCGGTTTGCGTCGCGCCAGTTTTTCGAGCTGGGGCAGTTCTTCTTGCGGTAACGCCATCCCTTCGGCGATGGCGTCGAAAAGGGCGGCGCCTGACCTGGACCGTTCAAAGCCGGACGGAATTGATCGGGCGCGCGTCAGGTCCGCCGGACTGGCAGGCCGCAAACGGGCGAGCTCGAATATCGCCTCGTCTTTTAGAACGCGACCGCGTGGAAGGTCCCGTGTTTGCGCTTCGCGCTCTCGCCATTCACAGATCTTTATCAGCGGCCCAATCTCTCTGGCGCGCACACTTTTGAGTTTCATCCTCATCCATGCTTTGACTGGCTCCACATAATAAAGTTCGGGGGCGAGCAGAGCGGTCATTTCTTCCTCGACCCACATTTTGCGCCCTTCGAGGTCGAGCTTGTGGTTCAAGATTGGATAAGCATCGCGCAGATATGTGACATCCGAGAGCGCATAGGTAAGCTGAGAGGATGATAGCGGCCGTCGCGCCCAGTCCGTGAAGCGGTGCCCCTTGTCGATACGCGCGTCCAGTAATTCGCGCATGAGCGGTTCATACCCTATCTGATCGCCAAACCCACACGCCATCGCGGCGATCTGGGTGTCAAAGAGAGGCTCAGGCGCTGCGTCCATCAATCGGTGAAAAATCTCAATATCTTGCCGCGCCGCGTGAAAGACCTTCACGACCTGATCGTCGGCGAGAACCTCGAGCAGGGGGCTAAGATCTATACCCGGAGCCAGAGGATCGATGATCGCCTCGATGCCGTCGGCTGCCGCCTGAACGAGGCATAGGATGGGCCAATAGGTCTTTTCACGCATGAACTCCGTATCAACCGCCACATATGGCCGCTGACGCAGGGCTGAGGAAAATTCTTTTAAGGAGTCGGTGTCAGTAATTACTTGCATGGGGCGCGCTTCTAGCAGGGGCTCTGGCCCGCGTCACCTGTGAATCCCATGTGTATATCTGATTAATCAACTGTGCGAAGGGGCGTTTGACCAAGCGCCCTCTCTTGACATCGCGTCCCGCCAAGGCCAATTCGGCGCTTCCGCATTTTCGAGAGGGAATTCAATGCACGCCTTCCGCACGCATAATTGCGGCCAATTACGTAAGGCCGCCGTTGGTGAAACAGTCCGCTTATCGGGCTGGGTCCATAGAAAACGAGACCATGGTGGGTTGTTATTTATTGATCTACGCGATCATTACGGTCTCACACAGCTTGTGGTAGAGCCGGAAGCGGCATTTTTTAACTCAGTTGAGCTTGTGCGGGCTGAGAGCGTAGTCCGTGTCGAGGGGCGCGTGGTCGCCCGCTCTGACGAAGTCATCAATCCGAATCTGCCGACTGGCGACGTTGAAATCCGGCTTGAAGCCTTCGAAGTTCTCTCCCCTGCGGATGAATTGCCGCTGCCAATCTTTGGTGAGCCGGACTACCCCGAAGACATTCGCATGAAGTATCGTTATCTGGACCTGCGGCGCGAGACCCTGCACGCCAATATCATGCTGCGTGCGGCAGTGACTAAAACGATCCGCGAGGGCATGGAAGGTCAAGGGTTCACAGATTTTCAGACACCGATCCTGACGGCTTCAAGTCCTGAGGGCGCGCGCGACTTTCTGGTGCCGTCACGGCTTCATCCAGGGCGTTTCTATGCGCTGCCACAGGCGCCGCAAATCTTTAAGCAGCTGATCATGGTCTCGGGCTTTGATCGCTATTACCAGATCGCGCCGTGTTTTCGTGATGAGGATGCGCGGGCTGATCGCTCTGCTGGAGAATTTTACCAGCTCGACCTTGAGATGAGTTTTGTCGAACGTCAGGACGTTTTTGATGCGGTCGGACCTGTGACCCACGATGTGTTCGCGCAGTTTTCAGGGGGCCGTCCGGTGACGGACTATCCCTTCCCGATGATCGCCTATAAAGATGCGATGGAGAAATACGGCACCGACAAGCCGGACCTTCGTTGTAAGATAGAAATGCAGAAAGTTTCGGACCATTTCCGTGGTTCCGGTTTTAAGATTTTCTCGCAGATTCTCGAAAGCGATCCGCGCAACGAAATCCGCGCGATCCCGGCGCCGGGTGGCGGCAGCCGAGCCTTCTGTGACCGTATGAACAGTTTTGCCCAGCGCGAAGGCCTGCCCGGTATGGGCTATATGATTTTTGACGAGAATGAAGCGAAAGGACCGCTGGCCAAGAACATCGGCCCCGAGCGGTCAGAGGCGATCCGCGCCCAGCTCGGCCTCAAGGCCGGCGACGCCGCCTTCTTCCTCGCCGGCAAGCCCGAAGACTTTCTCGCCGTCGCCGCCAAGGCGCGGGTGCTGATCGGCGAAGAATTGAAGCTGACCGACAAAGATCGCTTCGAGTTTTGTTGGATCGTCGATTTTCCGATGTATGAATGGGACGAGGAAAACAAAAAAGTCGAATTCGGCCACAACCCTTTCTCCATGCCCCAGGGGGGGATTGAGGCTCTCGAGGCGGCGAAGACCGACGAAGAAAAACTCTCGATCCTTGCTTATCAATATGACATCGTATGCAATGGCTATGAACTGGGTTCGGGCGCGATCCGTAATCATCGCGCCGATACGATGGTTAAGGCGTTCGAGATTGCGGGCTATGGCCCTGACGTGGTTGAAGAAAAATTTGGCGGCATGCTGAACGCCTTCAAATTCGGCGCACCGCCGCATGGCGGCTGCGCGCTCGGACTTGAGCGCATCGTCATGCTGCTCTCCGATCAGGAAAACATCCGTGAAGTGACGATGTTCCCGATGAATCAGCAGGCCGAAGACCTTCTCCTCGATGCGCCTGCCGAAGCTTCACCTGAGCAGCTCAAAGAAATCCACATCCGTGTTGTCAAACCGATTGAAGAGAAGAAGGCCTAGGGGGCGCCCCCATCGCCTCCCCCGGAATAAATCCGGTGTCGGCACTTCCCCCGCAAGCGGGGGAAGAACACCCAGCCGCAAGCACAGCCTATTCCTCCCCCGTTTACGGGGGAGGTGTTGAGCCCGGACTTGATCCGGGCGAGACGGAGGGGGTGCGGCGTCAACCTGCCCGCTGATCGTCTCACCTCTTGATTCGCCAGGGAGGGAAGCGCCGATTAGGGCCTGCGTGATAGATGCACAGACGGTTGCCGTCCGGGTCGCTAAGGCGCGCTTCGCGCCATAACCAACTCTCATCGGTTGGTTCCGTTTCGAAGGTGATTCCAGCCTCTTTTAACTTTGTGACTGTCGCGACCACATCATCAACTTCGAAATAAAGCATGACAGCGTTTGGCGCTGGATCATCGACAACATGAATCGAAAACGTCGCGCCGCCGGAAGGGCACTCAAACCGGGCATACGGATTACCCGAATTGACGATCAATTTCAGGCCAAGTTTTTGATAGAATGCAATCGACCGTTGAAGGTCGCGGACGCCTATGGTGACTTGATTCAGATCCATGCTGCGCTCTCGATCAATGGCGGATAGGCCAGAAGTCGATGCTGGTCGCGACTGTCGCATATTTGGCGACGCCGTGCGGAATGAGCTTAGGCGGCCTCAATCTTTGATGCCGCATCTGCCGATTGAGGCGAGACATTGTTCCTCGCGATGGCTTTTCGGAAGACATTAAATGTCTGCGCTGAAACCCCTTCGAGAGGTTCTTGTGCAAGCTCCCCGGCCTCTGGTTCGACCGCCGCCATACCGGTTTCGACGATGGTTTCGCCAGTGGAGCCCAAAATAATGAGATGTTCTTTGTCATCGCATCGTATGATGGCCAGTCTTCTGCGTGCGTCGAGCGTCAGGCTTTCGACCAACATTAATCGCTTCTTGCGCGCCAATGAAAAGCCGCTTTGCGCAAGCCCTGCCTTTTTTGCCGCCAGCGCCGCCAGGGCGATGGCCCCCAATACGCCGAGCAAAGCAAATACAATTCGGGAGTAATCAACCCATTCCATAGCGATGCCTTCTGCATGCGATAATCTTAGTCGTTACAATTATGCGACGTTGCTTAATGGGTCGTTAAGGATAGAAATTGGTGTTTTCCCCCTGTAATCCTCTTCGAGGTCGTCGAGAGAAACAAATGCGCCGTCGAGTTCCTTAGTGAACCAATCGAAAAATTGTCGAGTGGTTTCCAGGATCCTGTTCACTCCGGCAGCGTCAGGAGCATAGGCGTTAGCACCAGATGTCAAGCTTGAGGAGTGTAGCGTGTAGGTCAAAACGGGAACCTCGTCTTTGATGAGTCGTTTTGTCAACGCTTTAAGCTCTGCGAAATTTGCCCCTTCAGGGGAGAGGCGAACAGGTTCCGTCCAACGCCGGAAGTGGTTCGCGGAAGAGCGTTCTTGAGTCAGAAAAACCTGAGTATGACGCACCGCATGAGCGCCGCTGACAGGAATAATGGTGATTTTATTTCCATCCGGACATTCAACCGTCATCGGATGATTAGAGCGTATGGACTCGTTCGGCCCTCCGGAGGCGGAGAAGTCAAATCCGACGCTCGGGCTAAAGTCAAAATCGATCCCGACAGTACTTAAAAGCGAGTAATCGAGGAGTTTGAGACCGTAGCGTCCTGCCCGATGGGCGCGTGCACTTTCACCGAATGCAGAATCATATAATTCAGCAAGCGTATTCAGTTTTTGTTGGTGAACCTCAACGGGTAAGTTTGATTGATAAGAATAAAACTCACCTCCTAAACCATCAAAAGGCGGGGTCGTCCAGGCGTGAAGGTGAATGCCGGTGTCGGCTTTTCCCCTGGCGCGCAGGGAATGAAAATAAGCCACATTTTCAGGGTCCCTCAGTAGGGGATAGGTGATGAGATAAAGTGGTTTGGCGCCGAAATTTTCGCACAGCGCCTGAAAGCGGTTTACGTCTGAAGGCGAATGGACGAGGTGTTCTTCAGCGGAGAAAGTCGACCAGTCGAATGCTTCTTCTGTATCGACGGTGACGACCAGCTTTGGAAACTTTCTCTTGGAAGGAGCAGCAGGGTGAATTTTGTATGCATCTGCGCGATTACGCTTTTCTATAATGCGTTGAAATAATGCGTGTAAGCCGTGCGCGGTTTCATTCCAGGAGAACTTTTCTGCATAAGTCCGGGTAGCTGTGCGATCGGGCGGGTTTTCCAACACGGCTCGGATTGCTTTTGCGATGGCTCCAGCAGAACGCTCTGGCGCAAGAGTCCCACTGACCGGCGTCGTGATGATTTCACTAGACCCCCATACTGGCGTAGCGACGCAGGGCGTCCCGCATGCCATCGCCTCAAGAAGTACGTTCGGCCAACCTTCCCGAGAAGATGCGAGGGCGAGGACATCAGCAGCGTTATAGATATCGGCAAGGCCCTCGTGGGGAACAGCGCCCAGAAACCGAACACGGTTTTCTAAACCCAACGCGGCGGCGCGCTCTTTCAGGGCTGGCAACGCATTTCCTTTTCCCGCGATGAGGAGGGTTGCATCGGGAATCCCGGACAGCGCTTCGATGACCAGGTGATGGCCCTTGCGTTCAATCAGATGGCCGACGCTCGTGATCACCGGTCCCGAAAGCTTCATTCGGTTGCGGATACTCTGGCGATCAAGTGGCTGAAAAGTTTCGAGATCAACACCATTGCGCAAGACCTCAATTTTCTCAGCTACCGCGCCGATGCGCACCATCTCTTCCTTGAGCGCCCTTGCGACAGTGATGCTCGCATCTGCCTTTCGCGCGGCCTCGAGTATCATCGATCGTTGTCTTGGAAACTTCGGAATGAGGTTAATGTCGGTTCCGCGAGCAGTGATGGTGATGGGTTTTCCAAGCTTTTCAGCGATACGAGCGGTTGCAACACCGTCAGGGTAGAAATAGTGCGCATCGATAATATCGAAATCCCACCCTTCTTCGATCAGCGCCCGGGCGGACTTTAGAAAGCAACGTTCAAGCGCCGTCACGGCGTAAGTCATACCGATCTTTGGTGGAATTAAGTACCGGGGATGATGAACCTCTATACCGTGTCGGTGTTCAATATATGGCGCACGGGAAAATTCGCTATAGCGACCGAAAACTGAATGTTTAAAAGGAAAAAAGGGAACAGGCGCGATGACCCGCACTTCTGCATCGCAAGTGTTCATCAAAGCGCGAAGACGGTTCTCTACAAAGACGCCATGCGTAGGTGAAGCACCATTAGGGTAAAGCGTTGTTAACGATAAAATTCGCATGCGCTTCGTTCTCTTTCCCGGTCACTACCCCTAATGCTCCAGTGTCCCAAAGAGATGTTTACGTTTGGTAATTCAAAAATAACGCTGCACCGGCGCTATCCAGATGAGCGTTAACTGTTCTGCATGCGTTAGGCACAAAATCTGCTCTTCCCTCACATGAATGTCCCATCTCGAAACGGTTCTCCGTTTTCTGGGCATCTTGGCGGGGCTGGAGAAAGTACTGACAATGATGGAAATAGCTGGGTTCGCGCCTTATTTTGCGGTGACGCTTGGCGCCGGGGTAATGCTGGCCGTGATTGGCGCCGGACTGTTTCAGGCGTCTCATGCGGCGAGGCGGCCCGCAGACACTTTGTTAAGCATGTCCGACAGGAGCGACACGTTCGACCTATCCGAGTCGTCTTTGTCGGGGCGGGCCAATTTGGAATTATTCTCGTCTGCCGAGCTTAAAGGGTCAGCTCGGACGTCCCTGAATTTTTGGGGTGCGTTTTGGAAGCGCGTGATCGATATTGTGGCCAGTCTCACCTTGTTAACCATGTTTGCTCCGTTGTTGTTGCTTGTTGCGTTATTGGTTAAAGTTGAATCCCCAGGGCCGGTAATTTATCGGCAGACCCGGGTGGGGCTCCGCGGGCGGGTCTTTCAAGTCTACAAATTCCGCTCGATGATGGTCGATGCCGAACAAAATGGAGCTCAGTGGGCCGATATAGACGATTCGCGGGTGACGCGGATTGGTTCCATTTTGCGAAAAACTCATATCGATGAGGCGCCACAAGCGCTTAATGTATTGAAAGGAGAGATGAGTTTTGTCGGACCGCGACCGGAACGGCCTGAATTCGTTAACGTGCTTGAGCGCGAAATCCCTCTTTATCATGAACGTCACCGTGTCAAACCCGGTATAACAGGGTGGGCTCAAGTGAAATACGCATATGGCGCCTCAGTTGAGGACGCGCGGGAAAAACTTAAATTCGACCTCTTTTATCTCAAAAACTTCAATCCACTCTTCGATATCCTCATCATATTGATGACGATACGTGTCGCGTTCTTTGGCATAGGCAGTCGTTAAATTGAGCAAATATGGCGCTAATGGCCATTCAGAAAATGATAAGCGCTGCGACTAATGCGGATCTTTTGCGGCTTAACGTTAATTTCCGCCCGCTTGGTACGTCTTTGTTAGGTCTTCGGTCATAGATTCATGGCAAGAAAATTGCGAAATGCCTTGGCGGCGACCGCAATCATCATCCGGGATGCGTCCCTGAATTGCTTGAGGGTGAAACTATGAAAGATTTGAAAAGAATTATTCGCAGCATTTCGGCGATTATTGTTGTGTCGGTTGCGTCTGGTTGTGCATCGAATGGTTTATTCGGCCAGGGCGAATCGTTAAGCGCTGCGCCCCAAACTGCAGAGGGGGCCGTTTCCGACTCGCCAGATTATCTTATCGGTCCGCTGGATGAACTTGAGATCTTTGTATGGGGCGCGCCCGAGCTTTCAACCAAGGTCAGCGTTCGGCCAGATGGGCGAATTTCCACGCCGCTGGTTGCAGATATGGTCGCCGCAGGAAAGACTCCAACCCACCTGGCGAGCGACGTAAAGATAGCACTGCGCGAATACGTTAAAGCGCCGGAAGTGACGGTTATTGTCAGTAACTTCTCGTCAACTTTCGACCAGCAAGTACGCGTTCTCGGTGAAGCGCAAAAGCCTGTCGCCCTGCCATATCAGGCGGGTATGACAGTCCTTGATGTGATGGTCTCGGTTGGCGGGTTAACAGAGTTTGCCGCCGGTAACCGCGCCGTGCTGATTCGCGGTAAAGGGGCGAAGCGCAAATCCTATAGGCTTCGGCTCGATGACCTGCTTCGTAAAGGAAGTATTTCAGCCAATGCCCCCGTATTGCCGGGAGACGTTATCTTGATCCCTGAAAGCGTATTTTGATCTCGTCGGCGAATTAACTGTGTAGGTGGGAAGAGGATTGGTTTGTGTTAGACGTATCAGACTTACCCAGAGATGTGATTCGATACGGCATAGGGCTGTGGCGACGGCGTTGGCTGGTCGTGACGGCCATATGGGCGATCACGCTAGTGGGTTGGTTTTTAGTCTGGCTTATTCCGGACAAGTTCGAATCGCGTGCGCAGGTTTTTGTTCAAACCGAAACCATCCTAGAGCCAGTCTTAAATGGCATAATCGCTCAGCCGAATTACCAAAAACGCGTTGAGGTGATGCGCCTTCAACTCCTGACTCGGCCTAATGTCGCAGAGATAATACGCCGTTCAGGGATGGAGAAACAGATCAAAACCAAATCTGAGATTCAACGCCGCGCTCAGTTGGAAAAAATGGTCGATTCCGTAGCGGACAAAATTTTGATCGAAAGCCCGCGGGCTCTGTATTTCGTGATTACTTATAAAAACGGCGATCCGATTATTGCCCGCGAAGTCGTCGATTCCGTTCTCAATCTTCTCATCGAACAAGATATTGGGGCCAGTCTTTCTGAAAAAGAGGATGCTCGACGCAATATCGAACAACGTATAGCAGAATTTGATGCAAAGCTAACAGCGAAAGAGCGCGAAGCCGCCCTTTATCGACGCACACATGCCGATGAACTCGCTTTGAGCCAAGGTAATGTTCGCCAGCGCGAATTACGGGAAGCCGAGATCGTGCGAGCAAGCGATGATTTGAGTCAGGCAGGTCGACGATTGAATACGCTCAAAAGCTTATTGGCGACGACTCCGAAAACGTCATCCGGTGACGAGCTCGATGAATTAAAAGTCGATCTCGCCAAACTTCGTAGTCAGTATAAAGAAAGCTATCCAGACATACAGGCTCTAAAAGCGCGAATTGAGCAACTGAAATTGGTGGGCGGCGGCGCGTTGCCTGCCAACCAAGAGTATATTCGGCTACAGGCCGAAATACGAGGTGTCGAGGATTCTATAGACGAAATTAAAGCTCGCCAAGAACGAGTGCGCAACGAAATTAGTTCTCTCGCGGTCACAATCGGTGATGCGCCTGCAGTCGAAGCTGAACTACAGCGTATAATTCGCGACTATGAGCAGACACAAAAAACCTATGAAGATCTCATCGCGCGAAGAGATCGGCTCTCTTTGACTTCTTCCTTTGGCGCCGGTGGGCAGGGTGTAGAATATATGATCTTTGAGCGGCCGACAGCGACAATGGCGCCAAGCGATCCTCCCAGGTTTTTACTGATTATTGGGGTTTCGATATTGGCGGTGGTTGGTGGTGTCGGTGTCGGACTTCTTTTTACTTATCTTGATCGTAGTTATGCGCAGGTTGCTGATTTGCAAGATGGGTTTGGCTTGCCAATTCTAGGGGCGTTTGGTGAGGTCAAGACGAAACATATCCTTGCCGCGCGTCGTTTAGATTACTCGAGGCTCGGTTGTGCTTGTGTGGGTCTCGTGATCGCAACGATTGGGCTGATCTATGTCGAAGTGCTGCATCTCTCAGAGTCACCAGAACCCGGTGTGGAGATCGCCGATGGAAATCTAAAAGGAAAAGTGCGGTGAAAAGTGCAGGCTTAATTGAAAAAGCTGCTGGTGAGTTCCGCGAATCTGTAGGCAAGGAGGAATCACCGGTTCGCGCTGATGAGTGTGCGCCACAACTATTCGACATCGATTTTGATCGGCTCATTGACCAAGGGTTGTTTGCGCCCTCGGACGGCGCCTCGCAGCTAGAACTTGAGCTCCGCGCTGTGAAACGCCGATTATTACGTCGCATAGGGTTTTTACGTTCCGGTGGGACGGCGCGTCTATTACGCAGGGCAGGCCGTCAGCGTAATATTATTCTCGTTGCGTCGGCACGGCCTGGTGAAGGTAAGACGTTCACGGCGCTCAATCTGGCTCTCAGCTTAGCACTTGAAGATGAGATAAATGTGCTTCTCGTCGACGCCGACACGCCACGCCCGAAAGTTATGTCCCATTTCGGGTTAGAGAAAGGGCTCCCTGGACTAACTGACCGTCTTCTGGACCCAGCCCTGCCTCTTTCCGATCTCCTGTGGAAGGCGCGTCAAGCCAATTTATCGATTTTACCGGAAGGGTCATGGGTCAATCGCGCGGGGGAGCTTTTTGCTTCCGGTGAAGCGAAGCACTTATTTTCTCAACTTTCGACTTATCAACCAGATGGCCTCGTGATCATCGATGCTCCGCCTGTGCTTGCTATGACCGACACGGTTTTATTGGCGAAACACGTCGATGAGATCATATTCGTCGTTGAGGCTGACGCAACGCCCCAGCCGGCTGTCGCCTCGGCTGTCGACGAATTACTCGATGTAAACCCAAATGTCAGCCTCTTGCTCAATCGCTGTTTGATTAACGCCGGCGGATCACATTATGGCTCGTATAAAGAATACTATCCCGAAGAAGACCATGCGGGTCGCGCGTATATGCATCGCGCCAAAAGGGGGAAAGATGATGAAGCAAACTAGAGAGGCGGCGAAGCCAAACAGACGGTATCGTGCGCGAGCGGTGAAACGAACGGTGGCCATCTCGGCCCTGGTGACTTTCATTGTCCCAATGGTGAGCGCGCAGATATCATCACCATCCTCACCGCTACGCATGAAGACGGATTATTTTGGCTACACTGCGAGTGTTAGCCCGAGGGTTGCCTATTCGGATAATATAGAGTTAGCGCCCGATGGCTTTGAGCGGGATGAAACGATTCTATCGACTTTATTTTCAGCTGGCGCAGTCTTCAGTCACAGAAGATTAACGGCTGTGTTCAGTGGTGACTTGGATTTTTCATACCTAACCGATCAGTCCGATCTGGTTATCAACCAGAATGTTGGCGCCGCCGGCACTGTAACGCTTGCTGATAATTTGCTCTATTTAGATGTCGCGGGTGGAACGTCACGCCAGCTGGTGGGAGATAACGCGCGGTTTTCTTCGAACATCAATGGTTCGAGAAATCAACGCGCAGATGTACACTCATATTCTGTCAGTCCGTATGTCTTTCATCAGTTTCCCAATCAGTCCACCGCAGAAGTTCGTTATCGTTTTTCTCAGGTGTTTATTGACGATGATAAATCCGTTGCAAATTTAACCGGTGGCGATTTTCTCAATAATTCGGATTCACATGAGGTTGTCGCAAGTTATTACAGTGGTTATATGTTCGATCGACTGCGCTTTACCGCCAGTGCATACGGTAATCGCACAGTGGAAGACGGATCGCTTGTGCTGCCGCGCTTTGAGTTTGAACAAGGAACGGTAGTGGGTGAAGCCCAGTTTGCGGTCAATCATCAATTCTCAATCTCAGGCGCCGTCGGGTATGATGAAATCGATACGGATGGGTCCCCAGGGTTTTTTGATGATGATGAGTTATCCGGCGTGTTCTGGCGCGCAGGCTTTATCGTGCAGCCGGGGCGGAAGACCCGCATCCAGATAGAGTACGGCGAGCGCTTTGATGATGATTTCATTGAGGCAGAACTCAGCTATGACCTTTCTAAACGCTTTTCCCTTTCAGGCGGGGCCAGCCGCACCTTCCGTACGCGAGCGCAGGCTATAAGCACCGAATTCAGAGTTCTTCAACGCGAGAGCTTTGATTTTGCGGACAAGCTTCGCGACGATGTCGGCCTTTCAAGCCAGAGTATCGTCGAGGCTGCAACACGATTTATCGATGGAGATATAAACGCTCAGACAGTCGGGATTGGCGCTTCTGATATTGCCTATTTGGGCCTGTCTGGTACTTATGATCAACTTCAAGTGCTGGCTCGTGTAAACTACGAAGATACAGATTTTGGTTTCCGAAGTACTGAAGTGGTGAGTGCGACGCTAGATGTTAATCGACGCCTATCACGCCGTCTGGACATTTATGGCAATGCTTTGTTTCGCCACATAAACAGCGAGTTTGATCCCGTGCAATGCCTTTTGAATCCGTTCCTCTTCGGGTTCGATGCGACTGACCCTCTGTTTGACGCGGTGACTGCATGCACGGCAGATGCAAGTGCTAATGATCGCACCAATACGGTGGGAGGCACTCTTGGGGCGCGCTATCAGGTCTATAAGAATATATCTGTGTTTGGTGAGTACGCGCATACGGAACGGTTCTCCAAGAGTTCACTTCTTGAATTTGGTGAAAACGCTGGCGTTGCTGGGCTTGTTTTGACCTTTTGAAGTTTTGGGTCTTACGCTATGTATGAAGATTATTTCTCTCTGTCGGGTGCGCCGTTCAGGCTTAACCCAGACCCTAAGTTCTTTTATGGCAGTCGCAGCCATAATAAGGCTATGGCTTATCTACACTATGGGGTTCGCCAGGCCGAAGGGTTTATCGTCGTAACAGGCGAGATTGGGGCAGGAAAATCAATTCTAATCGGTCACCTGCTCGATCAGTTGAATCGTTCCAATGTGATCGCGGCAAATCTGTTAACATCCAATCTGGAACCTTCAGATTTGCTGGCGCACATCCTTTCTGCTTTTCGCATATCAGCAGAGGGTGGTGGAAAATCTGGCGAACTCGAGGCGTTTGAAGAATTTCTTTACGATCAACTTGAACGCGGAAGACGAGTTCTTCTAGTGGTTGATGAAGCGCAAAATCTTCCTCCGCGTACGATTGAAGAATTACGCATGCTTTCCAATATGGATTACGAAGGAACACCATTGTTCCAGGTGTTTCTGGTCGGTCAGCCAGAATTCCGTGAAATTCTTGCGGGGCCGAATATGGAGCAATTGCGACAACGCGTGATTGCGTCTTATCACCTGGAACCATTGGGTGAAACTGAAACGCGAAACTATATTGAGCACCGTCTCTCGGTTGTTGGTTGGCGTGAAGATCCCACAATTTCTGATGACGCGTTTTCTCTCATCTTCAAAGAGTCGGGCGGCGTGCCAAGGCGTATCAATACGCTTTTTAATCGACTCCTGTTGTTTTGCGCATTGGAAAAACGCCACGAAATTGATGCATCGACTGTCGCCTCTGTCGCAAATGAACTTCGTACCGAGGGATTTTCTATGCATGAGCAGGGCATGGACAACTCAGAAGAGACGAAATTATTGACTGACGAAGGACCTGAAGAAGAAATCAAGGTTGATTTTGACGTCGATAGCGCGGATCAACAGCAATCCGCAACGGGTACAGATGGAAACGTAGTTGTCGCTTTTAATCCAGATCGTTCAAAGGAAAAAGTGAACCCCGCGAAGGGCGTTAGAGACGATCATGGTCCTCAGGTGGGCGTCAGCGACGAATCTGATCGGCGCCATGATCGAACGGTCAAAGGTAAAGTCACTCAAGGCATCAAGGAAGAAAGCGTTCCGTCAGAAGGGGATGTGAGCAAAGAGGATGCTACGGAAGGCAAATCGGACACCGTTCCTGTTGCGGAAAAAACAACCATCGATCATGCAAAAGAACAAGTGACAGCTAATGATCACAAAAAGCAACCAGCGGAAAGGGTGGTCTCGCCAAGTTCCGAGGTAAGTGCGTTTGATCGTTTGCGGAGCTTGAGACGCCCCTCATCCGGGCCTTCCGTCGAACAGAAATCGGGGGCTATTACAGAAGATGACATTGAAGAAGCCACTGTAACGGTCGATGCTTCACCATCACCGGCGACGTTAAGCGACGTCGCTTCAGCAATTGCCGCTGTTGAGGCTGCGTCATTGGTGGACAGTCCTCATAAAGAGAGCGATCCAAATGAAGTTGCTAAGCCTCCCTCGAAGTTCGATATCGACGATTGGCGCCGGTCGCTCGTGCAGTCGATTAATGGTACGCGCGATGAACTCAAACTGGCGCATGAAAACGTCGCCAGCCTACGTCGCAAATTGAACACTATCGAAGCACACCACCGTAAAAGCCGTGAAAAGATTGCGACAAGACTCGCGCGCGCGGAATCGTTGCTTTCCGAAATTCGTGATGTGTGGCGTTAGGTGCAATGTGCTTGAGGGCAATGTGAAGAACCACAACGAAAAAAGAGGGGCAATTGATTCTTATTATCGACGGCGCTCAGCACTTTCTGTCGATGTTGAGGATTATTTTCAAGTTTGGGCATTTTCAAATGTGATACCGCGCTCCAGTTGGGAAGGTCTAACGTTACGGGTGGGCGAGTCAACGCGAAGGGTTTTGGACCTTTTCGATCTATCCGGCGCCAAAGCAACTTTTTTTACGTTGGGTTGGGTCGCAGAGCGCGATCATGGGTTGATCCGTGAAATCGTTGATCGCGGTCATGAGCTCGCAAGTCACGGATATGATCACCAGAAAGTCTTCGATCAGACACCTACGGAGTTTCGCGATGATGTAAGACTTGCGAAGGAAATCCTGGAAGATATTTCCGGCGTTGAAGTGGTTGGTTATCGAGCGCCAGGCTTCTCCGTCGATGCGCGCTCTCTTTGGGCGTATGAGGTGCTCGCCGACGTTGGTTATCGATACTCATCAAGCACCCATCCGATTGAGCATGACCACTATGGCGATCCGCATGCGTCTAGCGCTCCCTTCTGTCCTATCAATGGGACGCCTTTTATTGAGGCTCCGGTCGCGACTACCGAAGTGTTCGGGCGCCGGATTAGCTGTGCAGGGGGCGGGTGGTTTCGTGCGCGGCCTTATACGCTTTCCAAAAAACTTTTCGCCCGCGCTGCATCAACTCTCGAAGGCCCTGCCATATTTTATTTCCATCCCTGGGAAATCGATGCCCTTCAACCGCGTATAAAAGGTGCGTCTCTAAAATCGCGACTTCGGCATTACATCAATCTCTCCAGCATGGAGGGAAAGTTGAATCGTTTATTACATGACTTCACGTGGGGACGCATCGATGATGCGTTACAGTTTTCTTACGACAGGAAAGCAGCATGAATGCGCAGACGCCAACCATTGCCTCTGTCGATATCCGCATGGCGGAAGACCGTGATGCTGTTGACTGGAATGGGTATGTGAATGAGACGTCATCCGCATCCTTCTTTCATCTGTGGGAATGGGGAGAGGTTACGAAATCGGCTTACGGTTATGCACCCATCCGATTGGTTGCTCATCGCGCCGGTAAAGTCGTCGGTATATTGCCCTTGGTTGATGTTACGAGTTCACTTCTTGGTCGCTCCTTGATTTCGACAGCGTTCACGGTGGGCGGAGGAATTGTCGCTGATGATGCTCAAGCGGCGTCGGCGTTGGCGGGTGTGGCTGTTGATATTGGACGTATACGGCGCGTTCGTTATGTAGAACTTCGCAGTGAACAGGCGCTATTGGAAGGATGGCAGACCAAAAGCGGTGTCTATGCAAGTTTCAAAAAAACCATGTTGAAAGATGAAGAAGAACATTTTGCAAGCTTACCGAGGAGGCGGCGCAGGAATATACAAAAGGCGATAACACTCGCAGAGGCAGGCGACATCGCCGTTCGGTTTGATTGCGAACCAGATGTTTTTTACGACCTGTTTGCAAAGTCGATGCGGAATCACGGAACACCCGTTTTTTCCAAAAAATTTCTGTACGAAATTCTGGGGCGCTTCGGCGACAGAGTAGATATTGCTGTTGTTGAACAGAAAAACGAACCTGTAGCGGCGCTCTTAAGTTTTTATTTCCGTGATCGGGTCATGCCTTATTATCTGGGCGCCGCGCCCCGCGCTCGGGATGATCGCGCGTCTTTTTATCTTAACTGGAAGCTGATGCGTCACGCGGTTGAAAAAGGGGCGTGTGTTTTCGATTTTGGGCGCAGCAAATATGGCTCGGGGGCCTTTGATCACAAGGTTTATTGGGGATTAGACCCGGAACCGCTTGAATATCAATACGCGCTGATTGAGGCGAACCAAACGCCGAATGTCAATCCAGACAATCCTAAATTCAAGATGGCGACGCAGGCCTGGCGCCGGTTGCCGTTGCCGGTCGCGAACATGATTGGCCCTCTCATTGCGCGCCATCTTCCATGAACGCGAAGCCCGAAGTTCTGTTTCTTTGTCACCGGATCCCTTATCCGCCTGATAAAGGCGATAAGATACGGTCATGGCAGCTGCTCCGATTTTTGAGTGAACGGTTTCGTGTTCATCTTGCATGTTTCGTTGATGATTCGTCAGACATGAAGCATGCTCAAACCCTAGAAGCCGTTTGTGAATCCGTAGCGCTTGTTCCTTTAAATCCTTTATTCGCTCGTGTACGAAGCTTATTTGGATTCCTCAAGAAAGAACCGCTCACGCTTTCTTATTATCGTGATCGGCGAATGGAGGACCACGTCACGCGTTTACGCCGTCGGCCCCTCCATGCAGAATTTGCTTTTTCTTCTTCGGTGGCGCCTTATCTGATGCGCTCTGCTCACGGTCGACCCCGGTTCATCGATCTATGTGACGCAGATTCGGAAAAATGGCGCCAATACTCCCGATCCTCTCGCGGCCTGATGCGTTTTATATATTCACGGGAAGCAACGTGTTTAAGTGAGGCGGAAACAGATATTGCCAACTGGGCTGAGGCAAGTTTCGCAATTACCCCCCAAGAGGCGGCCATATTCAATGATCGCCCTGGTGTGCAAAGAAAAGTTGATTGGTGGGCGAACGGTGTAGATACGACTTATTATGATCCAGACAGGAAGTCTAAGAATGAAGGTTGCCGCGCCGATGTTGTTTTTGTAGGGGCGATGGATTACCGGGCGAATGTTGATGCGATCAATGGGTTTGTCCGGGAGGCCTGGCCAATGCTTCGGAAACGAAAACCTGATGCGACATTTGCGATTGTAGGCGCACGGCCAACACGTCAGGTGCGTACCCTTCATGGGTCGAATGGCATTACAGTGACCGGGCGCGTCGATGACGTCAGACCATGGCTCTCAGGTGCGAAAGTTGTGATTGCGCCAATGTGTGTCGCTCGTGGCATTCAAAATAAGGTGCTCGAGGCGATGGCTATGGCGAAGGCGGTGATCCTCACCCCGGCTGCCGCTGAAGGCATTAAGGCGACAGCCGGAAAAGAGTATGTGGTTGCTGAAAATGGTACTGCGTTCGCGACAGAGCTTGAGAGACTCATTGCTGATAAAGGTGCAGCCGACGCCATCGGGCGGGCCGCGCGAGCCTGTGTCATCGCCGACTATGACTGGAGCGCCCGTCTTGATCGGTTTGGTGACGCGATGAAGCGATTGGGCGTTCTCTAATCGTCTTCATGCGGTGGGCTGTCGAACGCTTCTTCCCAATCGCTGTCGGTCCATCCGTCATCACTTGTGAAATTCACACATCCGGACGCCAGTTCATCATTTACCCGCAACTCAAATATGTCTGGCCGAGAGTAATGCCCGGCAATATCGCAAGCGGCTTTTGCTGCACGGACGATGTCGAGCGAACCTTCCGCGATGAGAATGCCTTCGCCCTCCATCGGACCGGCGATAATTTCGCCGCGCGGGTCGATGATTGCGGATTGACCGGTATGCTCCCACACGCCGAGAGGGCGCCAGCGTTCCGGAATATGTTCTTTTAACCGCACACCTGCTGAACAAATCACATATGCGGCGGCCTGACTTGCGAAGGCGCGGGAAAGAAGAAGCTGGCGGGACCAGCAATAATCGTCAGATTTTGGGGTTTTTTCCCAACCGGGCCACAGGGCTGCATGGATCTGCGTCCCCTGGGCGGCGAGTGTGTATCCCGGCAACATCATTTGATGTTCCCAACAATTGAGTGCGCTGATCCGTCCGTAAGGTCGAGCGATGGTGCGCAGGCCAGCTCCGTCGCCGTCGCCCCAAATAATGCGTTCGCTATGTGTTGGTTTCAGCTTGCGGTGACGGTTGAGAATTTCGCCCTCGCGACTGATTGTCAGAGCGGTGCAATAGACGGTGCCTTCGGTAAACGGGTCACGTTCCGCGACGCCGATGGTCACATCGATGCCCGCATTGTTTGCTGCAGCGCACAGTGCATCTGTTTCAGGCCCCGGAATATCGACAGCGTTCTCCAGATAGACCGCACTCGCCTTCCAGGTAAGGTCAATGACCGGGCCATCAACCCAGAATGGATAGCCTGGCAACCAGGTTTCACCGAAAACGGCGAAATCCACACCTTTGTCTCCCGCCTCGACAATTAAAGTGCAGGCTTTTTGTGTTGAGGCTTCCTTATCGAAAAGAACAGGCGCGGCTTGGATGGCCGCCAGACGGAAATTATTAGAGGTCATAGGCGGGGGTGTCCCTTAAAATACGGTTTCAACTGGTGAGGGGCCAGGGTTGGTTCCGAGAAGAGCCAATCGATGTTTGGTTTGGAAAACATAGGTGAAACATACCAGGGAAGAAACGACCGCAGTGCAGCATTTGCGAATGTGAATCTGGGTTTTGATAAAAACGTCCGACTTGAATGACACCGCTTGGCTAATAACGTCCCGCGGGTTAAGCTGGCTATAGGAAATTGTTGGGTTTAATGGGGATTGATCATGATCAGAATTCTATTGCCGCTTGCCGTCATCGCCGCGTTGCTGCTTCCACCGATTTTTGCAGGGCCCTCGGCTGAAGTCGCCGGTATCGTAAAGCCGACTACCGTTACAGGGTATGATTATGTTGGAAACACGATTGATTGCTGGATGGATCGAAACTTTATTCTCAGCGGCGATTGTGAGCCTGAAGGCGGTATTCGGGGCAAAGCGATTTTCGGGGCCGTATTCATCTCGGCTGTCGCAGCAGCGCTTGGCGTGCTTGGGCTGTTGCCAGTCATCGGCCGTCTGACGAGTTTTATCACCATGCTGGCAGGTGTCGTTGTGATTGCGGCGATCGGTTATTTCGCCCTCACAATGATGGGAACGGATGAAGGTCTTGCTGGCGTTCAATGGGGGTCTTACCTCGCTGGGGGTGGGGGGCTTTTAACGCTCATATCCGGGCTAGCGGGCGCGCGAGGCCGTTAACGCCTTATCATTCAACATGTCTTGAACACAAAAGCGTCGCAAAATGCGGCGCTTTTTTTATGGATGATATTCAAGGTTACTCTGCGGCGGCAATGCGATCTCGGCTCTCGTCGTTGGAGTTTTGCGGACTGATCCACCGCCGGATTGGGTATGCCAATTGCCCTAAATAATCATCGGGCACCGGGTCGTTCGTCCCAAATTTTTGCGGCGCCTTATGGCGCGGCATATAGGCAGACCCAAAGAGCAAGTCGAGAAAGGGGAGTTGGCCAGCGAAGTTTGTATCGAGTGCTTCCGCTTCATTCGCGTGGTGCCAATGATGGAATACAGGTGAGGCCAGCACCCAGCGAAAAGGACCGAAGGGCACGTTGATGTTCGAATGGATGAGGAGTGATTGCCACTTATAGAGCAAAATGAAGAGAGCGATCGCGGTTGGAGAAAAGCCCAGCAATATCACCGGGATTATCGACAGGCCTTTCGTCAATGTCTGGTCAAACGGGTGAACGCGATGGGCCGCCAGCCAGTCCATCTCTTGAATGCTGTGATGAACAGCATGAAATTGCCACAGAAAAGAAATCTTGTGAAATGCTCTGTGCGCGGCGTAAAAGATTAAATCTGCTATAAGCAGAATTTCAAAAAACTGAATCCAGACGGGTTGAGCTTGAATCGCTGGGGATATTTCTTCAAGAAATGACCCCTTCAGTGCGTATGACGCCATAAGCAATAAGATGCTGACTCCGCCTGTGATAAGCATGCCGGTGAAAACTACATGAAAAAGGTCAAGAAGCAGCAGTTTACGAAAAACTTTCTGACCACGTATTGTTGGCGCTAATCTTTCCAGGGGCGAGAAGATTAGAGCGATTATTAAGAAGTCGAGAATATCAAATCCAAACACGGTTCTGATTCCTGAAAGTTTCGTTGGATTGAGTAAACTCCCATTCACTTAAAATTTAATTCTCCCCACTAAAACAATGGTTGAGACACAGTTAACGTATTTTTGTATTCGCGTTGAGTAGCTTGGCTACTGCATTTAACCTCAGGTGGATTGGGCAAAGCCATGAAAGCAGGCGCGCTCTCTGAACAAACACAAACGGACCCGCAGAATGAAGGGCCGAAACATGGCTTGCCCTTTTCATTAAGGGGAGGACTTGATCGGGTTGAACAGGTTGCTGCGTTTGCACTTTATCTCATGTTGGTGGCGCGGTTGTGGCCGGAGAATTTCTCTCCGGAGAATCTTTATCCGGTGTTGTTGCTTCTTTCAGAAGGCGTCGTTGTCTTTCTGCTCGTGATCAGGCGCCCAACCACCCAGATTTCGATTAAAACCGGTGATTGGGTGATCGCAGCCAGCGGAACGTTTTTGGCTCTTCTCGTTGGGCGGGGCGGAGACCCGATCTCTCTTCAGGCCGGCGCAATTTTGATGATCATAGGTATGGTGATCCACATTGGAGCGAAGTTAAGCCTGAACAGAAGCTTCGGACTGGTGGCTGCCAATCGCGGCGTGAAAGCATCAGGCATGTATAAGATTGTCCGTCATCCGATGTATGCGGGTTACATCATCTCTCAATTCGGATTTTTATTTCTTGAACCGTCATGGAGAAATCTGGCGATCTATATCGGCGTGTGGACATTACTCGTGGCGCGAGTCTTTGCTGAAGAACGGATGTTGTTAGCGGATCCGGACTATCGGGCATTTGCCGGTCGGGTTCGATCCAGATTAATCCCTGGCGTCTTTTAAAGATTGCGCCGTCGCGGGCGTTATATTCAATTCTTGAGACTTTAAAGCGTCAGCATGCATGCGGGCTTCGTGGATGTAATGTCCCGAGCCGAGCACAGCATGTTTGTCTTCGCCTTCTCGCAGGTCGCGCAGTTTTTTGGCAGGCCAGCCGCCCCACATTTCTCCTGTGGGAACGATTTTTCTCGGGCTTAGAAAGGCGCCAGCGGCAAGAAAACCGCCAGAGCTGACCACGGACCCATCGAGCATAGTTGCGCCCATGCCCACAAACCCGCCGTCTTCGATAGTGCAGCCATGCAACATGCATCTGTGGCCGATCAATACATTCTCGCCGATCAGTGTCGGTAGTCCGCCCCAATCAGGATTGTCCACATGAATGATTGTGCCGTCCTGCACATTAGAACCTTTGCCTACGACGATTTTGTGTTGGTCGCCGCGCAATACGCAGCCGTACCAGATGGAAGCATTCTCGCAGACTTCCACATCACCGCAAATCACCACACCGGGCGCGATAAAAGCGCTTTCGTGGATGATTGGTTTCTTGTCGCCAATGGCGAAAATGAGGGGGTTCACATTAAAGCTCCAATCAAAGAATTACACCAGCTTGCGTTGTTCATAACGCATTCTGCGCACGCGGAATCATACCTCTCCCCTTCGGGGAGAGGTCGGAATTCGCCAAGCGAATTCCGGGTGAGGGGGAAGAGGAATCAGTGGGTTACGCTGACTCACCTACCCCCTCACCCTAACCCTAACCCTCTCCCCGATGGGGAGAGGGAATCTTCCGTACTGCGACGAAGGCGGTCATGTGAATCTTCGGCGCCTTGCCGTCGATGGCGAAGATGAGGGGTTTCATGAGCTTTCGCGCCTTTAAACGTTCACCACAGCCATTCGCCATATATGCCAAGGACGAAATGAGCCCAAGAGATCAGCAACCAAAGAGTAAAGCTTGCGCCTGCCCAGATTACAACTAGGCCCTCCAAACTGAGCGGCCCGTCTTGAACCATGATAAATGCAAGTATGATTGTCCCGACAAGTCCTGTGATTAGGGCACCAATAACCAGGAGAGGAAAGGGACGCGCGCCGCTCTTATGAACGGCCCCAGCCCATCCTACGCAAAAGCCTAAAAATAAAATGAGCCAAACAACGCCTTTTGTAAGCATTTCACGAATCCATTCGATCCAGTTTGCAAAATCAAATTCGGAAAAGACAAGAAAAACCACGCCGACGAAAACCAAATATAACGTGACATGCTTTATCCAACTAACCGCCAAATGCCCGGTAAAATCTGAAAACGTTAACCGGCTGCCGCGCATTTTGTCATCCCCCCGGCTTTTCGCTCAAGTTTGAGTTGCATCCCGTTGGTTGTCGGGATGGGCTTTTCGGAACGCCTCGAGCGCGTTGCAGCGTTTCCAGATTTCATTAAGGCGCGGAAACGCCGAAATGTCGACGCTGAAGCGCGCCGCGCCATACATTTGCGGCACGAGACAGGCGTCTGCGATTGTAGGCGTATCACCGACGCAATAATCGCCGCCAGTCTGTGCGACTATTTTTTCAACCGCCGCCATGGCGGCGCCGGCCCAGCGGTTCAGCCAGTCCTTCATGGCGGTCTCGTCGAATGCGCGCTCGGTTTTCAAAAACGTCTGCATCCGGAGATTCATAAACGGTTGCGCTTCGCAGGCGATCGCCGCGGCGATCGCGCGCGCATGCGCCCGGTCCGCAAGACCGGCCGGCAGGATTGACGGGTCGGGAAAAGCCTCTTCCAGATATTCGATGATTGCCAGGGACTGGGTCAGCGTTGCGCCATCATCGGTGACGAGCGCCGGCACCAGGTTTTGCGGATTAAGATCGCCGTAACTTGCTTCGCGCTGCTCGCCCTTCAACAGATTGACGGCGGCATAATCGTAGTCGAGCCCCTTGAGCGCCATCGCGATCCGCACTCGGTAAGTCGCGCTAGAGCGCCAATATCCAAACAATTTCATAAGCTTGCTCCTACCGGTGCGATGCGGAATGGAATAGTTGCGAGCCATTAGTAACATATGTTACCAAAGGTGAGCTACCTTCACCAAAATACATCAATCTCAGGAGCACGCCATGGCCGACCTTTTCAAAAACCCGATCGGAACCGATGGTTTTGAGTTTGTCGAATATACGGGGCCTGACCCGGCAGCGCTTGGGCGCCTGTTTGAATTGCTCGGATTTACAGCCGTTGGGCGCCATCGTTCTAAAGACGTCATTCATTACCGGCAGGGCGATATCAATTTCATCTTGAATCGCGAACATAATGGTCAGCCAAGCGGGTTTCGGGATGTGCACGGGGCTGGCGCCAACGCCATGGCTTTTCGTGTGAAAGACGCCGCCCGTGCATTCCGGGAAGCGATCAAGCGCGGGGCGACGGCGGTCGAACCGAAAACCGGCCCAATGGAACTGAATATTCCGGCCATCGAAGGGATCGGCGGCATCCTCGTTTATTTCGTCGATCGGTATGGCGCCAAGAATATCTATGACGTCGACTTCGAGCCGATTGAAGGCGCTGACACCGCCAAGAACGATGTGGGGATGACCTATATTGATCACCTCACACATAATCTTATACGCGGTAATATGAACAAGTGGGCGTCGTATTATGAAGACATCTTCAATTTCCGTGAAATCAGGTATTTTGATATTGAAGGAAAACTGACAGGGTTGGTTTCTAAGGCAATGACCAGTCCGTGTGGAAAAATCCGTATTCCTCTCAATGAGAGCCGAGACGATAAATCACAAATAGAGGAATTCTTAACGCGTTATAACGGCGAAGGCATTCAGCATATCGCACTTGGTACGGATGACATTTACACAACGGTTGAAAAATTACGCGAGCGCGGTGTGCTTTTTCAAGATTCACCGGATACCTATTACGAGCAAACCAACGAACGTGTTGGAGAGCACGGCGAAGATCTGCCACGGTTGCAAAGGAACCGCATCTTGATCGACGGCGCCCCGACGCAAGGGCAGGGGTTGCTTTTACAGATCTTCACTCAGGACGCTATCGGGCCAATCTTTTTCGAAGTCATTCAAAGGAAAGGCAATGAGGGGTTCGGTGAAGGTAATTTTAAGGCGTTGTTTGAGTCGATCGAACTTGATCAGATTCGCCGCGGCGTATTGGAGGAGAGCGCTTGAGCGAGAATTGCGGCCCATCATTCCACGTTAATGAATTCGTGCTCTCGCGATTCGCGCCTTATCGCATTGTCGCGATGGGGCATGAACTCAGTCGATGTCTTTCGCGTGCTTATGCCGGCGAGGGTTTAACTATTCCTGAATGGCGTGTTCTGGCGACAATCAGTCAGGCGGATGCGATTGCTGCGCGCGACGTCGTCGCCAATACGCCTATGGACAAAATGGCGGTGAGCCGTGCGACGACGAGTCTGGAAGTTAAGGGACTTGTTTGTCGTGTCACGGACCCCAAAGATCGCCGCGTTTCTTCTCTGTCATTGTCAGTATCGGGCAGGGCTGTTTTTGAACGCGTTGCTGTATTGGCGCTCAGCTTTGAAAAGAAACTGCTATCAGCGCTGTCTTTGGAGGAGCGGGAAAGTTTCGACAAGTTGCTCGCCAAGCTGGAGCGTGCGACTTATACCGTCGCGCCTGAGAGCGGGGTTTTAGATTTCGCCACGGAGGTTAACAAGGAATAGAATCTCAGGAATAATACAGACGCCCACGAACAAAATCCACGGTTTAAAGACATGAGGCGAATTCATAAGCTTGCCAGTCTTGCACTCGTAATTATGCTGACATCTGGCTGCGTAACGTTCCCGCCGCCGCCAGCGATCACGGGCGAAGCTGAGTTTGAAAATGACGTACTTGTCAGCGTTGACGGCGCGCATCTGGGGTTTGATGTTTGGCGCGCCGAAACCCCCCGCGCTGTTATCATCGCCGTACATGGCATGAATGATTACGCCAACGCCTTCTCTATGGCGGGCAAATGGTGGGCTGAAAACGCTGACATCACCACCTATGCCTATGATCAGCGTGGCTTTGGGCGCTCTCCGGGTTTTGGTCGCTGGCCAGGTGAGGGAGCGATGAAAGCCGACTTGCGTGCGGCGGTTGCTGCTGCTCACGAGAAACATCCCGATATTCCCGTTTTCGTTCTTGGCCACTCTATGGGAGCGGCGGTTGTCATGGTGACGGCCGCAGAAGCTCCGCTAGATGCGGACGGCCTTATTTTGGCCAGTCCCGGGGTGTGGGGAGGGCGACAAATGTCGCCGTTCTACCGCTTCACTCTTAATCTTGCAGCGCGTGTTACGCCGGGAAAAACACTGACCGGAAAACGCACCCATCGGCAATCGACGGACAATATTCCAGTGCTGAGGGCGATGCTTGATGATCCCCATGTGATTAAACCGACACGAATGGACGCCATTCTTGGTGTCGTGCGGCTCATGGGAGAGGCCTATGAAGACGCAGAGAATGTGTCGGGAGATATCTTATTCATCTACGGCCAGCGAGATGAGATTATCCCCTTAGAAGCGATGCAAGCCACTCAGCGGCGCATCAAAGGGGAGGTTGATGCGCGGGCTTATCCGGATGGATGGCATCTATTGTTTCGCGACCTCAAGGCTGAAGTCGTTTGGCGCGATGTCGCGGATTGGGTCAGAGTGCGAAAAGCTGGATCAAAAAACGCCGCGGGCTGATGAGACTACGAAACAAATACCCGCGGCGTTAATTTGTTCTAACGCTGAGGGGAGGGTCAAAGCGTTAGACGTTTTTGGTTGCGGCGTCGGCTACCGGGGCTGGCATTGGTGAGGGGCAGGAACCCGGATTCTGGGGGCGATACCGTCACCACAACAACACAACCTATACGTGCATAATATTAACAGAAGGTTTCATCTCTCAGAAATTTATAGTGAATGACAGATTACTTTTTCGTTGAAACCGCACAGACGCCGCCTCCACGTTTTTCAAAATAGTGTTGGTGGTAGTCTTCTGCTGGCCACCACTCTTTGAGGGCTTCGATTATCGTAACGATTGGCCCCGGATGATGGCCGCGGCTGTCTTCTTCACTGCGGGCGTTTTCAGCAGCTTTGGCCTGCGCTTCAGAATGGTAAAAAATAACGGAGCGATACTGGGCGCCAACATCGGGGCCCTGGCGATTCAGCACGGTTGGGTCGTGGATCGTCCAAAAGAGCGCGACAAGGTCATCATAGCTTATTTTTGAAGGATCAAAAGTAACACGCACCGCTTCCGCATGACCGGTAGTCCCGCCACACACATCCTCATAACTTGGGCCGGCTTTCGCGCCGCCAGTATAGCCGACCTCTGTTTTTATGACACCGTCGACGTCGCGAAAGGCTTGCTCGACCCCCCAGAAACAACCGGCGGCAAAAGTAGCAATCTCTGTCATCTCTTCCTCATTGAATAGGTTTCTGCTTTCTAACGACGAATACACATAGGAAATGGAGTACGGAACTTTCAACCACTATCACGAAGATGTTTCCTGTATGAGCCAATCGAGATAAGCGGAGTGTGAGCTCTCTCGATCAACTGGAAAGACAATAACACAGGGTATTTCGTGAGGGTGCAAAGAGATAATACGCTTGCGAGCCTCGTTCACCGAGGGTTTTGTTGTTTTGACGATGAGGACGGTTTCTTCACACGTTTCAATAGCGTCGCGCCATCGATAGAGCGATCGCATTCCAGGGAGAATATTCACGCAGGCCGCAAGACGATCCTCGATTAATGCTCGGCCGATCCGCTCTGCTGTTTCGGCATCGGGGACGGTCACATAGAGAATTTTTATGTCTACTTCTGTCATATTGCGCTGTTTTCTGCACACGGTTACATCCGCTCAAGTGGAGAGGGCGGCGCTGGGTATTGTATGATAGAAGTGAGTATAACAGATGCGAACGCTTGATCCGAATAAAGCCCTGGTAATTTTTTCCGGCGGACAGGATTCCTCTATCGCCCTGGCCTGGGCGCTAGACCGTTTTCCGGCTGTCGAAACCCTAGGATTCGATTATGGCCAGCGCCATGCGGTTGAACTCGGCGCCCGTTCGATAGTGCGCACGGAGTTACTGAATGCCTTTCCTCATTGGGCGGTGAAGCTGGGACCAGACACGCTCTGTGACCTTGCAGGGTTTGGCCGTTTGAGCGAAAGCGCGATGACAAGTCTCGGGGAGATTGCTGAGGCTGAAGATGGGCTTCCCAATACCTTCGTGCCTGGCCGCAATCTCGCATTTCTCGTCTTCGCCGGCGCTCTCGCTTATCGTTGCGGCGCGGGCGTATTGGTCGGCGGTATGTGTGAGACGGATTATTCCGGTTATCCGGATTGTCGTGAAGCTGCGCTCACCGCACAGATCCATGCGTTAAGCTTGGGCATGGATGCGGATTTTCGATTTGAAGCGCCGTTAATGCACATGACCAAAGCTCAGAGTTGGAGCCTTGCGGAAAAGCTAGGCGGCCGGCGTCTCGTTGAAATTATCAACGAGCACAGCCACACTTGCTATCGTGGCGTTCGGGCGACACGACACCCTTGGGGGTATGGTTGCGGCGACTGTCCAGCGTGCGCCTTACGAGAGAAGGGGTGGGCGGAATACCGTCAAGGTCTTAGCGAAACATGATAACTTATTCTGTAAAGGAATTATATTATACCCTTCAGGGCGAGGGCGCTCATACGGGCCGTCCGGCGATATTCCTGCGGTTTGCTGGTTGTAATCTTTGGTCGGGTCTTGAGCGTGACCGACAAAGTGCGGTGTGTACTTTTTGTGATACCGATTTTGTTGGGACTGATGGCGTGCTCGGGGGCAAATACGTATCTGCCGATGCGCTCGCCGAAGCAGTCGCCAGATGTTGGCCAGGACGCCCAACTTCTCCAGGCGTGCGCCCCTATGTTGTCTGCACGGGAGGAGAGCCCCTTCTGCAGCTTGATGAAGCGCTTCTAGATGCTTTCCACCTTGCCGGCTTTGAGGTCGGGGTCGAAACCAATGGTACGATTGCCGCGCCTACAGGGCTCGATTGGGTTTGTGTGAGCCCCAAGGGACAAGCTCCACTTGAACAACGGTCCGGGGATGAGCTGAAGCTTGTCTACCCTCAGCAGAATGCGCCGCCTGAAACATTTGAATCCCTCAATTTCAACCACTTCTTTCTACAGCCTATGGACGGACCCGAGCTTTCGGGCCATACAGCGGCCGCCGTCGAGTATTGTAAAACCCATCCGCGCTGGCGTTTGAGCCTTCAAACCCACAAGTTGATAGGCATTCCTTAGAAACTGGCGGTGGGATTTTCGGGCCGGTTTGTAAAGGAGTTTATAATGCGCATCGTAAAGTCGATCCATTTCGACGCCGCGCATTTTCTGGATCACGACCCTGAAGCGCGTCCCTATGCGCGCCTTCATGGCCATTCTTTCACCTTGGAAGTGGCGATCGAAGGCGAGCCTGACCCGATCACCGGTTGGGTCACTGATTTTGCGGATATCGCCGAGGCGCTCGACGAGATTCATGAGGCGCTCGACCACAGGCTTCTCAATGAAGTCAAAGGATTAGAGAGACCAACGCTTGAAAATATATGTCGATGGGTGGCTCATCGGTTAAGCGCGCGGTTTTCAGGACTGCGTCAGGTCAGGGTTGCGCGCCCGTCGATCGGAGAATCCTGCTCTTACGATTTGCCTTAGATAAAGAAAGATCGTCGCGCTCTATCGGCAGTCTTTCTCGATCCGGTCGAGGGCTGCGGATATGCCAAGTAGGGAGATTATATAGCTTGTGGCGGTCCCGCGCGCAGACATGGCGGAAATCCGCATATCGGAGCCACGACGCATTGCCTTGATCAGCCGCTCCTCGTCACTCGCGCTTTCGATGAAGGCCTCGTTTTCCGATATATACATTTCCCACTTGTCCGAGCCGATGCGAACAGCGGGCTCGGGCGCGTCTTTGAGAGCATAACCCGTCATCAAGCTGGGTTGATTTTTTGCCGCCCCTGATCTCCATGAGGCGACCAGAAAAAAGACGTCGCCGTGATTGGCTGATTTCGGTGACTTATCCTTGGCTTCGGTGGCGGCGAAACAGATTCGGTCACCGCTAATATCGCGCACGAAAACACTCCAGTCCCGATAAGTGGCGACCGCGGTCGGTTCTTCCGCTATGGCCGATAAGGGGAAGAGCGCCGTGGCGGCGAGACTAGACGTTAGTATGATTGTAAGCACATGTCGCAGCATGTGGATCCGACTCCTTTTGATCCTCACCAGCCTCTTTCATGCCCGGATAACATACTTCATGGCAATGGGCGACAGGCCGCGCAGGACTGTGAATTGCGTGCGCGGCGCGCTTGGTTCATAAGGGCGACGAATTTTTCACCATTTCAAACCGGAGACGACCCGTGATTCCAGGACGTGATGCGCTCAAAACCAAGAAGAGTCTTGCCGTCGGCGGCAAGACCTATGCGATCTACAGCTTGAAGGAGGCTGAAACGCATCTGGGGGACGTCTCTCGCCTGCCCTTTTCCCTGAAAGTGTTACTTGAAAACCTGCTGCGGTTTGAAGATGGGCGCTCAGTTACAGTCGATGACATTAAAGCTTTTGCCGACTGGCTGAAGGCTGGCCGCACAAGCCGCGAAATAGCGTATCGGCCGGCGCGGGTTTTGATGCAGGACTTTACCGGCGTGCCGGCGGTTGTTGACCTCGCGGCCATGCGCGACGCGATGAAGGCGCTTGGCGAAGACCCGGAAAAAATCAATCCACTCGCCCCGGTGGACCTCGTCATCGATCATTCGGTGATGGTGGATTATTTCGGCGGTCCCGACGCTTTCAAGAAAAATGTCGACCGAGAGTATGAGCGCAATGGTGAGCGTTATGAATTCCTGAAATGGGGTCAGGGCGCGTTCGACAATTTCCGCGTCGTGCCGCCCGGCACCGGCATCTGCCATCAGGTCAATCTCGAATATCTCGCGCAAACCGTGTGGACGGCGACCCGCGACGGCGAGACATACGCTTACCCTGACACGCTGGTCGGCACCGACAGCCACACCACAATGGTCAACGGGCTTGCGGTTCTCGGTTGGGGTGTCGGCGGCATTGAAGCGGAAGCCGCGATGCTGGGCCAGCCAGTTTCAATGCTCATACCTGAAGTTATCGGCTTTAAACTGAGCGGCAAGCTGCCGGAAGGGTCGACCGCGACGGATCTCGTTCTGATCATCGTTGAAATGCTGCGTAAGAAAGGCGTTGTCGGGAAATTTGTAGAATTTTTTGGGCCTGGCCTTGACCATCTGTCGTTGGAAGACCAGGCGACGATCGCCAATATGGCGCCGGAATATGGCGCGACTTGCGGCTTTTTCCCGATCGATGAGGAAACCCTGCGGTATCTGAAAGCCACTGGCCGCACCAAAGATCGCATTGCGTTAGTCGAAGCCTATGCAAAAGAACAAGGGATGTGGCGTGACAAGAATACGCCTGACCCGATCTTCACCGATACTCTGTCGCTTGATCTTTCTACCGTCACTGCCTCGATCGCTGGACCCAAGCGCCCGCAGGACCGTATTCTTTTGCAGAATGCTGCGTCGCAATTCAAAAAAGACATCGGCAAGATCAAGGGCGGCCCCGTTGCCGAGAACACAGCGCCAGCATCGAACGGCGAAGCGCGCTTCGAAGATGAAGGCGCCAATCTGGCCAACTCCGAACACGGCGATTATGGCGTGCCGAGCTACCCTGTGAATGGCTCGGACTATTCCATTCATGATGGGTCTGTCGTGATCGCCGCGATTACGTCGTGCACGAACACATCGAACCCCTCGGTCCTGATCGCGGCCGGCCTCGTTGCGCGCAAAGCCCGCAAGCTTGGCCTGCAGGTCAAGCCCTGGGTCAAGACGTCGCTGGCCCCAGGCAGCCAGGTTGTCACCGACTATCTGGGCAAGGCCGGGCTGTCGGACGACCTTGACGCGCTCGGCTTCAATCTTGTCGGTTATGGCTGCACGACCTGTATTGGCAATTCTGGCCCGCTGCCGGCGCCGATCTCCGATGCGATCAACAAGAACAATCTCGTCGCCTGTTCGGTCCTATCCGGTAACCGCAATTTCGAGGGGCGCATCAGCCAGGATGTCCGCGCCAATTATCTGGCGTCGCCGCCGCTGGTCGTTGCTTACGCGCTGGCTGGCTCGCTTCATCTGGATCTGACGAGCGAGCCCCTCGGCAAGGGCAAGGACGGTCATGATGTCTATCTGAAAGACATCTGGCCGACCAATCTCGAAATCGCCGACGTCGTTCGCCAATTCGTTACAGCGGAGATGTTCGCCACCCGCTACGCAGACGTCTTTAAGGGCGATGAAAAATGGCAAGCAATTGATTCCGGCGATGGCCAAACGTATAGCTGGCCTTCTTCCACTTATGTGGCGAACCCACCATACTTCGAAGGCATGTCACGAAAGCCCGCTCCAGTTCAGCCAATCGAAGGCGCCGGTATATTGGCGTTATTTGCGGATTCGATCACTACGGATCACATTTCACCTGCTGGCGCTATAAAGGCGGATGGTCCTGCTGGTGAATATCTCAAAGCGCACCAGGTGGCGGCATCCGACTTTAATTCCTACGGTTCGCGGCGTGGTAATCATGACGTTATGATGCGCGGCACCTTCGCCAATATTCGCATCAAGAATCAGATGCTTCCTGGTACGGAAGGCGGTGTCACGAAGTATGTGCCGACCGGCGAGCAAATGGCGATCTATGACGCGGCGATGAAATACAAAGAGGTGGGCAAACCACTTGTTATTTTCGCGGGCGAGCAATACGGCACAGGGTCTTCGCGCGATTGGGCGGCAAAGGGGACCGTTCTTCTTGGCGTCAGGGCGGTCATTGCCCAGAGTTTTGAACGCATTCATCGCTCGAATTTAATCGGCATGGGTGTATTGCCGCTGCAGTTCAAAGATGATGACAGTTGGAAGGCGCTGGGTCTGACTGGCGATGAGAAAGTGACCATTCACGGCGTCGATTCCATTGAACCGCGCCAGAACGCCAGGGCGACGGTCACCTTCGCGAATGGCGAGACGAAAGACCTCGAGCTCCTTGTACGGATCGATACTGCAGATGAACTTGACTACTTCCGTCATGGCGGCATTTTGCACTATGTGATCCGCAGCCTCGCGGCGTAAGCTGCCGAAGGCCTTTCTCCCCCGCGGAGCCAGGGCAATCGCATATGGCTCTATTCTTCCCCCGCTTGCGGGGGAAGTGGCCCGCGCCGCAAGGCGTGGGTCGAAGGGGGTTTAGGCGACGAGAGTTTCTACGCTCAATACAAATGGATGAGTCTACCCCCTCCGTCTCGCCCGGCTTAACGCCGGGCTCGACACCTCCCCCGTAAACGGGGGAGGAATCCCTCCCGCGCCATATGCGATTACCTCCCTTTGCAAGGGAGGGGGAGCACGCCGCGTGCGTCGTTTCGTCCATTGCCGCTTGTCTCGCTCCTGTACGGCTCCCACATCAAAAGATCAGCGGAAAGGAGGCGGCCATGACTTTGAAACCGTCACTTGTGACCCGTATTGCTGTCGGCAAGCTCGTCGGCCTCATATTTGGTTTAATTGGTTTTTTTATCCTACCCGCGTTCGGTGTGGATGATCTGAAGATTCGTTTGGGTGTTTTGTTTTGGTATATTACTCTCGGCGCGATCATCGGCATTTTCGGCGTATTGAATTTTCATCCGGTATTGAGAATTCCGTTGCCGTGGTGGGCGCGAGGGTTGTTCCTTGGCGCCTGGATGAATTTCGTGCTGACACTGTTTGTTTTTGATATGTTTGCGTCAATTCTTGCGGCTCATCCGGTGATGGGTCTTTCATCGCCGTGGTGGTTTGTTGCTGAAGGCGCCCTGTTTGGTCTGATCGTCGGTGGGCTCGCGACTTACATAGGCGGAGAAGGGGCTGCGACAGCGCCTGTTCGCCCTGACGCTTTAATTATCCGCTGAATTGAATGAGCCGATTCCGCGGGGTGCGGTGTGTCTCAACGCTTGATCGTTAATGGAGGTGAAATATCCGCGCCGCTCCAATTTCGGCCGCGGAGATGATCCGTTTGCCTGCAACTTTTACTGAATGAAGCGGGCCATCGAGTTCCCTCAACCAAAAATTGAGAAAGCCGAGGAGAACCGGATAGTCTGGGGCGATATCGTAATCTTGCCAGACATAGCTTTGCAAAATGTCGGGATGATCGGGAAGGCGATAAAGAATTTCGGCGGTCGCCAAGCGATATCCTTTTAGCTGGCGTAACACAGCAGTTTCACATTTCATCCCCGCCTCCTGTCTAAACACAACTCAGGCCTCGTCTCAAGGCTACCCATCAGGCTTGGTGGAGCAAGCTCTTTATTGAAAAAACATCATTAAAAACAATATATTAGCAGCCATGCAGGGTGACTGCTGCCAAGCTCAGACCCGGAGTGAGGCTGATAGGCAATATTTTTTCTTTACAAACCGGCTGGCACTTTCTATTTGGCCAGTTCGCCAATCCCATGGGACCTCTCCGCAAGATTGGCGCTTGGTATAAGCTGCTCTTGCGAGGTTCCATGACATGGATAGGTACAACTCTGCGCTTGCGCTGGTTCTAGCGACCCGGCCTGATCTTCCGGTCCATTGTCTTCGGCCGCATGCGGCGCATCGCGCTGCTGAATGGTTCGTCGATCATTTTCCGGGCGAGGTTCTCTATGCCGTTAAAGCCAATCCGAATCCGATCATCCTCGATGCTGTCCATAGGGCGGGCGTCAGGGGGTTTGATGTCGCGTCACTGCCTGAAATTGAACTTGTTGCTTCGCGTTACCCGGATGCACGCATCGCTCTCATGCACCCAGTGAAATCGCGCACGACGATCCGTCGAGCTTATCAAGAATTTGGTGTACGGACCTTCGCACTCGATACGCTGGACGAGCTAAACAAGATTGTCACTGAAACGAATGGCGCGAAAAATTTGCAGCTGATCATCAGGCTGGCGGCGCCATCCGATTATGCGGCGCACAAGCTGAGCGGGAAATTTGGCGCTTCCGGCGCGGAGGCCGTGATGTTGTTGCGTGAAGCGCGGTCATGCTCTGAAAGGCTGGGCGTGAGTTTCCATGTCGGGTCGCAATGCATGCGCCCTGAAGCGTATCGATTGGCCATTGGGCCGGTGAGTGAATTGATACGCCAGGCGTCTGTAACTGTTGACATTGTCGATATTGGCGGTGGTTTTCCAGCGATTTATCCGGGACTTGTGCCGCCGCCACTCGAAAATTATGTGGACGAGATCAAGGCGGCGTTTGAAGAGATGCCGGTACTTGAAAATGCAGATTTATGGTGCGAGCCGGGGCGTGCATTATGCGCAGAAGCGGGAAGCCACATCACCCGAGTGGAACTGCGCAAAGGCGACGCGCTTTATTTGAATGATGGCGCTTATGGCGCCCTGTTCGATGCGGCTCATGATGGCCTTGTGTTCCCAAGTCAATTGTTGAGACCGGAACGGCAATTGCGTCGGTCCTTAACACCCTATCGGTTGTTCGGCCCGACCTGTGACTCCATCGACGCGATGCCTGGCCCATTCTTCCTGTCTGATGATGTCAGTGAGGGCGATTATATCGAATTTGGTCTGACTGGCGCCTATGGCGCAGCACTGGCTGGAAAATTTAATGGTTTTGGTGAATATCTCGAAGTCATTGTTGACGATCTGCCGATGCTTTCGATGTATGGATCAGTGGGCGACGAAGCCGCCAATGAAAACGTCGTCGCGCTGACGCAAGGGGAGTAGATGTGGAGTCTCAATAGGTGATCTTGATCCAGGTCGCCTCTACTATTGTTTCCTTCTCCGCTCATCCCGGCGCCCCTCGAGACGCCGCCTTGCGGCGGCTCCTCGGGATGAGGAGCCGGGATCCAGCGCGGACTCAGTTCTGGGTCCCGGCTTTCGCCGGGATGAGCGGGAAAAAATGTAACCATCTGCATAAATTGGGACAACCTGTTGAAAGACCACGTCTAGAAAACCGTTTCTGACGAAAGGACCGAATTATGGCCGGATCTCCCGCCGATAACCGCAAAGCTGAACTTCTCAGCGCGCCCGTCGAGCACATAGACATTGCGTCATTTGACGCTCGGCCCGTGATCGATGCCTGGGAGAAGATGTCTTTCACGTCTCGCGATGCGGCGCGTGCGGCGCGTATTTTCAACACGGCGTTGGAAGATCAAGACTGTTCGTTATTCCTTTCGCTCGCAGGCTCAACATCAGCTGGCGGCTGCATGCATGTATGGCGCGACATGGTGCGCTACAACATGGTGGATGCTGTCGTTGCGACGGGTGCCTCCATCGTCGATATGGATTTTTTTGAAGCCCTGGGATTTAGACACTATCAAGCAAAAGAGATCCCCGACGATCGGGTTTTGAGAGATCTCTATATTGATCGTATCTATGACACCTATATCGATGAGGAAGACCTCCAGGCCTGCGATGCGACTATCAAGGAGATTGCGGACGCCTTGCCGCCGGGGCCCATGTCTTCGCGAAGGTTTATCCACGCAATGGGTGAGTGGCTTGCCGCTGGCAATGCCCGCAAGGAAGGGTCTCTCATTGAAGAGGCGCATAAGTCCGGGGTCCCGATATTTTGTCCGGCTTTCTCGGATTCTTCGGCCGGTTTCGGGCTCGTCAAGCACCAAGTGGAGCGCATTAAAGCGGGGCAGCCGTATGTGTCTATCGACTCAGTCGCAGATTTTCGTGAACTGACCGATATCAAGATAAACGGAGGGACATCCGGCCTTTTCATGATCGGCGGTGGTGTGCCAAAGAATTTCGTTCAAGACACGGTCGTTTGTGCTGAGATTCTTGGGCACGAAAATGTCGAGATGCACAAATACGCGATTCAGGTCTCGATTGCTGACGTGCGCGACGGTGCGTGTTCCTCATCAACACTAAAAGAGGCGTGTTCATGGGGTAAGGTTGATGTGGCCCTCGAGCAGATGGTGTTCGCGGAGGCGTCTTCGGTCGTTCCGCTCATCGTTTCCGATGCCTATCACCGTGGCGCCTGGAATCGTCGTAAACGCCGTGAATGGGCAAAGCTGTTCGCGTAACGGTCGCGTATTGTGCGGTTAGGTTGAGGAATTGGATCGGCGTCTGCGTAACCGCCAGATGCGATAGATCGCGCATCCGATGATGTAGGCGACCTCGAGTTCCAATACACGGTTCACAAACGCCGCCAGCCACCAGGGTGTGACCCCCACCAGAGTCGCGTAAAGATAATAGACGACCAGAGCGGCATGGACAAAAAACAATGGGACGGGAAACCAATACCCCTTTGACATGCGCCAGAAGATGATCGCAAGAGTGAAATCAATGAGAGCGTAACCCCATTCTTGCCCCTGGCGGCCAACGGTCCACCATGCCAGGAGGGTCATCAGCCATCCCCCCGACAAAATACAAGCGGCCGCGGTTATTTGCCGCGACCGCGATATTAAAGAGATTGTGATAGCGCCGCTTAACAGCGCCGCATAAAAGATAACAGTTATCCAAGACCCAAGGCTGATCGCACAACTCCAGAAATGTCACCCTTTGGAATTCCGCCACCAGCGTTTAATATTTGCGCGCCAATAGTTTGGGCATGCGCCTCTAATGACGCGTGAGCGGTTGAAGTGACGTCCGCGAGATGGAGCAAGGCCGCTTCAATTTCCATGTAGGCATCGGTTGCTCCCTCTGCATGAAGCTTGCCATCGGCGGCTTTTGCGGCAGCGAGGCTCGCCGCTAATGCTGCTGCAAGGCCGGCGATTTTCTTTTCGAATCGTAACAGAACCACTTGTTCTTTTCGAACATCTTTTGTCATGTCTTATACCCTTTCTGAAAAAAGTTTGGTACGCTACTTGCGGAACAGTATGGTGACTCGACGCGAGTGGAAGCCAAAAATTCGCGCGATGAGGGAAAAAGGCTATGGCGACGGATGAGGACGTCTATGCGGCTCGCGTAGGCCGGAGTATGTGGCGGCTTGCAAAACGGCGGGCGGAAGAAGCGGCGACCCGGTCGGCTGCTTTCATTGGCCTGTCACAGAGGTCTGCAATTGTAAGCAACGATAATAAAGCGACGCAGCGCAGGAAGCGGCTTCCTCAAGATGGTGCACCGGAGGCAGGGTCGCAGAATGCTCTTTCAGAATTTCTTCAAGGACTGGTCGAAGAGCTTGGGCGAGACGAGCCTGACCGTGACGGGTCGTAACCCGGGCTAACGCCGAATGTGTATTTGCGATTGCCTCTGCGGCTAGTTTTAAGATCCCTGGAGACAATGAAAGGTCGTTTTTTGTCTTCAAACAAAGAACGATCATTTCGAGACACTGTGCAAGAATATCAACGTTCAATTCCAGCTTTTGTGAGCGAGAAATCTCAATGTCGATAATGGATTCTGCGGTTTGCGCGTTTGGCGCCACTGAATAAGCGTAAAGATCAGCAAATATGATTGAGCCACCAGCCGCTTCGACAATGCGTCGAGCCAACGACGGTTTAGGGATTTGATCGCCTTTGATAATTCGATAAAGCGTCTGACGCGATACTCCGATGCGCCCCGCGAATGACGGCACGGACTCGCGCGTTTCCTTGAGGTATTCCTTTAGAGGATGGGTTTGCTCCGTCATTCCTATCTTTTCGTCCCGTGAAATGTAACTCACGTTAACATTGTCACGTAAATTGTAACAAAATATTGCCTTTTGAGTAAATGTGGAATGATTGCCGAGAAGCACATGCACTCTTACACACGAATATCCACCAGGAAATTTTCGATCCAAAAAACCAATTGTTGATTATTACTGATGCCGCCACTTCTTTACCTCGCCGATATACGGCTTACCTTTGGAGGCGCACCGCTGTTCAAAGGCGCCTCGCTGACAATTGACCCTCGTGACCGAATAGCGCTCGTGGGGCGCAACGGGTCGGGAAAATCCACTTTGTTAAGAATTGCGGCAGGGTCCGTTGAAGCTGACACAGGCGACCGGTTTGTAAGTCCCGGAACGCGGGTGAGCTACCTGCCGCAGGAGCCAGATCTTTCTGGTTTCAAGACTGTTGGTGATTACGTTTTGACTGATTTGCCGCTCGGTTTGGACCAGCATGAAATCGTACGAGAGCTCAACGAACTCGGTCTGTCGCCAGACTTAATATGTGAAACACTTTCCGGTGGTGAGGCGCGCCGCGCCGCCATAGCGCGCGCTTTAGCGGGGGCGCCGGATATTCTTTTATTGGATGAGCCCACCAACCATCTCGATCTACCGGCGATTGCCAAACTTGAAGATCGACTTGCCACAACGCGTGCCGCGTTGGTGCTAATTAGTCATGATCGGAAATTTCTTGAAAGACTCTCTACAAAGACGGTATGGATTGATAGAGGTGAGACGCGAACGACTGGTGTGGGTTTTTCCCGCTTCGAATCCTGGCGCGACAAAGTGTTGGAGGAAGAAGAGATTGCTCGCCATAAGCTAGATCGGAAAATCGTTTCTGAGGAGCATTGGGTTCGGTATGGCGTTACTGCTCGGCGGCGCCGTAATGTGCGGCGTATGCGTGAGCTTGATACAATGCGTACAGAGCGTCGTGAGGCGCACCTTGCGACGGGGAAAGTGAAGTTTTCACTGAATGAAGGGAAAGGATCCGGAAAACGGGTAATTGTTGCAGAAAATCTGTCAAAAGAATTTGATGGTCGTGCGGTGGTGCAGGACTTTTCGATTGAGATTTCACGTGGTGATCGAGTTGGATTTGTGGGGCCAAATGGCGCTGGCAAGACAACGCTCATTAATCTGCTGAGCGGCGCATTAACGCCTGATAAGGGCATTGTTCGTCTGGGGACCCATTTGGAAACCGTGTCTTTAGACCAACGTCGCGCCAGTCTCGAGCCTGACATGCGGGTTGCGGATGCGATAACGGATGGGCGTGGCGATTGGGTGACGATTGCTGGCGAAAAACGCCATGCAGCGACTTATCTAAAGGATTTTCTGTTTGCGCCTGAACAGTGGCGGGCGCCCGTTCGTTCGCTTTCGGGAGGAGAGCGCGGGCGATTGGCGCTGGCGGCGGCGCTTGCAAAACCATCGAACTTGCTGATCCTTGATGAACCAACCAATGATCTCGATCTGGAAACACTCGACCTTCTTGAGGAACTGCTTGCAGGGTATTCGGGCACGTTGCTTCTAGTTAGTCATGACAGAAGTTTTCTTGATCGTACTGTCACCTCTGTTGTCGCGCCGGATACTCGTAGCCCCGAAGGGCGTTGGTGTGAATATGTCGGCGGATATTCTGATATGCTCTCCTTCGTCAAACCCGAAAGCAGTTTGCCGCCCTGGAAAGCTGGCGCAAGCTTGCACAAGAAGACCCCCGTGGTTTTGAAGCCCACGACGGCAAAGCTCAGTTATAAGGAGCAATATGCCCTTGAAAGATTACCTGATCGCATTGCGGGTCTAGAAGAAATAATCGCGGAATTGAAATTAAAGCTCGATGATCAAAATCTTTATGAACGAGATAGACACGCATTTGAGAAAGCTGTGAAAACACTTGATATTGCACAGAATAGTCTTTGTGCGGCGGAAGAAGAGTGGTTGGTTTTGGAAGTTAAACGCGAATCTCTGGAAGGCAGGTAGGTTCTGAAAATCTGGATAAAGTCTCGCTCACTCGCTCGTGAGGTTATGTGAATTGTATACTGAGTGAACGGCTGTTACCTCACCCTTGTCCGGCGATGTTGAGTAAATCCTGCCGGGAACCCACAACCCAAGGAGACAAGAACTCTATGAAGAAAGCCACTCTCACGAAAACCGTTCTCGCCGCCTCATTCACAGCAGCCGCGTCACTTGTCGCGTCCGCGCCCGCTTCTGCAGAGGGTATGGATAAATGCTTTGGCGTGTCGCTTGCGGGTGAAAATGACTGTGCCGCTGGACCGGGCACGACGTGTGAAGGCACCTCAACCATAGATTACCAGGGTAATGCCTGGAGTCTGGTTCCTTCGGGGGCATGCGAAAGCATCAGCCTGCCTGGCGGGCGTACAGGCAGCCCCGACGCGCTAGAACGTGACCTTCCGAACGCCTAACAATGACACAAACCGAACGTTCGATCCCGGCGCATAGCGTCGGGGTCGGTCTCAAACCCTCCCACTATAAAGAGGCGCTAGCGCGGCCAGCAGGCGTCGATTTTTTTGAGGTGCATGCGGAAAATTTTATGGGTGCGGGAGGGCCGCCCCACGCCTGGCTTTCAGCTATTCGCGAGCAGTTTCCAATAACCGTGCACGGCGTGAGCCTGTCATTGGCAGGGCTTGATCCTCTTAGCAAGGATCACTTGGCGCGGCTGAAGACCGTTGTCGACCGTTACAACCCGGCGATCGTATCCGAACATCTCGCTTGGTGCGTCTACAACGGGACCTATTATCACGACCTTCTCGCGCCGCCGATCACGAAAGAGACGTTCTGCCGTCTTTGCGACAATGTCGATCAGACGCAAAACGTCCTGGGCCGGCGCATTCTGATTGAAAACCCGTCGCAATATTTAAATAGCGGGGCGGAAATCCCTTTGCCGGAAGTGCTCAACGAGCTTGTGCGCCACACGGGTTGCGGAATCCTGTTCGACGTTAACAACGCCTATGTGAGCGCCTGCAATTTGAACTTCGACGCCGAGGCTTTTGTTGATTCGATTGATTCGGAGCATGTTGGCGAAATCCATCTGGCGGGGCATGCGCTCGATCATCTGGACGGTTATGACATCAGGGTCGACAATCATGGATCACCCGTGTGCAACGAAGTAAGTGCGCTTTACAAGCGGTTCATCGCTTGCTCGGGACCTAAGCCAACCCTTATAGAATGGGACACCGACGTGCCCGACTTCACTATCTTGCTCGAAGAAGCGGCCAGAGCGAGTGCATGGATGAAGGATGCGGGAGCGATGGGTGAGCACAAACGAGTCACTGGAAATGTCTGACAGGGATTATTTCGACATATTCTCGCAAGCGCTTCTGGCGCGCGGACCGGTTAAAAGCGCGCCGGTTTTTATCGGCGATCCCGCCGGTGTTGAGGCCGGACTGGCGATCTATCGCAACAATGTGCGTTCGGCCTTGACCTGCGCGCTTGGCGCCAAATTTCCTGTTGTGGAAAAACTGGTTGGCGATGGTTTTTTCAAATTCCTCACGCATGAATATTTCCATGAACATCCGCCGAGTTCGCAGCTCATTATGCGGTATGGAGACGTCCTGCCGGAATTTCTCGAAGGGTTCGAGCCGGCGCGAAACATTCCCTATCTCGCTGATGTCGCCCGTTTCGAAATCGCCTGGCTTGACGCCTATCACGCGCCCGATGCGGACCCGCTTGCCACGGACACGGTAATCGCCGCCGCCGGTGATGATCCGGGCCGGCTGCGGCTAGTGCTTCATCCTTCATTGCGGTTGCTCGCCTCGCCCTATCCGGTCGCTTCGATCTGGCGCCACAATAAGGCGCATGCAGATCCTCCCAAAATATCGGTCGAGGGATCAGAGCAGGTTATCATTGTACGACCATCACGTAACGTAATAGTCTCGACTTTGTCATCCGGCGAATTCGCGGCAATGAAGCGTATTTCCAAAGGTGATCGTATCGATGCGGCGATCGAGGCGGGTATGGAATTCGAGTCGAGCCTTGATCCGCAGGCTGTATTTAAAGCACTATTTGAACATCAGGTGATCGTGGGTGTTGAGTGTTAAAGAGCTGCCAGGGAAATTAAAATCATGAATATTTACAAACAATTTGTCCGCTATGCGGAGGCTATACCCTATGCCGTGTTAGCGTTTGTCGCGCGTTTTGCGGGGTCGATAGACTTTTGGCGTTCAGGTCAAAGCAAGCTTGATGGGAGCGCGATCCTCGGCGTCAAGTGGAATATATTTAACGTCGCCGAGAAGAAATACTATCTTTTTGAAAACGTATACGGAATACCAGCTCCTATCGCTCCGGCTATGACTCACTTCGCAGCGATCGGCGAGTTCTTCCTTCCGCTGATGCTGCTCTTCGGAATTGGAACGCGATTTGGCGCCCTTGGCTTGTTAGGGATGACTGCGTTTATTCAATTCTACGTTTTTCCTGGCGACTTGTTAAAACCAAGTGGCAACTGGTCAACGCACCTTCTTTGGACGGCGCCGCTGCTCCTGATTCTCGCGCGCGGTCCGGGGAAATACTCCCTGGATGAGCTGCTGGGAAAGCGATTTGGATGGGTCTGAACAGCGGTTGGTTTTCTGCAGACGGATTGAGGAATTTCGCCGTAAACTGTTGAACCTGCAATCAGACGCCAACGTGGTGGAGAAAAAAAGGCAATTCCACAAAAGCTATTGACGTGGTCACTTGACTCTACAGGTTGAATCAAAAATTTGGCGCATTGTAATGGAACGCAGGATTAACGTTGACGCGTTTTTCTGGTAATGTGAATCCGTCGAAACCAGTGGGGAGGTTTATGGGTTCCAAAGCGGACAAATTCCCGGACGAATCCGGTCGTTTGCGTGTTCGACAGCGCGAGGGAACGCCCTCAAACCTATTTAGAACTCTGCGTCAGCTATTGTGGCCCGCTACCCATGAAACCGCTCGTAACGGGTTTGGTTTGGGGCCAGCCGACTCTCTGGAAAGTTCCAGTTCTGCAATTGAAAACTGTCATCATAATGATGGTAACGGCGACGCGCTCGCGGCCCGCCTTGAATCCAGCGCCCGCGCCATCGTCGAGCGGCGGGAGGGGCTTCGCACCGGCGCACTCTGTGTAAGTGCGGCTGTATCTGACCGTAACGAAGGCGGAGTCTCATTCGCGACCCAGTTCTTTCGCTTCGTGATTGGTCTTGGTTGGCTTGCGATAGCGGGGTGGTTATTTTTTGAAGTTTCTCATGCACGCTCAACACAAGACGCGCTCGCTTTCGGTATTCAAATTTCAGACGCCACCGTTCTTATGCAGACGTTTATCATTGTCGGATCATTCGGTGTCGGGGCGGCCATACTGACGGCGGCTCTGGTTGCTTATATGGGGGGTGCGGATAACGCAAATCTGCGAGCTTGCGGTGAGGAGTTAGGTGTCACAATAGCTAACGAATCAAAGGAATTCGACGATGCGCTCGATATTCTTCGTCACAACATGGATGAACGAAGGAACCCGGCAGATGCAGTGATCGATCTTTCGAGCGCTCATTTAACCGCATTAGAAGCACAGGCATTTTTCCGCGAACTTGGCTTTCTCACGGAAACCGAACATGGAGAGGCCGCCCTGAAGTTTAGGGGCTTTTTGCGATCCTATGCATTGATTACGATCCCGCCGCCGCCGCCGGGCGCTCTTGTCTTCATTTTTGGCTTTCTTGCTGGCGCCGCGCTTATTTACCTGCAATACGCTCCACCACCCGAGGCAACGGCCGTTCCGCTCGCCATTGCCAAATATCCTTGGGCGGTTGTGGCGCTGTTGGGGGGCGGTGTGCTGTATGCGGTTTCAGGTCTAATTTTGAACGCCATTTCACGCTCTTTTTCCAGTGTTGCGAATGACCGGGGCATTGATGAAGCCCTCGAATCGCTGAGGTCCGCGTTTACGGCGCGTGAAGCCCCGCGGCCTGTCGATGTCATTAGAAGGATCGAGGATGCGCTTGAGGTCTTTCGTGCTCGGGTTGGGCGGCTCTCAACAGATGGCCGTGATGCGAATCGATACGCTATCGAAACGGAGGCGCAAGATGTCGCCAACCCTGACTGGCGACACCGTGACACCACAGCGCATTTTATCGATCCGGGGTTTCAAGCAGCCCCGAAGGCTTGGCGGATGGATCCGCCGGTCAAAAGTGATGTCGGAAAAACGGCGCCGAAACGAAGCCTTTTTAACCTCAAAGGGGACGCCGAAAAATAACGCAAAGAGCGCACAAAGTGCGCCACGTTAAGACTCTGTTAACTAAAAAAAGATGACCTGTTTGTAACTTCATATTGACGTAGGCGGGCTGTCCGATCACTATATCTTGTGTCGGCGGGCAACCTCGACACTTCATCAAAGAACAGCGAACCGCGCCGGAAGCGGACCAGAATGGTTGTCCGGCAAAGGGATTTTCGCACGCCTTTTTAGGGCTAATAACGGGGAATATTGGATGTCGTTGCAGGAAGCCGCCCAAGGTCTTGAAGCCGCTCAAAATATCCGTGATGCAAGCGGGAACTTAAAGACTCCACAAATCGGCAAAGCCGAATCGAAGTCCAGGCCAGAGCTGCGCGTGGTGCGCGATATTGTTGTTGACCGCACACGCGACGCGCTGCTGACTGAATTCGGGAAAAAGGTGATGGAAGATCGCTATCTGCTGGAAGGCGAGTCGTTTCAGGACATGTTTGCCCGAGTCGCGCGCACTTACGGCGACGATGCCGACCACGCTCAGCGCATTTATGATTACATTTCAAAACTTTGGTTCATGCCCGCCACGCCCGTCCTTTCAAACGGCGGAGCGAATCGCGGCCTGCCGATTTCCTGCTTCCTGAATGCCGTAGGTGATTCGCTTGACGGGATCGTCGGCGCTTGGAACGAAAATGTGGCTTTGGCCTCAAATGGCGGCGGCATCGGCACCTATTGGGGCGGTGTGCGTTCAATCGGTGAGAAGGTGAAGCACGCGGGCGCAACGTCCGGCATCATTCCCTTCATTCGCGTAATGGACAGCCTCACGCTTGCGATTTCGCAAGGATCGTTACGGCGCGGGTCGGCAGCGTGTTATCTTGATGTGCACCATCCGGAAATCGAAGAGTTTCTCGAAATTCGCAAACCTTCCGGGGATTTCAACCGCAAGTCGCTGAACCTGCATCACGGCGTCAACATCACGGATGAATTCATGGAAGCCGTGGCCGCAGATGCGGACTTCCCACTGCTCTCTCCCAAATCCGGGGAGGTCATGCGCACCATAAATGCGCGGAAGCTTTGGCAGAAAATTCTCGAAATTCGTCTGCAAACGGGTGAGCCGTATTTGTTATTCTCTGACACGGTCAACAAACAGATGGCCGCGCATCAGAGAAAGCTTGGCCTCCACGTTTCGACCTCCAATCTGTGCTCGGAGATTATGCTTCACACTGGGCCCGACCATTTGGGGGAAGACAGAACGGCCGTGTGCTGTCTTTCGTCGGTGAATGCTGAGACCTATAATGAATGGAAAGACGAGCCCCAATTCATCGAAGATGTGATGCGTTTTCTTGACAATGTTTTGCAGGACTTCATCGATCGCGCCCCCGCTGCGATGGACAAAGCGCGCTATTCGGCGATGCGTGAACGGTCGGTCGGGCTTGGCTTGATGGGGTTCCATTCTTTCCTTCAGTCGATGGATATTCCTTTCGAATCCGCGATGGCGAAGTCGTGGAACATGCGGCTGTTCAAGCATATCCGCATGGGCGCCGATGCGGCCTCTGTCACACTCGCCGAAGAGCGTGGGGCCTGCCCCGACGCGGCCGACGCGGGTATGAAGCAGCGGTTCTCGCACAAGCTGGCGATTGCGCCGACCGCGTCGATCTCGATCATCTGCGGTGGTTGCAGTCCGTGTATTGAGCCGATCCCCGCCAATGTCTTCACCCACAAGACGCTATCGGGCTCGTTCACAGTTAAGAATATTGCTTTGCAGGCGCTGCTTGGTAAAAAAGATCAAGACACGGAAGAAGTTTGGACGTCGATTCTTGAGCATGAAGGTTCGGTTCAGCATCTTGATTGCCTGAGCGACGAAGAAAAAGACGTTTATAAAACCGCGTTTGAAATTGATCAGCGCTGGGTGATTGATCTTGCCGCCGATCGTGCGCCGCTGATTTGTCAGGGACAGTCGGTCAATGTCTTCCTGCCCGGCGATATTGATAAATGGGATCTCCACATGCTGCACTGGACAGCTTGGGAAAAAGGCATGAAGTCGCTTTACTATTGCCGCTCGAAATCGGTGCAGCGCGCCAGCTTCGCCAACAGCAAAAAGGCGGAAGACGCCGCGGTTGCGGCGCGCGATATGAGCTGCGAACCGGGTGCGGAGAATGTCGGCATTGAAGCCATGATGCAGGCCGCCGCCAAGACAGACTATGAAGAGTGTTTAGCGTGTCAGTGA
>JAJFFW010000081.1 GCA_021776435.1 Parvularculaceae bacterium | reverse complement strand
GGCCTCGTTCATGGCGTCTTTCAGCGTCGCCGTGCCGGAGGTGACCGGAATGACCTCCGCCCCCAACAGTTTCATGCGGAAGACATTGGGCTTTTGCCGTTCGACATCGGTCGCGCCCATATAGACGACGCAGGGCAGGCCGAAGCGCGCGCACACCGTCGCGGTGGCGACGCCGTGCTGGCCGGCCCCGGTTTCGGCGATGATCCGGGTTTTGCCCATGCGCCGGGCGAGCAGGATCTGCCCGACGCAATTATTGATCTTGTGGGCGCCGGTATGGTTGAGCTCGTCGCGCTTGAAATAGATTTTCGCGCCCTTGCCTCCGCCCCCTTTGCCCCTGCCCTTTTTGGCCCTACCGCGGCAATACTCGGTCAGCCGTTCGGCGAAATAGAGCGGGCTCGGCCGGCCCACATAATGCTTCAGGTAGTACTCGAATTCCCGTTGAAAAGCCTCGTCTTTTTTGGCCGCGCTATAGTCCGCCTCAAGCGCCAGGACGAGCGGCATCAAGGTCTCGGCGACGAAGCGGCCGCCGAATTTCCCAAAGCGGCCTTCGGCGTCCGGTCCAGTTCGGTAGGAGTTAGGGTTGGGGTTGGTCACAGCGGCTACTCTTGGTCGGTTTGGTGAGGGGCGGTATCGGTCTTGAACCGATCAACCCTCTCAGGGTGAGGATTTGAAAAAGGTCATACCGACGAATGGTCTATTATTCCACTATGATCGCTTGCGCCCCGACATCGACATGAATTTCGATGCGCATCAGAGATTTCCAGTCCTGCGGTCTGACCACGAAGATCGCTCCTTCCGGAACCTCAGCCTCACCTTCCGCAGCCTTCGCCCCATACAAAGGCGCGATGTTGGAGTGACTCGATAAAATGATATTTTGACCGGGATGGGCGGCGAGCTCTGCCTCAATCACTTTTTTGAACTCTGCGATCTTCGCCGGATCAGTCGTCATTTGCGAGTCGCTCGGCACAACCAACGCGCCACCTGAAACCAGTGCAGCCGTATCCCAAGCCCGGCACATCCGACTGGTATACGCCTTGAGGACTGGTACGGCTTCGGCGCGCAAAAGTTCGCCAAGCGCGCGCGCCTGAAACAATCCCTTCGCGTCGAGACCCCGGCCTTCGCCCAACTGACAATCTTTGCTCATCCCCACCGGCGCCTTCTGGTCGCTGGACGAACTGGCGTGACGCATCACCAGTATATTGCCGCCGCCGCGTAAAATGTCGAACGGGTTGATCTCAATATCTGTCGCTTCCTCTGCGACGGCGGGCGCCGCTAACGCCAGAAATGCTGCACCAAATGCTGCGCACAATAACCGCATCGGAATCCTCCTATGACGCGCTCTTTACCTTTGAAATAAAGGCTTTGATGAGATCAACGTCCTTCGTTCCGAGCGCCGACTCTACGCCCGACGAGACATCGACGCCTGAAAATGCTGCAGCATTTTGTTGCGCAGCAATTGCCGCAGCAACATTACCGGAGTTGAGCCCTCCAGCGACGAGATAGGGTGTTTCCGCTACATATCCTCGAAGGATTGACCAATCGAATATGACCCCGTGGCCACCGGGCCTTTCAGCCCCTTTTGGTGGACGCGCATCAAATAAAAGCATGTCAGCGGCTTCTGAAAATTCACTCGCCACGTTGAGGTCCGACGCCACTGATATTGGGAGCGCCTTGATCGACTCCATACCGAATTCCGTGCCGAGCGCTTCGACACGTTCAGGCGTTTCTGCGCCGTGAAACTGAAAATGGGTCAGAAAAGGCGCTGTCTCAGCCAGCAGTTGCTCACCCGCATCGACAAACAGACCAACAAATTTTGGCGCCTCAAGACCCTTATCATAAAGTGATTGTTTGACTTCCGTAACAATCTCTTCCGCGCTTTCAGGCGAGAGGGCGCGAGGACTGTTCGGGTAAAAGACAAAACCCAGCATGTCGGCGCCGCCGCCAGCAGCAGCGATGGCGGTCTCCGGATCTCGCAAACCGCAAATCTTGACGAGCATCAGAACCAATCCGATTGGAAAAACTTCAGAAAAGCCTCACTGCCCATCATGACGCCCTTAACGACGGCAGCGTATCGCCCGGCCTGGTCGCCGCCGCTTCTTGAACGGCGCGGGCCTGATCGCGTTTGAGCGCTTTGAGTTCACGGTGCTCAGCGCGCGCTTTACGCCTTGCTGTCCGGCCGGACACCCACATACCGGCAACGCCTGAGAAGACACCAATGAAGATCGCGGCCATCAACCAAATCCATAATGGAAAAGCCGGAGTCGCCAGTGCCGGCATCTCTGGCGAGAACGGATCAAAACTCACCGCCACCGGCTGACGATTCGCCACCAGAAACCCGACAAAAACGAGTGCGGGCGGGAACCAGATGAAACGAGAGATCCACTTTTTCATAAGTCTGGATGTGACATAAATCGTACGGTTTAGGCAATCGACTGGCGACGTTCCAGCCATTGTCAGGGTGATAGGCTAATCGTTATTGCTTGCCCTGACCGGTATTCACGTGAGGTGAGAATCGGCCTTCGGCATTCAATCGGTCTCGTAATTCTTTACCAGCCTTAAAAAAAGGCGTCCATTTTTCGTTGATCCGGACAGGATCGCCAGTACGCGGATTGCGCCCGGTGCGCGCTGGACGGTGCTTAACAGAAAATGCGCCAAATCCACGCAACTCCACCCGATCTCCGCGCGCCAACGCATCGACAATTTCATCGAAGACGATAGAGACCATGTGCTCTATGTCACGGTGATATAAATTCGGGTTTTCTTCGGCAATCTTTTGCACAAGCTCCGATTTGATCATCTTTTATTTCCCCACTCCAGCCGCCGCGTGCTACGCGGCATGCCGATATGTCACCAAAACTCATGCGAATTCAGAGGCTTAAGACTGTCAAAAGCACCGTGCGGCGTCAAGACGCTTCTCTCGAGCGCTGAAGGGTTATATGGGTTCAACCATGGAAAAAGAGCGCACGACAGAAACTTCGTTTGGATTTCGCACCGTTCCTACCGCCGAAAAGGCGAAAATGGTGCGCGAAGTCTTCGATTCTGTCGCCAGCCGCTATGATTTGATGAATGATTTGATGTCGGCAGGCGTCCATCGGATTTGGAAATCGACCCTGCTCGACCGCTTGGCGGCCCAACCCGGTCAGTCGATATTGGATGTGGCGGGCGGTACTGGTGACATCGCGCTCGGGTTTTTAAAGCGGGCTGACGCCCGCCCACGAGCGAAAACGCACTCACTCTCAACGGCTTTCGTCTGCGACATCAACCATGAAATGCTCAAAGCGGGATGCACGCGTGAGGATGCAGAAGTCTATTCTAGGAGGCTAAATCGCATTTGCGGTGATGCGCAACACCTCCCGTTACCGGATCACTCGGTTGACGCCTATACGATTGCTTTTGGCATCCGGAATGTCACCGACATAGACACCGCCCTTCGCGAAGCCTATCGCGTATTGAAACCAGGTGGGCGCTTCATGTGTCTTGAGTTCTCTCATCCGATTACGGATGGGTTACAAAAAATCTATGATAGCTATTCTTTTAATATCATCCCCTGGCTGGGAGAAAAAGTCGCAAACGACAGAGAGTCTTATCAATACCTGGTTGAATCGATCCGAAAGTTTCCCGCGCAAGATGCCTTCGCTGCGCGCATTCACGCCGCCGGATTTTCACGCGTCGCTTATGAAAACCTCACCGGAGGGGTCGCGGCGCTTCACATGGGCTGGCGGATTTAGGCGCCAGACGGTAATGACTGCGCCATGATCGCCGCTCTCGCAGATTTATTTCGTCTTAGCCGCGCAGCATTTACGCTGGCGCGCCATGATGCATTGATTCCGAGGGAATTCGCCCATCATCTGTCGGCGCCATTGCGCTTATTCGGAATCGTCATCCGGATCGGCGCCCGAGGCAAAGCCCAGCGGCCAGGCGAACGTCTGGCTCATGCTTTTGAAAAATTAGGCCCCGCCTATGTCAAGCTCGGTCAGTTCATGGCGACGCGGCCCGATATTATCGGATTTGCGATGGCCGATGATCTGGGCCGGTTGCAAGATAAGATGCCGACCTTCAGTCAGGCGGTGGCGCAGCGCGAAATCGAAGCCGCCTTCGGCAAACCCGCCTCAATCCTTTTCGAGAGCTTCTCGGAAGCGATCGCAGCTGCATCAATCGCCCAAGCGCATCGCGCACGACTGAAAAACGGCAAAGATGTCGCCGTTAAAATTCTCCGTCCCAAGATCGAACAAAAAGTCGCTAAAGAGTTTCGCGCGTTTTCGCGCGCTTCACGGATGATGGAAGCCGTCTCAAAATCGGCGCGAAGACTGGAACCTGTCAAGTTTATCGAGACATTAAAAGCCAGCGCCGCCATCGAACTCGACCTGCGTCTTGAAGCCGGGGCAGCGTCGGAACTTGCAGAAAACCTCAAAGACCAGCCTGGCGTGCACATCCCTGCCGTTGAATGGGAGTTAACGGCTCGGCGCATCCTGACTATTGAGTGGATCGAAGGAACGCCGTTGGGCGATCTGGCTGCCCTCGACGCGCGAGGTGTTGACCGCAAAAAGCTGGCTCAAGAGATCATCTCAGTCTTTCTCACACAGGCCTTGAAGACTGGTTTTTTTCATGCCGATATGCATCAGGGCAACCTGATTGTTGACAATAACGGCAAGCTTGCGCTTATCGATTTCGGCATTATGGGCCGGCTCGACGAAACGGCGCGGCGCACCTTCGCGGAGATTATTTACGGATTCATCACACGCGATTACCGACGCACAGCGAAGGTGCACATCGATGCGGGCTATGTCTCAGCCAATCATTCCGCCGAGGCCTTTGCACAGGCGCTGCGCGCCGTCGGCGAACCGCTGTATGGAAATAATGCCGCCAAGGTCGATATGAGCCGCGTACTGCAACAGCTCTTCGATGTGACGGCACTCTTCGACATGCATTTGCGCCCTGAGCTCATCTTGCTTCAACGCACTATGGTAACCGTCGAAGGGGTCGCCCGCATGCTCGACCCGGAAATAAACATGTGGGATGCGGCTACACCGGTCGTTCGCGCTTATATTGGGGACAGTATCGGCCCGAAAGCAAAAGCGCGGGCCCTGCGTGACGCCGCACTGAAAGCCATTGAAATCGCCCCCCGCCTGCCAGGCTATGTCGAACAGTTAGGCGAGGCCGTGCGCGCCGCCAATGAGCAGGCGGCAAATTCTGACAGCGCACCCAACGGACTCGCGCAGACGTTATCGCGCGAAGGGCGGTTAACCCGCTTCGCCCTCTGGTTTGCAGGTGTTTGCGCGCTTATTCTCGCCGCCAGCGTGTTTTTGCGATAAAAGAGCTTTATGATTGATCATTCCATTCTCCTCATCATCGGCGGCGGCATTGCCGCCTATAAGAGCCTTGAGCTGATCCGTGAGCTCTCACGGCGCGGAATCAAGTGCCGGACAATTCTGACACGCGGTGGCGCTGAGTTTGTCACGCCGCTCTCGGTCTCGAGCCTGTCCGGAGAAAAGTGCCATACGGAGCTTTTCAATCTCACGGACGAAACCGAGATGGGCCATATCGAACTCTCTCGCTCGGCCGACCTTGTGGTCGTGGCGCCGGCGACAGCCGATTTGATGGCGAAGGCGGCGAACGGCCTCGCCAATGACCTCGCTTCGACGGCGCTTTTGGCGACGGATAAGCCAGTGATGTTCGCCCCTGCTATGAATGTCCGCATGTGGGAGCACAACGCAACCCAACGCAATTTTAAAACGCTGAAAGGCGACGGGGTGCTTTTTGTCGGTCCCGACAGCGGCGAGATGGCGTGTGGTGAATTCGGACCCGGACGCATGAGCGAACCGACGCAGATCGCTGACCAGATTGAGGCCTTTTTTGCAGCACGCTCGGGCGGGGTCCTCTCCGGCAAGCGCATTCTCGTGACCGCTGGCCCGACCCATGAACCGCTCGATCCCGTGCGCTATATGGCCAACCGATCGTCGGGCAAGCAGGGTTTTGCCATCGCCACGGCGTTGAGAAATCTCGGTGCAGAGGTCATACTCGTTAGCGGTCCGACAGATTTATCGGCGCCTGCCGGCGTTAAGTCCATCAAGGTTGAAACGGCGCGACAGATGATGACCGCATGCGAGGCCTCGCTGCCCGTCGATTGCGCTATTTTCTGCGCCGCCGTCGCCGATTACCGCCCTGAAATTGAGACCAAACACAAGATCAAGAAAGAGCGCGGTGGGCTGACCAATATTTCGTTAACGGAAAACCCTGACATCCTTCAAACCATCGCACAGATGACGACAGGCCGTCCGAGGCTGATTATCGGTTTCGCCGCTGAGACGGACGACGTCATTGCCCATGCAGAAGCCAAACGCGCGCGCAAAGGCTGTGACTGGATCATCGCCAATGACGTCTCGCCAGGCGCCCACTGCGCCATGGGCGGGGAGCTTAATACAGTGACCTTCCTCTCGGATGCCGGCGAGGAGGAATGGACGGAAATGCCGAAAGTGGAAGTTGCGGCACGGCTCGCCGCGCGCATTGCAAACACCCTATCCGGCCCAAAGCCGGTTCCGGGGGCCATTAAAGCCGCGGAATAACATGCGCCTGTGGAAAACTCTGTGGACAATCCTGTGGGAACCCCTGTGGAAAATAACGCAGGCAAAGCCTTGGCGATCTGGGGACAACAAGGGTTTTGGCCGGCGCCGCAAATCACCTGATACTGCGCCGTTCAGTCAGATATCAGACAGTCAGGAACCGAGCCGAAATGTCATCAACAGCCTTAAAAGAACACGGCGCCGTTTGCGGAGAGGGATCGTCTTCCCCTCTCACCGACGATCGCCGCGCGCGACCGGTGGTGCGCATCCGACGCCTTGCGCATGCTATCGGGCTTGAGTTGCCATCCTATGAGACGGCGCTCGCGGCTGGCGCTGATATTCGCGCTGCTATCCCCGAAGGCGAGACACTGACATTGAAACCTGGCGAAAGGTTTATGACCCCAACCGGGTTGGCCATCGCCTTGCCGCCAGGATGGGAGGCGCAAATGCGCCCTCGCTCCGGTCTCTCCGCGAAGCACGGGGTCACCTGTGTGAATTCCCCCGGCACCATTGACGCCGATTACCGAGGGGAACTCAAAATCATCCTGATCAATCACGGGGCGGAAGATTTCGTCATCCGGCGCGGTGACCGGATCGGTCAAATGGTGATCGCGCCATGTTTTCAAGCCCAATTCGAAGAAACTGACGAACTTGACGACACCGAACGCGGGGCTGGCGGCTTCGGCTCGACCGGGGTTTAACGGCTCTTCAAGCTCAGGCGAAGAACGGCATTTGAATCCTGAGCCGTCCCGGCCCACAATAACCCCATGGATGAAGCGCAAAGAGAACGCTATGCCCGCCATATCCTCTTGAGGGAAGTTGGCGGCCAGGGCCAGCAGAAACTGCTCGCGAGCCGCGTGCTGGTTGTCGGCGC
>JAJFFW010000009.1 GCA_021776435.1 Parvularculaceae bacterium | reverse complement strand
TGATTTATCGCCCGATGCGATAGGCCGTAAAAAACTTATCCCACACTGTTCGGCCAGTGTTATATCAGCGAGGCATGTTCGATTGTGAGGCTTGCTAAACCACAAGAAATATAGGTCACCACTATGATTTCTGGTCCCGTCGCAATGGATAAACCTGAGGATCTGTTTGTCGATCTGCCTGCTATGGGCGAGAGCGCGTCGGGTCGAAACTGGCGTTTGCGTGAGTGCGACCTGCGCGTCGTCCGGGATATCGTTGAGTCCGCTGGTGTTGATCCGCTGATTGCCAGGGTTCTCGCCAGTCGAGGCGTTCGCCCGGAGGCTTCGCGCGATTATTTGAATCCGTCACTCCGTGACGCTTTACCCGACCCTTTTATCCTTACGGATATGGAAAAAGCCGCCAACCGCCTGGCGGCGGCAGTCCAGGCTGGAGAGCGTGTTGGTGTCTTTGGTGATTATGATGTGGATGGAACGACAGCGTCATCGCTATTAAAGCTTTATTTCGATGCGATCGCGGCGCCGCTTTGCGTCTATCTTCCGGATCGCGTCGCTGAAGGGTACGGCCCATCGATCGAAGCTTTCCGTGTTTTGAAGGAACAAGGCGCGAGCCTCATCATTACTGTCGATTGTGGCGCGGCGGCGCATGACGCCATTGAGGCTGCCGTCAGAGAAGGTCTTGAGGTTATTGTCTTCGACCATCATCAGATGACCGGTCCGGTTCCAGAGGGCGCTGGCGCTGTTGTTAATCCCAATCGTCCAGACGATGCCTCGGGCCTGGTCAATCTTTCGGCCGCGGGTGTTACATTCATGGGGTTGGTGGCGTTGAACAGGACCCTGAGGCAAGCAGGGTTTTTTAAGGCCCGAGAGGAGCCGAGCCTACTACGATGGCTTGATATTGTTGCGCTCGGTCTGGTTTGCGACGTCATGCCGTTAACAGGCCTGACGCGCATCCTGGTTGCTCAAGGGTTGAAGGTGCTCGCTAAGGGAGGCAATCCCGGATTAAAAGCGTTAGGAAAGCATGCTGGCGTCAAAGGACCGCCGTCTACGTATCATCTTGGGTTTTTGCTCGGGCCCCGCATTAATGCGGCTGGTCGTATCGGCCATGCGCAACTTGCTTTCGATCTTCTGACAACTGACGATGCAACTCGGCGTGAAGCGCTTGCCCAGCAACTACACGTCATGAATGCTGAACGCCAAGGGATCGAAGCAGAAGTGCTTGCTGCGGCCTTGGCCAAAGTAGAGAAATCTGGCGCCGATGCGCCGGTGATTGTGGCGTCGGGCGAGGGCTGGCATCTCGGTGTTATCGGTATTGTCGCCGGCCGGTTAAAAGAGCGGTTTGACAGGCCTTCTCTCGTCATCACGCTGGAGGGAGAAATCGGCAAAGGCTCCGGCCGGTCAATTTCCGGCGTTGATTTGGGCGCTGCGATCGCACGCGCTAAACAAGAGGGAATACTCATTTCCGGTGGTGGACACGCGATGGCGGCGGGGTTGACCGTTGCACGCTCAAATTTGCAAGAGCTCATCGCTTTTCTCAATCGTGACCTGGCCGCCGCCATTGCGCGCGCGCGCGCTGAACGCATTTTGGATATTGATGGCGTGGTCGCGCCGAGTGCTGTTTCAAAACCGTTCGCCGAATTAATATCGGGCGCGTCGCCTTTTGGGCCGGAAAACCCGGAGCCGCTTTTCGTACTGTCAGATATGCGCGCCCAATACTGCAAGACGGTTGGCGCCGGGCATGTGGCCTGCACGCTGCTCAGCGAAACTGGAGAAGCAGCGCGGGCAATTGCGTTTCGAGCATGCGACAATGGATTGGAAGCGCTGTTGCAGAGCGGTCGCCGGCTTCATGTGGCCGGTAAAATCAAGGCTGATGATTGGCGCGGCGGCGATGCGGGTCAGTTTCAGATTGTCGATGCTGCTTTTGCAATATGAAAGGGATAAACGGGGCTTGAAACGGTCCGCGCTCCTGAATATACACAGCGCCTCGCTGAGGGCCCTTCGTCTATCGGTTAGGACGCCAGGTTTTCAACCTGGAAAGAGGGGTTCGATTCCCCTAGGGCCTACCAGCGATGTAATTTCCCTAACAAAATCAACGGCTTTTACAGGATTGGCCGCTTATTTTGGCGGATCATGCTTTTGAACCCTATTTCGGCATGGTTTGCGCGATGGGAGATTGATCTTACCCCTATTTTTCGGTCATATTAAAGTTGGTTAATGTGCGTTCGCCTAACGAAGGGGCCGAAGATGCGGGTTTTGTTAAGTGTGTTAGCGGCTGGAGTCCTTTCCGTCGCAACAATGTCTTCGGCCAGCGCCGACCCTCTCACCAAAGCTGAAATTGCCGAGGTCCTGTCTGATCAGGGCTATGCAGTGATCGACGATGCGCCCAATAGATTGCGCCTCACCGTCGGCGAAAACGCCATGTACATCATTATCGGTGGTCCTGACGGTGACATCACCTATATTACCTATTTAAGAGGATTTGACCCCGATTCGGTCGGCTATCAGTTCTTGAGCAAGTTCAATAGCGAAGTGAAGTTTGGCCGCGTATACATCGATCGAGATGGTGACCTCGCACTTCAGATGGACCGCAATGCCGCTGGCGGCATAACGACCGAGAACGTCGAATCGGATTTTGAAGTATTCCGGGCATTGATTGATAAATTCCTTTCGGATGTTGAAAACCAATTGATGGCTTGATTTCATCCAATTCCCGGAACTGGTCGGAAAGCGCAGATTCTAAGTCCATGCAACTTTTTGGGGAAGGGGCGAGACGGAGAAACCAAAATCATGCATTAATGACGCTAATAATCGAAATGATTCGCCGGGCAGACGATATGATTAATATGAAAACAGGGCGTGACGGGGGTTGAATTCAAGATGGTTGATGGACGCGAAGAAACCACCGATGCGAGTGATTCCTGCGAAGACATAGAAGAAAGCTTCACAGTGACGGGTGTGGTTAAGTGGTTTGACCCGGCGAAGGGCTACGGATTTATCGTATCAGGATGTGATGAGGGGGATATCCTGATTCACACCTCCTGTCTTCGCGAGGCAGGGCTGACGACGGCTAGAGAAGGCGCGACGGTCGAGTGTGAGGTTGTGCGGCGATCCAAAGGATTGCAGGCCCTCAAAGTCCTTGATGTTGACGATTCCACAGCTGAGGCCCTGGCCGTGCAAGCTCCGGTAATCAGTCAGACCCCTGCAGGGGATTTCGTTCGGACGAGTGTAAAATGGTTCAACCGTGCGAAAGGGTTCGGCTTTTTGACTCGCGGTGAAGATACCGAAGACATTTTTGTGCACATGGAAACATTACGCCGGTGTGGAATGGGAGAGCTTTTACAAGGCCAGAGGGTCCAGGTTTCGTTCGCCGAGGGAGGCAAGGGATTGCTTGCGATCGAAGTTCGCCCTGACCCCGAAAACTAAAGGGTATAGTGATGAGGTTTCGTATTTTGACGGTAGCGGCAGTTATTCTTGCCGCTTTTTTTACGCATGCCTGTACCCGCACCGTCGAGTCTGGAGAACAAGCGCAGCCGCTCGATCGCTTGATCATTCTCACGAAAACAGCTGAGCACACATTTACGGTGGAATTTGCGGATACCGATGAAGCGCGTCGTCTGGGTTTGATGTTCCGCACCGAGCTCTCTGATGACGCCGGCATGCTGTTCGATTTTGGCGATCCGCGACCGGTATCGATGTGGATGAAGAACACGCTCCTCTCCCTGGATATGGCATTCATTGATGAGAAGGGCGTTATCCGCCGAATCGCCTCCAACACGACGCCTCGCTCGCTTGAAAGCATCGCATCCGGGGTACCTGTGGTCGCGGTTCTTGAAGTGAATGGCGGTACTCTGGAGCGTCTCGGGATAAAAGCTGGTGATAGAGTGCAACATCGACTTTTTGAATCTCACTAACCCCTTTACATCCGCGTCTACATCGCCAATGTGCGTTTTCAAAATCGGGGCGTAGCGCAGCCTGGTAGCGCATCTGGTTTGGGACCAGAGGGTCGCAAGTTCGAATCTTGCCGCCCCGACCATTAAACGGCCCGCATATTCTTTGCGGGATATGCGATTGAAGGAGCATATGATTCATGTTCGCGCGTATCTTTCGCCCGTCGAAAACTGCGATGCAATCGGGTAAGTCGAAAACTTCCCATTGGGTCTTAGAATTTGAAGCCAAATCAGCCCGCCGGATTGATCCCCTGATGGGATGGACCAGCAGTGATGAAACGGCCCCAGGGCAGGTTCGCCTCTCCTTTGAGAATAAGGCGGATGCAGTCGCTTATGCGCAACACCACAAGATTCCGCACCAAGTTATCGAGCAACAGGACGGATCACCCGTTATTAAGGCCTACTCAGACAATTTCGCATTTCATAGACGCAAACCATGGACTCATTGATTGAGTCAGACTTGGGTGTTCACCAACTGGCCCCGTAGCTCAATTGGATAGAGCACCGGCCTTCTAAGCCGACGGTTGCAGGTTCGAGTCCTGCCGGGGTCGCCAGATCGTCAAAGTTCCGGTAATTCGCTGGATTCGATTTCCTTGGTCGGCGCCGCCAATTTAAGAATGACATCGACTTTTGGTCGACCGGGAATAAGCATAAACCGCTGTTTTTCATAACCAGCTTTGGCAACTGTCGTCAGCCGTGGTTGATCGAGCTTTATCGTACAGGGTGTTTCGCACTGCCCATATCCTTCAACGGTGACCATCGCGTTTTTCGGCTCGCTATTCACAATGGTCATTTTAGATGTGGTTATGCAGCCCGTCGTTAAGAAGGCGGCGATTATCAGTAGCGGCGTTCGCATGGTGACTCCTGTAACGGCCATGATTTATGCTTTCGTCACTTGCAGATAGGAAAGCGCGCGATCGAAATCTGCGATCAAATCTTCAGGGTCTTCGAGACCAGCGTGGATTCGAATCACCGGACCTTCTTCCTCCCAAGACGTCGCCGTCCGATATTTTTCAGGGTGAACATGAATGCACAAACTTTCAAATCCTCCCCAAGAAAACCCCATGGTGAAAAGTTTGAACGCATTAAAAAACGATTTCAATGCGGGGAGGGCGGTGGGTTTTAATACAGCGCCGAACAGGCCGGATGCGCCGCTGAAGTCTTGCTTCCAGGTCGCATGACCTGGACAGCCCTTAAGGGCCGGGTGCAGGACGCGTTCGATTTCCGGTCTTTTGGCGAGCCATTTGGCAAGCTTCAGGGCCGTTTCTTGATGACGGGCAAGGCGGGTCGAGAGGGTGCGCATGCCACGCAGGGTGAGGTAGGCATCGTCTGCAGAAACATTGGAGCCGAGTTGCAGGAGGGCATGAAAAATGAGGTTCGCTGTGGATTCATCGGCGGATGTAAGTGTGCCGATGAGACAGTCTGCGTGCCCGGCGAGATATTTCGTCCCGGCTTGAATGCTAACGTCCGCCCCATGCTCGATGGGCTTTAGATAATACCCTGCCGCCCAGGTGTTATCGACGACGAGTTTAGCGCCGGCCTTATGTGCAGCATCCGCTAAAGCGCGCAGGTTTTGCACTTCGAAGGTCAAAGAGCCGGGTGTTTCAGCGAAGATGACTTTGGTGTTTGGTCTGATCAACGCTTCAATCTCTTCGTTGATCATCGGGTCATAAAACGTTGTCTCAACGCCAAATCTTTTCAAAAATTTATCACAAAACTTTCTGGTCGGATCATAAGCCGCATCTGTCATCAGCACATGGTCGCCAGATTCGACAAAAGCGAGGATCGCTGTAGTGCAGGCTTGCAGGCCGGAAGGCGCGAGACGGGTTTCATATCCGCCTTCAAGCGCTGTTACGGCCTGTTCCAGAGCACGATGGGTTGTTGTGCCGAGACGGCCATAGGCGATAGTCTTTGCCCCTTCCAGAAAATCATCATAAGTCGGAAAGAGAATTGTCGACGCGCGTTCCACCGGGTGATTGACAGGGTGCTGTGGCCGGCGATGGGGACGTCCGGCGGCGATCAGCTTTGTATCATCCTTCATTGCTTCGCCTCGTGATGTTATTCATCCATCAATTCGACCTGACCTTTGCGCTGATCGAAGACCTCAAACCCGAGTTTCTGATAGAGCGGAAGTGCGCTCGGGTGGTCAAGAGAGCAAGTTTCCAGTCTCAGCCGGTCAGGCGCCATTGACCAGGCAAGGTTGATCACATGAGTCAGAAAAAATCTCCCCAATTGTTTTCCGACAAAATCCGGAGCCAGGCCAAAAAACTTGAGTTCGAATGTCTTTTCGTGCTGGGCGTCAAGTTCCGCCATCCCTGCGGGAACACCACCGACGTATAAGATATACAGATAAACGCGTGGGTGCTGAATAATATTCAGAAGATCCTCATCGCTGAGTCGGTTCCGGCTGACCCAATTATATGGATCTCCGATCAGCCGATAAAGATATCGGTAATAATGAATTGGCGGATGGTCCGCCCGCAAGATGGCGACTTTGTAGGGGGGGCGCACCGGCTCGGGGAGTGCTGGCCATTTTGTTTGTTCAAGGAAGGTAATCGATACATCGACGATGCGACCCATTCTAAGGCGCCTCCGTCACCACAGGGAACTCGTTTGATGGATTGCGCTCATCTCCCCATTCCGCCCAGGATCCGTCATAAAGCCGTTGGTTCGAATGGCCCACTTGATCCAGAGCAAGAGAGAGAATCGCTGCGGTAACCCCGGATCCGCAGGTTGTAACAACAGGCGTATCGGCGCCGACTCCGACTTTTGTGAATGTAGCGAGAAGGGCTTCGGGGCTCTTCATTGTTCCGAATGACGAGAGGACAGACATCGCCGGCAAGTTCGTCGCCCCCGGCATATGTCCCGGACGTAGGTTTGATCTCGGTTCCGCCGCGTGGCCATCAAACCGAGGCGTGGGACGTGCGTCGAGAACGACTGTGTCCCCATTCATCAGGGCCTGCCGCAGTTCAAGCGCGGTAATAACCATGTCCTTATCCGGTCGAGCCTGATAAGTGGCTGGGATCGGCGCTGAGATTTCCTCGGTCGTTGGGCGTTTTTCATTCGTCCATTTTGGAAGCCCGCCATCAAGCACAGCGACATTCTGGTGACCCATGGCGCGAAAGGTCCACCACACTCGTGGCGCCGAGAACAGGCCCGCATCATCATAGATAACGACACGATCTTGATTTGAAATTCCTAACCCGCCGACGGCCTCGTCAAACATGTCCGGTGGCGCAAGCATATGGGGCAGGTCGCTTGTCAGGTCAGCGTTCGCATCAATATCAAAGAACTGGGCTTTGGGGATATGACGCTCATCGAAGGCAGCGCGTGCTTCATCGCCGGCGCCTGGCATCCGCCACGAGGCGTCGATGAGCTTTACATCCTCAGCATCAATATTGCTGGCGAGCCAATTTGTGGAGACAAGAGAGGGTAAGGTGTTCATCAATCCATCCATGGTGGCGCCGGTAGATCCTTTGAACGAAGGAATTCCGGGTTATAGAGCTTGCTTGCATAACGATTACCGTAATCGCAGAGCATCGTCACGATTGTATGGCCGGGGCCGAGATCATTGGCGAGCCTGATCGCACCGGCGATGTTGATCCCGGAAGATCCGCCTAAACATAAACCCTCTTCCTTCACGAGCGCGAAAAGAACCTCCAAGGCTTCCGGGTCACCAATACAGTATGCGTCATCAAATGATAATCCTTTAATATTGGCAGTCACCCGTCCTTGGCCAATGCCTTCAGTAATTGAAGAACCTTCTGATTCGAGTCGGCCAGTCTTTACCCAAGAGTATAACTTTGCCCCCATTGGATCAGCCAGTGCGCAACGCACCGTCTTATCGCGTTCCTTGAGCGCGTTTGTAACGCCCGCAAGCGTGCCGCCCGAACCGACCGCGCAGATGAAACCGTCAATGTCGCCTTCGGTTTGGTTCCAAATTTCAACCCCTGTCGTACGGTAATGGGTGTCGCGATTGGCGACGTTATCGAACTGATTCGCCCAGAACACGCCGTTGGGTTCTGTTGCTGCGAGGTCTTCTGCGAGCTTTTGTGAGTAGCGGATATAATTGCCGGGGGCGGAATAAGGGGCGGCGTCAACTTCAATTAGCTCAGCTCCAAGCAGTCGAATGGCGTCTTTTTTTTCGGTGCTCTGTGTGCGGGGAAAGACGATTTTTACTTTATAGCCAAGGAGCATACCAACCATCGCGAGCCCGATGCCGGTATTACCGGCGGTTCCTTCTACTATGGTTCCGCCTGGCCGGATCAAGCCTTTCTCTTCGGCGTCGCGGATAAGACCCAGCGCCGCCCTGTCTTTCACCGATTGGCCGGGGTTCAAAAACTCTGCTTTGCCGAGAATCGTGCAGCCTGTCTGTTCGGAGGCTCTGGAGAGTTTGATCAGTGGCGTATTTCCGATCAGCTCTAAAGCGTTTTTATAGAAGCGCATCGTCAGTCTCCTGGCGTCTTGTCGGCAAAAACCATCACAGCACGCTTTATATAATCATTTTGATTAACTTGCTGATCTGGCGCCTATGTAGCCCGGAAGCGACGGCTTATATGAACGAAATTACGTGAGGGGCTCATGAGAATTCCTATACGATGTAATCGTCATTCAACGCAGTGGAATTGAAGATGGCGACTGGCCAATCCCTCTATTCACTTCGAATGGCTGCGATCTGGAATACGTCGGTCGTGCCGGCCCGAAAACCCGCTTCGCAATAGGCAAGATAAAAGCGCCAGAGTTTTTTAAACCGCTCATCAAATCCCATCGGTTTGATGTCATCCCAGGCTGATACAAAGCGTTCGTGCCACTGAGCGAGGGTCAAGGCGTAGTCTTCGCCAAATGTAATGGCCTTTCGCCAAGCCAGCCCGGCGCTCTCAATGTGATTTTTTAACAGAGAGGGGCTTGGAAGGACGCCGCCTGGAAAGATATGGCGTTGGATAAAATCCGTTGATTTTGAATATCTTTCGAAAAACCGGTCGGCGATGGTGATAATCTGGAATCCGGCGATTCCTCCGGGCTTGAGGGCGTCACGCACTTTGCTGAAATACGTCGTCCAGTATTCTTTGCCAACCGCTTCGAACATTTCGATGGAGGCGACCTTATCGAATGCGCCATCGATATCGCGATAATCCTGCAAGCGAAATTCAACCTGCTCGTTAAGACCCTCACGGAATATTCTCTTCTTGGCGTATTCGTATTGCGCCTGTGAGATCGTGATCCCGGTCACCTTGGCGCCCATATCTTTTGCAGCAAATTCTGCAAATCCCCCCCAGCCGGAACCAATCTCAAGCACCTCGTCTCCCGGTTTTAAATCAATCTGCTGAGCGAGGGATCGGTATTTATTCAATTGAGCAGTAGACAGAGCAGTGTCAGGAGATGAAAACCGAGCCGAAGAGTAGGTCATCGTCGGGTCGAGCCATTTCTCATAAAAGCTATTGCCCAGGTCGTAATGCGCCATAATATTACGGCGCGAACCCTTTGGCGTATTTCGATTGAACGAACGCCGAATATTGTCGAGCCAGCCGATCAGTGGTGCAGCCCTGAAAGATTCCCGGATGTAATCAGCATTACGCGCAAAAATATAAAGGCAGTCTGCAAGATTGGGCGTATCCCAATGATCGGCCGCGAAGCTTTCAAAAAAACCAATATCACCACCAAGGATAACACGGCGCGCAAACGAAAAATCTCTAACGACGATGATGCCGTTGGAAGACGTCTCCTCGACGCCTTCCAATTTCAGGGCGCGCCCATCTGGAAGGCAAAACGTTATTGTTCCGTAGTGAATTTTTTCAACAAGATTGCAAACAAGCTTAAAGAAGAACGGGAGTCCGGCAAGCGCCTTTTCTCGGTTCTCCTCGGTGACAATGGTCACCGGATTACGAATATCTATCGCATTCGTCATGGTGAGTATTTTAGTAAAGATTCATGCTTTTGGCCAGAACAGTTGCTCACTTGGTGTTTATGCCCCAACCTTTATTTTTGAGCCAAGACGCAGTTCCAGACTGTTGGGGCCATTTTATAAGGCGAAAATGACTTCGACGATCAAAAACACCCATTTCATGGCGCGGAATCAGCAATCCTAGACCCGCGTGGATAGAAGGGTTAACCTTTCGAACCTAGGAGCGCCGGGCGAAAAAGTGGCCCTTCGACAAGCTCAGAATGAGGTCCGGTTTTTCGCGAAACCGGTGCGACCATAAAGAAGACTATAGCATCGGGCGATCCCGATTTATCGCCCGATGCTATAGGCGGTTAGGGGAATGTGGATCATGGGGTATGAACAAGTGCTTGCTGGTTTGAGGTTGAGTGAGTTTTCGACACGTGAGATTTTTATTGGGCAAGTCGGGATCTCTTTTCTCACTTTGCTCATGTTTTTCGCAGCAATAGCACTTTGCGTGCAGGCGTTTCGCGCTATTGGCGCCGCGAAGGAGGTGCAGGCTGATGTCGATGGGAAATTGCGGTCGATCCAAGAATTGGCTTCTGAGGTGCGTCATCTGACGGCGCAAGTGGAAAAGGCGAGTGTGCGTGTGACACCAGCGCCTGCTCCCACGCTTGATCCAGAGGTAACACCTTCCGTCGCCGGCGCGATGGATACTGGGCTCGAATCCTCTGAACCGGTTGAAGAAGAATCTCCAGAACAGCCCCGGCAAACGCTCGATGCTGCAAAGCGCGCGGCAACTGAACCGGTCGCGATCCTTAGATCCTTCATGCGTCAGAAAAACAGGACTCAATGACGGCCCGTGATCAGAAGACGCCTTTCGTCAGGCAATCGTGAACATGCAATAGGCCAACGGGTTTTTTGCCTTCGACGACAAAAAGTACGGTAATTTTCCCGCTGCTGAGCAGGGCGAGTGCATCACCAGCGAGCGTATCGGGCGAGACGGTTTTCGGGTCTTTGGTCATGATGTCTTTGGCCCGCAGGCTCGAAACATCCTGGTCGAACAACCGGCGCAAATCGCCATCGGTCAAAATGCCGGTGAGGGCGCCGGTTGTTCCTGTCAGGCCAACGCAGCCAAACCCGGAAGCGTCAAGCGTTCCGACAGCCTCTGTCACCAGAGCCTCTTCCGAGCACAGCGGCAGATTGCCTGCGCCATGCATCAAGCTCGAAACCCGCCGCAAGGCGGCGCCGAGGTTTCCCGCCGGATGAAAACCGTGAAAATCGCTCGCAGTGAATCCTTTTTCGCGAAGCAGCGAAACGGCGAGCGCATCACCGACCGCCATCATCATTATTGTGGATGTGGTTGGCGCTCTCGTTTGGCCGCACGCTTCCTGGGCATTCGGCAGGAGGATGGCGGCTTTCGCCGCTTTCGCCAGCGTTGAGTCGGTCCGTGAGGTGATGGCGACGATCGGGATTGAGAATCTCGCCGCATAAGCGAGAAGGTTGCCGAGTTCCTCTGTTTCGCCAGATTTAGAGAGCGCGAGAACGGTATCCACTGAAGAGATCATCCCGAGGTCGCCATGGCTGGCTTCTCCCGGATGCACAAAAAGAGCAGGGGCGCCTGTGGAAGAAAAGGTCGCGGCGATTTTTCGCGCAACATGGCCGGATTTTCCCATTCCCGTAACAATAATGCGCCCTGACGTTGCTTTAAGAATATCAGATACGGCATGGAAACTGGGGCCAAGGCTGTCATTTAAGGCCTGAAGACCTGCAATCTCCAAGGCGATCACTTCTTGTGCGATTTCTAAGGGGCGGCTCATATCGTTTTATTTTCAATCTATTTGCTTGCCCGCAGAAGGGCGTCGCGCCATTTAAAGACTATTCGTCTTGAACGCCACTTCCGAGCTTTGAAATGACAGCCTTGAACGCCACCGTTTCCATTGCCAGCAAAAATCAATGCTTCGAAATCGGCAATCATTTGCCTCTGTCGGTGTTCGCCGGTCCTTGCGCCATGGAGAGCCGTGACCATGCCCTCGAATGCGCTGGAGCGCTGGCTGAGATTGCTCATCGATTGGGTATCGGCCTGATCTATAAATCCTCATTCGACAAGGCCAACCGCACCAGTGGGCGTGCGGCGCGCGGCATCGGTCTTGATGAGGCTTTGCCGATTTTCGCAGAGATCCGTGAGACGGTCGGATTGCCGGTCGTAACGGATATCCATACCATCCAACAATGTGCGCAAGTGGCAGAATTTGTTGATATTTTGCAGATTCCAGCTTTTCTTTGCCGTCAAACCGACTTATTGGCGGCGGCCGCCAAAACGGGACGCATCATCAAAATTAAGAAGGGCCAGTTTCTCGCGCCCTGGGACATGAAAAATGTTGTTGCGAAAATTAGGGATGCCGGAAACCCGAATGTTCTGGTGACCGAACGCGGCGCCAGTTTTGGCTATAACACTTTGGTGACTGATTTCCGTAGTGTTCCTATCATGGCGAGAGAAACCGGGGCGCCAATCGTCTTTGATGCGACGCATTCCGTCCAGCAGCCGGGCGGCGAAGGCGCCCAGTCTGGCGGCCAGCGTGAATTTATACCCACATTGGCGCGCGCGGCTGTGTCCGTCGGCGTGGCCGCCATTTTTGCTGAAACGCATCCCGATCCCGATAAAGCACCGTCGGATGGGCCGAATATGATTCCGTTAAAGCAGTTTGAGTCTTTATTGCGTGAACTTATTGAAATTGATCGACTTACGAAAAATAGACCTTCACTCCACGGTTTTCCTCAATAAATTCAGTTAACCTGTTTACGCAGGAACTCTCTAAAACTATCTGCAAATTCAGAATTTTTCAGCGATAACCTAACATTTGCTTTAAGCCACCCCAGCTTATCGCCGCAATCGTGACTGACACCTTCATATTCGAAGGCGAAGAAGGGTTGAGCCTCCATGAGAGCGGCCATAGCGTCTGTCAATTGTATCTCCCCGCCAGCGCCGCGTTGCGTTTTGTCCAGCTGATCGAAGATCTCCGGCTGGAGAATATATCGACCGGTGATCGCTAGATTGGAGGGCGCGGTTTCCGGCGTCGGTTTTTCAACCATGCCGGACATTTCGAAGATCCGCCCGGCGCGCTCACTTTTGGGAGCGACGATGCCATATTTTCCAGTTTCTTTTGGGTCAACTTCTTCCACGGCGATAATATTGCCGCCGGTCTTTTCATATTCTCTCACCATTTGCGCAAGAGCGCCCGGCGCGCCATCGATAATTACGTCCGGCAGGGAAACGGCGAAGGGTTCATCGCCAATCAGAGCGCGCGCGCAATTCACGGCATGGCCGAGACCTAACGGCGCCTGCTGACGTGTGTAGGAGATCGCTCCGGCTTTTGGCTGACGGGACCGAAGGCTTGCAAGGATGTCATCCTTGCCCTTGGCGGCAAGGGCCGCCTCCAACTCAACCGCGTGATCAAAGTAATCTTCGATCGCACTTTTTCCCCTGCCGGTCACCAGGATGACGTGTTCAATGCCGGCCTCGAAGGCTTCGCTGACGACATAGTCGATGAGCGGGCGGTCAACGATGGGCAGCAGTTCTTTGGGAATGGATTTTGTCGCTGGTAAAACACGGGTGCCAAGTCCGGCGACTGGGATAACCACCTTGCGAATTGGTTTCATTATTCGATCTGCCTTTAATGGACGTATTCGTCATCGGGGTTAGGGAACCTTATTGACAGGACTGACATTCAGATCAACCGCCTCCTCGATGGGCCCAAGAAAACGCGATTCTTCCTTCAATTTTTCTTTGACGAGGTGAACCCGCCTTTCCGCGTCGGCTGTCAGGTCTCGGTAAAACAGATTGAACGATTTTGCGCGCCATTTTGCGCCTAAAAGTCTTCCACGGCGCAGAAATTCTTGTCGTGGCGTATCGACCACAAGGATTCCGTCGATACATCGCGCGCCGATCGCTTTCGAGATCGCTGGTGGGGTTGTCCCTAATCTCAGCCCCGTCGCAGAGGCGGCGCCTAAATGGTGTTCGGGACCGATGTAATCTGTTGTTGTCGTCCAACTGAGAGGATTAACGCATAAGAGCGCTTCTGACTCGACTGTTTTCAGACCGCCGTTTTCGGACCAGACCATTGAGCGATTGCGCATGCGCCAAATCTCATTTTCGAAACGCGACTCGAGATCGATATACGAAATAACGCATCGAATATCTTCGGATGTGGTGCACGGGGAAGAGCTTTTGAGCACCTCATCGAAGAGAGACACAGGTGTCGCCTGGCCGATGATATAGGCTGCCGCGAGGCGAGCGCGAAGAGCAGTGTCGGTTTGAAAATAATCTTTCAATAACCCCAGGGTGTGAAGGGCGCCTTGATCATATCCGACCAATATGAGCGGGCGTTTCGGGTCAGCGGTTTTCAAATAGTGCTCAAATGCGACCTGAACATCTTTATATGCTAACTGGCGTGCGGCGATTCCATCATATTTGTGGGTGAAGGACGAAAACAGCGTCGCTTGCCGGTAGCGAGGACCATAGACCGCGCCAATTTCCATGAACGGACCCGCTTCGTTCGGTGCGGCTGCGCGACGCAAGCCACGGTCAGCACTTAGACTTGTGATTGGCCCGTTCCAGTTGCGTTTTTTGTAATAAGTGGTCGAGTGCACGTAAAAAACATCTGCGGCTTTCAGATCGGGCTCGCTCGGCCAGAGTATCCAGGCGCCGCGGGCGCCGTATTCGGGCGGCGGCGGCGGTGTATATGCCTGGAAAGGCGTGCGGGGCTTGATTCGAGAAAGGCTGATTTTATCCTGGAATGTAAAAATTGCCGCCAGGGCGACGATCATGGTCAAAACGACAAAACCGATAATCGGCGCGAAGCGGGCCATTATTTTCTCCAATCCTTAGCAAAATCACCGTTGAATTTGTGATGCAAACTTCCAACCTAGGATAGATGTCAGAATTGCGCCGCATTAGATCGATATTAAAAAAAATTCACGCAAGGCGCCAACGGCTGTCCTATCCCTGTTTTGACGCCTAGGTTGGCCTCCTGACTCGAAACCCATTCAACGCAAACGACATTCCTTATGACCGAACCCACTGAGAACGAGAACCCTAAACCGGACAAGCATAGTGACGCGCATTTGCTGAAACCGCAAAAACAAAGCCTTGTCGCGAATATCCGGTCAAGTTTTCTCGCCGGCATAGTTGTCGTGGCGCCGATAGGGATCACTGTTGCCATCGTTTATTGGTTCGTTACTGGCCCGATGGCTCAGCTCGATACGTTCGTTAAGCGCTGGTTTCCTGCTGGCGACAGCAATCTGGAGACAATTACCCGGGCGATACCGGGTTTCGGTATTCTTGTCGCCATTATTGCGATTATTTTACTTGGAACATTTGCGAAAAATTTTATTGGACGGGCTTTTATCCGATTCGGTGAGAATCTGCTTGATTCAATGCCAGTCATTCGAAATCTCTATCGCTTCTTCAAAAACGTTTTCGAGACAGCGCTTCAGCAATCGGAGCGATCCTTTAAGGAAGTGGCGCTGGTTGAGTATCCCCGCGCCGGAGCGTGGGCGATGGCTTTTGTCGTGGGCGAAGCAAAAGGCGAGGTGCCGCATCTTTTGAATGATCAGGGGGATCGACTGACCAGTATTTTCGTACCGACAGTGCCGAATCCAACGTCCGGCTTTCTGCTATTTGTGCCGCATGCCGCCTTGCGCCCACTCGCAATGACGGTCGAGGAAGCGGCAAAACTCGTCTTCTCAATGGGGCTCGTTGTTCCGGAATTCTCTAACTTCGAGGATGCCGTCAAAAAATTGGAAGATGCGGCTGCGGCGGCGAATAGCAAACCGTCACGAAAACGGCTGTTCAGCACAAAGTGATATACGCAGATTAACCCGCGCGAAGCAGTTTGACCGCGTCATCTCTACCGAACAGATACAGTAATGTACGAAGCGCTTTTCCTCGATCTGAAGCGAGATCTGCATCGCGTTCAATGATCAGGCGAGCATCATCGCGTGCGGCCGCAAGCAGCTCACTGTGAACGGAAAGATCGGCCAATCTGAATTGCGGAAAGCCGGACTGCGCCGCGCCTAAAAGGTCACCGGCGCCGCGCAACCGCAAATCTTCTTCTGCTATGCGAAACCCGTCCTGTGTTTCTCGCAAAATCTGCAGACGTGCTTTCGCGGTTTCCCCCAGCGGTCCTTTGTAAAGAAGGATGCACACGGCCGGTAGTTCACTGCGGCCAACGCGCCCGCGGAGTTGATGAAGTTGCGCCAACCCGAAGCATTCAGCGTGTTCGACGACCATCACTGTCGCATTGGGCGCGTTGACGCCAACCTCGATCACCGTCGTTGCGATTAAGACGGACAGCCGCCCATCATGAAAGGCCTCCATGACGGCGTCTTTCTCCACGCTGCTCATACGGCCGTGGACAAGCCCGACGCGGTCTTGAAACTGCTCCTTGAGCGCTGCGTATCGATCTTCGGCCGCGGTGAGGGAGAGGATCTCGGATTCCTCAACCAGTGGGCAAACCCAATAAATCTGTTCGCCCTTGGCTGCGGCGCGTTTAACCGCAGCAATGATTTCATCAAGCCGTTCAATGGGAATTGTTCTTGTATCGACGGGCTTTCGACCCGGCGGCTTTTCTGAAATGACGCTCACTTCCATGTCGCCGTATGCTGTGAGAGCAAGTGTTCGGGGGATTGGGGTCGCCGTCATGACGAGCATGTCAGGACGCGGCCCTTTATCGGCCAGCGCCAAGCGTTGATGCACGCCGAAGCGGTGTTGCTCATCAACGACAACACATGCGAGATCGTGGAATTTTACGGTTTCTTGAAAGATCGCATGGGTACCGAGCAGGATATCGATATTGCCATCCGCCAATCGTTCGAGTTTGGCGGCTCGCTGTCCGGCCTTATCACGTCCAGTTAGTATTTCGATTTCTATCCCGGCTTGCGCACAAAGCGGCGCGAGGGTTTCAAGATGCTGACGGGCAAGGATTTCCGTTGGCGCCATCAGACAGGCCTGTCCGCCAGTCTCGACTGTGTTGAGCATGGCGTAGAGTGCGACGACGGTTTTACCTGAGCCAACGTCCCCCTGCAGCAGACGCACCATGCGATCAGGCGCCGCCATATCGTCAAAAATTTCTTTCAGCGCCGATTTCTGGGCTCCCGTCAGATCAAACGGCAGGGCTGATTTGACTTTTGCGCAGAGCCGCCCATCGCCTTTGATAGGACGACCTGCGGCGCGCACGCGCGTGCGGCGAATAAGGGCAAGCGCCAGTTGATTGGCCAAAAGTTCATCATAAGCCAGACGTTGACGCGCTGGCGCCAGCGGCGAAACCTCTGCGAGCGATTGGGGCTGATGGGCGCTTTTGAACGCGTGCAACCATGGTTCCCATTGGTGATTTTGAAGCCATGCCCTGTCCTGCCATTCGGGAAGGTCCGGCATGCGGGAAATGGCGGCTGCGATGGATTTGCGCATGACAGCAGAGGAGAGACCTGCCGTGAGAGGATAAACCGGTTCGAATAAAGGAAGATCGGCCGAGCTTTCGGGATCCACCATATGATCGGGATGGGTCATCTGGCGCGCGCCGTTAAAGTCTTCGACTTTGCCGCTGATGATCCGATGCTCGCCATCCGGCAACGCGCGCAGCAGAAAGTCGGCCCGTGCGTGAAAAAAGACCAGCGTCATAAACCCGGATTCGTCTGAACAGATTACGCGATAAGGCCGACGTCCTTGACTCGGTTCATGTCGGTCTACCAGCACTTCCATGGTGGCGATTTGGCCGATCAAAGCGTCAGCAATTTTCGGCCGGGCGCTGCGATCAATAAGATTGATCGGCAAGGTGAGGGCCAGATCCGCGACATGCGGCCCAGCCGCTTTCTCGATGAGTTTGCCGAGTTTTGGCCCGACACCGGGGAGTGCGGTAACATCAGCAAAGAGGGGGTTGAGAATGGATGGTCGCATGGTGAGCGTTTATCAGCGCTTTTGCTGTGATTGTCTAAGGGATGCACGAAGGCTATAGGATTCTTATGAGTATTTCAGAGCTGTCTCCCCGTCGAAAGCAGATTTTCTACCGCGCGCGCCATCGTGGGTTCAAAGAGGCCGATCTCATCGTCGGTGGGTTCGCTGCTGCGTATATCGAACAACTGTCAGAAGATGAACTGAATGCATTTGAGGCGCTTTTAGCTTTTCCTGACCAGGATCTTTATGAGTGGATCATCGGCAGGCGTCCGGCGCCAGCGAATGTTCACGGGCCGGTTTTCGATAAGCTTCAGCAATTCAACGTCGCGAAGTCTCTGGCCTGATGGGAGTCGGGCGAATGGGATGCACGCAACGGTCCGAATCTCTTGATATTGCCCCCCAGAATTAGCGGATAATCCAGCGGAGCAGGGTATGCACCAACAACAACTCAAACGCGTTCTCAACCGGTTCGACGCGGCGGTCCTCGGCTTTGGAGCGATGATCGGGTGGGGATGGATTATCCTTGCGGGAACCTGGGTCGCGAATGCAGGCGTTGGCGGCGCTGTCGTGGCCTTCTTGATCGGCGCTGTCGCGATTACAGTTATCGGCCTGACCTATGCCGAGCTTGCGTCTGCATTGCCATTTGCGGGTGGTGAGCATGCGTATACGGAACGGGCATTTGGGCGCGCCGCTTCTTTCGTATGCACCTGGTCTATAATTTTTGGCTATGTCGCGGTGGTGGCGTTTGAGGCGATCGCACTGCCGGTTGCGGTTGTCTATCTCGTGCCGGAATTCAAGGCTTTTCCTCTATGGGATGTCGCCGGCTATACAGTCCATGGCAGTGAAGCGGCATTGGGTGCGATCGCCGCCATCGCCATTACGATTTTAAACATCTGGGGCGTTCGCATCGCGGTGCGCGTCCAAGCGGCGGTGGTCGTTCTGCTCTTCGCGGCTGGAGTGGTTTTGATCTCCGGTGGATTGTTGCATGTTGAGCGTATACCGGCGGACCTTGAAGTCTGGCGCGGTTTGCCCGGTGTCTTCGCAGTCATCATTATGGTTCCGTTTTTGTTTGTCGGTTTTGACGTTATTCCTCAATCTGCAGAAGAAATCGCTGGCCCAAAAAAAGAGATCGGCCGGGCGCTGATCTATTCGATTATTCTGGCCGTTGGGTTTTATCTGATCATCGTGTTTTCGGTTGGCCTGGCGCCGCTTGATCCGGGCAAGGTCGATATCGCAACCGCTGACGCGGCGGGCGCATGGTGGGGCTCCGACAAGGCCGCCGCTTTTGTTATCATCGCTGGGATCGGCGGCATTTTGACAAGCTGGAATTCCTTCCTCATTGGCGGCAGCCGGGCGCTATTCGCGATGGCCCGTTCGCGGCAATTACCGCTTTTCCTGTCCGGCGTGCATTCGCGTTTTGGTACGCCGTGGAAAGCGATCGCGCTGGTTGGCGGGATTTCCGCCTTCGCGCCGTTGCTGGGCCGCAACGCGCTTGTCTGGATCGTCAATGCTGGCGGGTTCGGGATCACCATCGCCTACACCTTCGTCGCCGCGGCCTTCATCGCCCTACGACTTAAAGAGCCGGAACTAGAGCGGCCCTATCGCGCGCCGGGCGGCGTCACTGTAGGCATCGCTGCGTTCCTTCTCGGCATTGGCATTATCGCGCTTTATCTGCCCTGGTCGCCTTCCGCTCTTGTCTGGCCGGCCGAATGGGGGCTGCTCGCCGGATGGGCGGCGCTCGGCGCAATTTTCTGGCTGTTGCGGCCTTCGCGTTAGTCATCTGTTGATCCTCTCGCGAACACCCTATACATCGCGCAGGGAACGCGACCGTCAAATCCGACGGCCGCGCGTTTTGTGTTGTCAATAACGGTGATTTTGCGCGATGAGTTTGGTTTCTGGC
>JAJFFW010000080.1 GCA_021776435.1 Parvularculaceae bacterium | reverse complement strand
AAACCATCACTGCACAAACGCCAGTAACGACAAAAGCGGTGAAAACGACGAAACTCAATAATCGATTCATGACTTACGGAACAAATATTTCTGGCACAACAGATGGCGTGTGGATTGAGGGGGACTTTCTATATCAGGCGTCAGACAGTGCGCCTAGGACAGATACGCGCCTTTCTTCATGGCCGGGCTTGCGTGTATCGCAGCTGCGGCGTATATGCCCGGCTCCAATTCATAAACTCACTCCTATCAAGAGCCGCGGCCATGAAAAAAGACATCCATCCTGAATATCACAAAATAACTGTCGTTATGACGGACGGAACGTCTTACGAGACCCGCTCGACCTATGGCGAAGAAGGTGCGACGCTCAATCTTGATATTGATCCGAAAAGCCATCCGGCATGGACTGGTGGTCCCCAGCAGTTGACGGATCGCGGTCGCGTTTCCAAATTCAACAAAAAATTCGGCGCATTCGGCCTGAAATAAAAGGCGCGCCCTTTTACCTCCCAAAAGCCTCGAAGAGGGCGCGTTGCTGGGCAGCCGCGTCACGCAAATCCGACTGTGTTCCATCGCCAGAGAAAAGTGTCGCGTCGAGGCGCCCTATTCTTGAAAAGAGCTGTTCAGCGTTTGAAATCAGCGCCACCAGGGCTGTCGGCAACGCGTCGATCAACCCAAACCCAGGATCTGCATCATTCGCCTTGACGCGATATTTTGCGTCGCGCGCTTCCTCAAGTGACATGTCCCCTTCGCGCACAGAACGCATCACCAGTAGCCACGAAGCAATTTGCATCAGTTGTGTCGTCAGACGCATGGACGCGCCAGCATAAGTCAGAGCAACGGCGCGCGGCAATGATTTCGACGCTGCACGCCCTTCACCATCCAGATAATTCGCAGTTTCCTCAACAAGCGTCATGCCATCGCGAAAGGTACGCGCAAACATTTCCGACTGCACAAAGGTCGCCGCATTCGCGCCAGCCTCGATAGGCTCCATCTTCTTCCCCTTGCTTTCGCAGGATGCCGCCAGACCAGTTCCATGGCAACACGCATTCTCGATTTGCACGACTTACGCAGCGCCCCTCCTCCCGAGCAATGGTTGTGCCAGCAACTAATTCGAGAGAATGAAACAATGCATTCTGGCGAAACACGGCCTTTTTTCCTCAACCAGTTCTATCGGCGTGTCGTGTTTCAAGATACTCTAGTCGGTACTTTCATTGGGTTTTGGGTGATTGCGATTGAGTTATCGTCTCCTCAAATGAGCTTGGCATCACGTTTTCGTGAAATAACCGCCACCCTCAGACGAAACTTAAAGTGGGGGTTCATAAATGAACATTATCGTTTTTCGAGACACTCTCTTTCATTTCTCGCGGTTGATTGCCGCCTCGATTATTATGCTTCTCATCACCGCTTGTTATGAGACCGATCAGGAGGTCATCCACATCGACCAGGGCGCCGCTGTCGATGGTCTGGTTGGCGATTATTCCCATGACGGTTCGACCATGACGACCGAAATCACCGCTGTGGCCTATTCAAATGACTATCGCTACCGTCGGGTCGATGAGGACGGGAGCGTCACGACGGGCCTATTGCGCGCAATGCCCCTGAAAGACACAATCTATCTTGTGCAGATCTTCAATGACGGGGCGACGACGTACACTCTCACTTTTTACGATTTTCGCGTTGGCTCTGACGGATCAAAAACGTTTGAACGTATGATTTACCAAGCGCCGGACGCCGCAATTCATGCCCTCGCTGAGCAACATGGCGTAGAAATCACAGAAGATGAATTTGTGGATTTCTGGTTGTCCGGCAATTCTGAAAACATGATGAGCTTCCTGCTCGCGCATAGGGATTTCCCCTTTGTTTCGGATGAGTGGAATTACTGACATGCACATGCGCTGAGAAGACATAATCAAAATTATCTCTTTGTCTGATGGCTTACGCCGGGACACAGGCCCCTACATCGGGGTCCGGTTGAGCCGGAAAGTTCGAAAATCGGTCTCTACACAAAGAAAAAATCCAGAGGCTTTGTGATGGAGAGGCTTTGTATTGTTGTGAGTCTTGATTAGGTTTTAAAAAGTTCCTCCGCCGCTGCTCGTGTGTCACTGCGTGATGCAATTGCGGCTTTGCAACGTGTGATCTCTGTGTTCATGGCGCCAATGCGCTCCTCTAAATCACCTATGGAAAGCGTCGACAAATCCTGCTTCTCTAAGAAGGCGAGTGCGAAATCGGGGCGTTCACGGGGCGCATTTTCATCCATCTCAGCAGCTCCTGTCATTCCTTCATGCAGTTTGCGAAAACCAGCGCGCTGGTTCAAGAAGTTCCCTTCATCAAATGAGAAAAGATCATGACCGATGATATTGAAATGAGTTTACAGCCCGCCGTGATGAAGGCCGCAGCGATCGAAAAGCCCGGCGGCCCGGAGGTCTTAAAGCTTGTTGATCGACCTGTCCCCGAGCCCGCCGCCGACGAAGTGCTTATCAAAGTGACCGGCGCAGGTATCAATCGACCGGACGTATTACAGCGTATGGGCTTTTATCCGCCTCCCCCCGGCGCAAGTGATCTGCCCGGCCTCGAAGTCGCAGGCGAAATTGTGGCTGTCGGCAAAAATGCCGGCGATTGGAGGGTCGGTGAGCAAGTCTGTGCGCTCATCCCCGGCGGCGGCTACGCCCAATACGCATGCGCTCATTTTGGCGCCTGCCTACCCGTACCGGAGGGGCTCACCCTATTCGAAGCCGCAGGCCTTCCGGAGACCATGTTCACCGTTTGGGCGAATGTTTTCGATGATGCAGCACTGAAATCCGGCGAAACACTCCTCGTTCACGGTGGGACAAGCGGCATTGGCACAACCGCGATCGGCCTGGCGAAAGCCTTCGGCGCGCGCGCTATCGCAACGGCGGGAACCTATGAAAAATGCACTGCTACACGCCAATTGGGGGCCGATGCCGTATTTAATTACACCGAAGATAATTGGGAAAACGAGATTATCGCCTTGGGCGGCGCTGATGTTGTTCTCGACATGACGGGCGGTGATTTCGTCAACCGTAACCTGGAATGCCTCAACCCGGGGGGACGCCACGTTTCCATCGCCTTTCTCCGCGGGGCGACTGCAGAAATCAACATTTTGAATATTATGCGCAAGCGTCTCAAACTTTCGGGATCAACGCTTCGCGGCAGGGATGCAGCTGAAAAAACCCACCTTGCGAACGCGATACGCACCCATGTCTGGCCTTTGATCGTAGCTGGCAAGGTTGGTGTCGCCATCGATCAAATATACCCTCTCGCCGACGTCGCAAAAGCCCATATACGTATGGAATCGGGCGCGCATATCGGGAAAATCATACTTGATGCGTCCTAGGCGCCTTTCTTCTTGGCGCGCCGCAACAAACCGCCTATATAGCGGTCGATTCGCGCCATATGCGCGGCGCTTACCCCGACAATTCGGCGGTTAGCGCGGCTCCTCCGAAAGGGTGAGCCGGAAAATGACTTATTTGCGGAGACGACCCATGGCCGACAAACCTCTGATGCCGATCGCGACAGCCGTCTGGCTTATCGACAATACGTCGTTAAGCTTCGATCAGATCGCCGAGTTTTGCGGGCTCCATGTCTTGCAGGTGAAGGGCATCGCTGACGGAGATGTTGCGACGGGCGTTCGCGGAATCGACCCAATCACAACCCATCAACTGGATCGCAAAGAAATCGAAAATGGACAGCTTGATCCAGAGTACAAGATGAAGCTTTCCAGGCCGAAAACAATCGTCGCTGAAAGGACACGTAAAGGCCCACGTTACACGCCGGTTTCAAAAAGACAGAACAGACCTGATGCAATCGCTTGGATGGTCCGCAATCATCCAGAGATTTCTGATGCCCAGATTGCGAAGCTCCTCGGGACAACCAAGACCACCATTCAATCTGTGCGTGATCGTACACACTGGAATTCTGCAAATCTGCAACCACAAGACCCAGTCGGTCTCGGCCTTTGTACGCAAATCGACCTCGATGGGGTCGTGAGGAAAGCCGCGGCGCGACGCGCTAAATTTGAGCCTGCCGACGAAGGGCCTACCCTGAAGCCGGCAACCGAAACTGTTATGCCTGATGAAGACCCCGATCAGGAACGTGAAATCGACCTCGACAAGGTCTTTGCCAATCTCAGTAATTCAAACGAGGCCGACGGAAGAAAAGAATAAGCTCTGGCTCTAGCGTTACTTTTCTTCCTCATTCATAACACTTTGGGATAACCGTCCGCCATCGACAAATAGACATTGTCCCGTAACGTATGAAGACTTTGGCGAGGCGAAGAAATAGACAACCTCTGCAACCTCTTCAGGGTCGCCGGCACGTTTTAAAGGGGTTGTCGTGTGCATACGCTTGAGATCAATATCCATCCCCTTGATTGCGCCGATTCCGACAGCGTTCGCTCTGGCGCCGTACGGGGAAAGAGCAAGGGCGACAGCCCGCGTCAGTTGATGCAGTCCACCCTGTGACGCAGCAAAAGCGACAAGATCTGGCGCCGCAGTCACAGCCTCAACTGAACCAACATTGACGATAACGCCTCCCTCATTCGTATTACCCGCTTCTTCGGTTTGGGAGACGAACTGCTTAGAAACCGCTTGGTTGATAAGAAAGGCGCCGCGCAGGTTAAATGCGATCACCCTTTCAAAATCTTCTTCACTGGTTTCCAGAAATGGCGCAGAAAATGAAAGAGCGGCTGTATGGGCGAGCGCATCGATGCGGCCATATGCATCCAGCGCCTCTGCAATAATATTATGCACATGAAGTCGGTTCACTACATTGGCATGCACATAGGCCGCTTCTCCACCATTCCCTTTTATCTCCGCAACGAGCTCTTTCCCTTTTATTTCGTCGGTATCCGCGAGAATGAGGTGGTCGCCAGCATCGGCGAAACGTCGCGCGCACGCGGCGCCAACACCGTTAGCCGCACCCGTAATAATTATCGAACGAGGAGCCATGCTCAGAGGTCCTTATTTTTATATGACGAACACAGAACTAATCCCTGTTGTCTATTGACGGGTTTTTCGGAAACGGAATAGTTTCATGCGCATTAAGTTACGCCCCAAAACAAGAAACGCCCCGCAAGCGGGGCGCTCATTCTTGATGTACCCTGATCAATTAATGGTCATATGATGTCGAATTTCTTCCATCTGGTCCTTTATTCGCAGTTTCTGGCGCTTTAGCTCGTTAATCCGGATTTCATCGTGGCTCGGGTGTTTCATTTCGACAGCAATTTCAGTTTCAAGTTCTTCGTGCCGATGTGTGAGTGTTTCCAGATGAGCATCTATCGCCATATTGGACCTCCTTATTTTTTTAGATGACGCACCATTAAAGCACGCCTGGCGCCCGCTTGTCACCCGGCCCTTGGTAAACGTTCGTAAACCATAGGGTGTAAAGCGTGTCGCTAGATTTATGCTGGCTCATGAATGTTTTAGAGTATTATCTTGATTCGCCATTTGAGCGGTCGGCTCATATTGCATCGCACACAAAACGGCGCCGAGACGACTTGTTCTCGACCATCAGACGGCTCAGTTAAGCTGCCAGGCCCATGGAAAAACTAAACGCCAATATCTTTTGGGACTGGTCTATTGAACGATACCGCCGCGAGGGCGTCGACGAGGCCGCTCTAAAACTGCAAGATGAATGCGGTTTCAATATCAATATTCTTCTATGGTGCTGTTGGACTGCCGAAATCTATCCAGATCTCTCCGAAATGGTTGTACTCAAAGCAATCGAAATTTCACTCCCCTGGGCTAAACAGGTGACAATCCCCTTACGCCGTGCGCGACAGGCCCTAAAATTCAAGCCTTGCAGCCCCCCTAACGGCATTTCTGAAAGCACCGTTGAACACCTACGCCAGATCATTAAAGAGGCTGAGTTGGAAGCGGAAAAAATTGAGGAGACCATGCTGGAATCGCTTACTCATGAACTCTTAGGTGAGGCCGGCATTATGAGCGGCGCGAAAGCACGGGCGAGACGAAATCTTGAAACTTATGCATTGCTGACCTCTACGTCAGATATGCATGGCTTTCACATGTTATTTATGGAACCATTTATTCAATGTGTTTTTCCTTACGCGGAAGAGGCGACCGGCGCTGGGCTGGCCGAAGTTAAATGAGTCGGGACGAACCCCCAATTGATAACGCCTCGGGCAACAAAGACTCACTTTCCGGCGGGCGACGGTTTGCTGCACATGAGGAAGATTTCAGTGGCGCAAATGATGAAGCCCTGCTGATCAAACTCTCTATACTCGAAGAGGAGCACCGAGACCTCGACTCGGCAATTGCAGCTCTTGAAGAGAGCACTGCGTATGACCGCTTGGCTGTTGCTCGACTGAAAAAAAAGAAATTAAGGTTGAAAGATCAAATCCAAGAGATCAAAGAGGCGATAACCCCGGATATCATTGCCTGAATAGAGCTTCATTGTGGCTTTAGGTGTTGTTGCGCTTGGTTCGATACATCTCGAAATCCGCTGTCTCCAGCGCTTGATCAACCGTGGACCCTTTTTGTATTTCGACAACGCCAAAAGAAATGCGCGACGTAAAAGGATCTCCTCGCCAAGACACAGGCGATGCGGCAATTATCTCGGAAAGGATTTCGCCCTTTTGTAACGCCGCGGCCTGATCAGACTCAACGAGGATTACACCAAACTCATCACCGCCAAGCCGACCCACAGCATCGGTTTGCCTGATATTGGCGGCTATGGTCTTCGCAACATGATTGAGGGCTGCATCACCTGCTGCATGCCCCATGACGTCATTGATCTTTTTCAATCCATTAACATCAATAAAAATCAGACTGGCTTTAGTGTCATAACGCTCCATCATCGCCAGCGCGCGGTTAAGCTCACGTACAAAGGCCCGCCGATTTAAAATTTCGAGAAGAGGGTCCCGATCCGCAAGGTCTTCGAGTTCAGCAATCTTTTCTCGAGTCGACGATAGCTCATCGCGCAGGTCTTTCACCTCATCAATAAGTGACGTCAACGCTTTAAGAACTCTGGGCGTTAGCTCTTTTTCGGGAATACCGGCGATCCAGATCTGATCAACCTCTGATGGCGCGCCCGCGCCTTCAACTGAGTCTGACGTTTTTTTGCGCCCAGTTCGTACTGTGCGGTAAATCTTAGAGGCGTCGCCGATCTTCATTCTCTCTTAAGTCTCCTCGAATGAGGTCAATGTTGAAGTCGGATCAACAAATTTTGACAATCATTCCGTTCCTATGACGCTGCCTTCAAAAATAGACCGCCAATTCTTAAAAACCCGCAACCATATCGGGTAGGACACGACTCAATACCGTAGTCAGGCGTATTACCAAATCCTAAACATTTCAACGCAAAGACGGAACGCCTCAACGCGTAGGCCTTGAGGATCATAAATACCTGCGCCAAATAGTGTTTGCGGCGCGGGCGCGCAGGTCCCCTGTCTCTTCGCGCACTCACCTGCCGCATGGATAAGAGGAGGCGTCGGCATACAAAGCCCCCGTCTGTGATGGCTGACGCCTCCTCGACCCCGCCAAGATCAAAAAATCATGTCTGAACGATTTTCTCCCATGCCCAGGCGCCGATTTACTCCCCCAGCAGCGTCCAGTCTCGCTCAGCAGCCGCCAATCACCACTCAGATTAAATGCCTGTCTTTTTGCTGTTGGCTAAGCCTGCTATAAGCGCACCAAATCTGAGAGATTTAAGGAGCTGACCGGGCGATGAATGAAGCCATTAAGCAGTCCCGTTCACCTCAAGTGAGCGTCATTATGGGATCACGGTCTGATTGGCCAACGCTGCAAAGAGCTGCTGAGATATTAGAAGAGCTAAATATCGGCTATGAGGTGAAGGTCATTTCAGCCCACCGAACACCGGGTAGACTCTTTGATTATGCTGAAAAGGTCCGTGATCGCGGTGTTAAAGTGATCATCGCCGGCGCTGGCGGCGCAGCGCACCTTCCGGGGATGACTGCAGCCATGACCCCTTTGCCGGTTATCGGAGTGCCAATCAAATCTGACGCCCTTTCAGGGCTAGATAGCCTGCTTTCGATTGTTCAGATGCCTGCCGGCGTGCCCGTCGCGACGGTCGCCATTGGTGAAGCTGGCGCCGCAAATGCCGGCGTGCTAGCGGCTTCAATTCTCGCAACGAGCAATATTGAGCTGGCCAAACGACTTGATGATTGGCGCACAGCACAAACCGCAGGCGTCGCGGATACACCCGAAGATTAAGTGACCGAAAAGACGTCATGAGTTCATTGGATAAACCAAATACACCTCAGTCGGATCAGGTCGTCGAACCCAATGGCGTGATCGGTATTCTCGGCGGCGGCCAGCTTGGCCGAATGCTGGCGATTGCCGCTGCGCCGCTTGGATTGAAGACACATATTCTGGAGCCAGACGATCACTGCCCTGCCGCCGATGTCGCCGCGAAACACATGATCGCATCCTATACGGATGAGAGCGCACTCGCCGAATTTGCAAAATCTGTCGATATTATCACCTTCGAGTTCGAGAACGTCCCCGCCGACACACTGAATATGCTCGCTGCCCTAGGGGCGCGAGTTGCGCCCGAGGCGCGCGCCTTGTCAGTCGCGCAAGACCGGCTTCATGAAAAAGACTTTTGTGCGTCAATCGGTGTCCGCACCGCGCCTTACCATGCGGTCGATAACCTCGCCGCTCTACACCAGGGTCTCAAAGAGGTTGGAACGCCTGCGATCTTAAAGACCCGCCGACTGGGTTATGATGGGAAGGGTCAGACACACATCGCAGCTCATAATAACGACCTGACCGAAACATGGGAAAAAGCTCAGATCCACGCCTGGGAGGCCGTCGGCGCCCGTCCTTCGATATTAGAGGGTTTTATCCCGTTCGAACGAGAAATCTCGATCATCGGCGCACGCAATGCGAAAGGCGATATCGCCCTTTATGACATCGTCGAGAACGCACACTCCAATGGCATCTTAATTACATCCTGCGTTCCAGCCGCAATTAGTAAGGAAACGTCAGATTCTGCTAAATTCATCATGACACGCATGCTCATGGAACTCGACTACATCGGTGTTATGGCAGTCGAATTCTTCGTCCTTAGGAATGGTGAGCTTTTGGTGAACGAAATCGCCCCACGCGTTCACAATTCAGGACATTGGACTATCAACGCCTGTGCGGTGTCGCAATTTGAACAACACCTTCGGGCGATTGCGGGATGGCCGCTAGGCGACCCTGAGCGCCATTCAGACGCCGTCATGAAAAACCTCATCGGACCTGAAGCGCTCACATGGCGAGATTTGTCGCGCCAGTCTAATACCTGCCTTCATTTATACGGAAAACGTGAGGCGCGAGAAGGCCGGAAAATGGGACACCTGACTATTCTAAATTCCCATCGTAATGAGTCATGAGACCAATCAGCCCTTAAGCTGGGTACCGAACTCTCGCGAGTGATTCGACTGCTTTTAGAGGATCAATTCCAAGATCGCGAAACCGGGCTTTAGCCTTTTCAATCTGCATGACATTTTCGATACGCGCGAGGAGAAAAGCCTTCGTCGCCTCCTCTTCGTCGGAGTTGTCCCCGAGCCAGCGGGTCAAAGTGGATGTCCAGACTCCACTCAAAATCGCACGCTTCGAGTAATAATTGAAATCGGTCGATTTATCGCCCAGCCCCCGCCAGATCGCATCCGCCGTGCTCCAAACGAGTTTTGGAGCAAGCATAGCGTAAGGCGGTAAAGCCATGACAGCCGTTGCGCGGCGCGCTGATTCTTTATGAGGACGGAGCGCGCTCAGACGCGCCATTACTGCAAACGCCACTTTTTCTCGAATACGCAGGCCCGCAAATTCAGGGCTCTCCATAGCCGACGCCATAGCGGCATCGTTGTGTTTCGACCAAAACCGAAGAAGGTCTGCGATTCCGGCCGGAAACGCCGCCGCAGAAAACGCCGTATCAATACCTGCATCCACGCATGCGCGCCGCATCATTAAAGGGGTCCAACCCTCAAACGGAGCGCGTGCTAAAGCCTTGTCCAACACGGCTATCCGCGCCGTTTCAAACCCGTCATCAAACAAGTGGGGGGAAGCAGCAGCATCACATGGTTTCTTTGTCATAAAAGCCACTATAATGCACCAAGGTTCATGTGGACATGACGTTGTGCATTTGTTATAGCCGCGCCGCTGGAAGACGCATGAAACGGCTTCCATATCCGCTTTTTCTAGAGGCGTCGCGACCATGAGTCGGGACGTTTTTATTTCACAAGGAGGCCCTGACTATCGTTCAGATCTTCGTTCGCGACAACAATGTCGAACAAGCCCTGCGTGCGCTGAAAAAGAAAATGCAGCGCGAAGGGACGTTCCGGGAAATGAAACGCCGGAAATTCTATGAAAAACCGTCTGAAAAGAGAGCTCGGCAAAAAGCCGAGGCTATCAGGCGTGCGCGTAAACTGGTTCGCAAACGCTTGCAGCGCGAGGGCGCGGTTTAAAGCCATCGCGAGTTCGGTGGGTGTGCCATAAATTACGCCTGAACGCTGTGTTTCTAACTGGCCTGTCTGGCTCAACAACCATTCGCCCGCGAAAAGCGGGCGTTATGCGTTTTATCGCTGGCCCCATATCACAAGATTATCCCCGAAGCTGTTGAAATGTTTTGATTTTCTCTTAATACTAAAGGCCATTACGCAATGCTGGGCTAACGGGAGATGCGAAAGCTGCCTGCTGCCTCGTATTTCAATCGTAAATGATCGCCAGCATCCGCCAGTTCGTTTCCGAATCAGGCGTGATCCATCCTCTCAAACCTCAGCGTGGACGACCGAAGCTCACTCCTTCGGACATATGTCCTTATCAGACAGAAATTACTCACGCAGCAGCGGTAACAAACTCTGTTAACTTAGTTTTATTTATGTTGGTATTCTTACATTATAGGGCAGAATCATGGACGATTCCGATCTGCTGGGGCATCTGTCGTACTGGTTTGCTGGGGAAGACTTATGGCGTTGCGTGTGATGCGAATGGTAAGATCGATAAAATTTTTTGCTGGCGTGGCCACCCTGTTCGCCTGTGTCTTCATTGCCGGCGCCGCTTTCGCTCAACAAGATATTGATGAACCGAAACTCAACCCCCTCTTTGGAAAAGCCAGGCAAAAGAGCAACCCAGAGATTGAAGAGATCTCCTATACGCCGGATGATTCGGAATTGGGTGATGCCGATGAAGAAGAGAAACGCTGGCGTCTTTTTACCGACTTTGTCGGCATATTGACCTATCTTGCTCCTAAAGAAACGGATCTTAGTTTTGGTGTTGGCCCTGAGTACAGCCCCGACTATTTTGGATCAGATGACTATGAGTGGCAGGCAGATCCACAAGCGTATGTAAAGTTCAAGAATTTTGTTTTCCTGGACGACGACGGCGCCGACTTTGCTCTTTTCGGGTTTTCCAATTTCCGCGCCGGACCGTCTCTGCGCGTATTCGGCGATCGCGAGGAATCAGAAAACCCAACCCTTCAAGGCTTAGGTGACGTCGGCACCACATTCGAATTCGGAGGTTTTGCCGCAACGACGTTTCAGGAACGATATTCAGTCAAATTCAAAGTGCGTCATGGACTGAAGACCGGGCATCGCGGCACTATTGTCGATGCTTATGGCACGGCTTTGTTATTTCGGTATGGCCCCGTTTCAACGTCGGTCTCAGCCCAGACTTCCTGGATCGGAAACCGATACGCTGACACTTTTTTTTCAATTACTCCAGAGCAATCCGCTGCATCTGGCTTGTCGGTTTTCGATTCGAAAGCGGGGTTTCGCGATATCGGCGGCAGCTTTAACGGCTATATCAACATCCGCAAGCACTGGTCGCTGAATCCGTATTTTGAATACAGATATATCTTCAATAACTTCGCCGACACACCGATCATCAGCCAGCTAGGCGCACGTAATCAATTCAAAGCCGGCTTTCACATTATGCGCGAGATCCATTTCGGCGGCCGCAGTTAGTTCGATCAGCCGCCCGCACATTCGCGAGCGGCCATTCGCTGGGTTATGCGACCTTATTCCGGCTTTCTGAATTTCAGCATCATACGGTCAGATTCGCCTATCGCTTCCATCTGCGCTTTGAGCTCGGGGTTATCACGACTCGTGGCGAAGGATGGAGGTAAGCGCCAGACGAATTCCTCTTCCGTTGGCTGATCTTTTGGATTGGCGTTGAGTTCCGAGGACTCAAGATACTCAAAACCCGCCACTTCAAAAAACGTAAGAATGCGAGACTGCTTGACGTAGCCGTTATCACCTTCCGCCCATTCGTCTGAACTTGTTTCTGGTGCTCGATGTTGCACAACACCAACGATGCCGCCTGGTTTGAGAACGTTCTTGATGTCGATAAGAGCCGCTGTCAAAAAACCACCTTCTTCTTCAAACCGGCTAAGATGGTGCATGGCCCTGACCACAAGTACGACATCTGCAGTACCGTACATCTCTTCCGGCAACGCTCCGTAAACGAATGCGTCAAATGAAGCGCCGCCATCGCGACGGATGGCCTCCATGTCTGCAACCCAGCTCTCGGTCCAGGTCTCTTTTTCTTTCAGAAATGCCTCGTCAGCAAAACCACCAAAAAACGGCCACATCGCGTTAGAATAATCGGCGCCAATCACCTTGCCTTCTTCACCGAGATAAGCCGAAAGGATTCCCGAATACCAAACCTCGCCCGGGAGGGTATCGACCACTGTCATTCCAGGTTCGACGCCATAATACAAAAGCATCTCTTTCGGGTGGCGATACTGGTAGCGTGCTTTCTCAACGTCTGATTGCGCCGCGAGCACAACATCAAGCTGTTCCGCACTATTAGGCGTCGCCACCGCCTCTTCTGGAGCGGCTATTTCACTTTCCGCCGGCGGCGTAGATACATCCTCATCAACGTCTTCGCCAGCGCATGAGACCAGAACCAAAGCCGTAGCGCTCATCAGTAGATATTTCATCATTGCTATACCCTTTGCCCGTCTGTTTCGGTGTTCGTGAACACCCATAGTATTGCCGATCGAAAATACGATCATCTCAGGAATTGGGGCGCTCTAATGCGCCTCTATTTTGGCGAATCAGGTTTTACCTGATCAAACAGTAAACCAAGCTGTGATCGGCAACACAACCTCACCAAAAGGTAATCATTCTGTCAAAGCAAGGCAGTGAAAATTACAGCGCCTTGACGATTCCCTCACACATTTTCTTGGCGTCGCCAAACAGCATCATCGTGTTATCGCGGAAAAAGAGTTCATTTTGGACGCCCGCATAGCCCGCCGCCATCGACCGTTTGACGAACAGCACCGTACCGGCATTTTCAACATCGAGGATCGGCATGCCATAAATCGGTGAGGCCTTGTCGGTTTTCGCCGCCGGATTGGTGACGTCATTCGCGCCAATGACAAAAGCAACATCGGCAGTACGGAACTCCGCATTGATATCTTCCAGCTCAAATACCTCATCATAAGGGACCTGCGCTTCAGCGAGCAGGACATTCATGTGCCCGGGCATGCGGCCCGCCACCGGGTGGATCGCATATTTGATTTCAACGCCCTCTTCCTTGAGAGAATCAACCATTTCCTTCAAGGCGTGCTGCGCTTGAGCCACCGCCATACCATATCCTGGAACGATAATGACTTTTCCGGCATTCTTCATGATGAACGCCGCATCCTCAGCTGAACCCTGTTTGACGGGCCGGTCTTCGTCGGCGCCCGCGCCTGCGGTCGCATCTTCACCCCCAAATCCACCAAGAATGACGGAGATAAACGAGCGGTTCATGCCCTTACACATGATGTAGGACAGGATGGCGCCTGATGAACCGACCAGCGCGCCGGTGATGATCAACGCCATGTTCTCAAGCGTGAATCCGATACCAGCCGCCGCCCAACCCGAATAACTGTTGAGCATTGAAACCACGACTGGCATGTCGGCGCCGCCAATCGGCACAATGATCAGAAATCCAAGAATAAACGCCGCAAGCGTTAAAAGAAAAAACGTTGTTGATGACTGCTCGAAAGTCATCAGCATACCAATCAGAAGCAGAATGAAGAGACCGAAACCCAGATTAACCGCATGCCGGAACGGCAAGAGAATAGGTTTACCGGACATGTTCCCGTTAAGCTTCAGGAAAGCAATAATCGAACCTGAAAACGTAATCGCGCCGATCGCCGCGCCGAGTGACATTTCAACGACCGACTGGACATGAATCTCACCCGGGGCGCCGATGCCAAACGCAGCCGGCGCGAGAAACGCCGCCCAGGCGATAAAGACCGCAGCCAGACCAACCAGCGAATGGAATGCGGCAACCAATTGCGGCATTGCGGTCATGGGGATCTTTCGCGCGATATAAGCGCCAGGCACAGCGCCCAGAGCGACCGCAAGAAGGATCAAGAACCAAGTGCCAAACCCCTTGTTTTCTAAAACAAAGAACGTCGTGATGACCGCAATCACCATGCCTATCATGCCGAAACGATTGCCTTCACGCGCTGTTTCTGGTGAGGACAACCCTCTCAAAGCGAGGATAAAAAGAATGCCCGAGGCCACATAGAGCAGCGCTGGTAGGTTTTCCGCCATTGCTGACCCCTCTCTATCGTTCTTTTTTCTTATACATTGCGAGCATCCTCTGTGTGACGAGGAAACCGCCAAAAATATTGACACTGGCGAGCGCCACCGCTGCAAATCCCAAATATTTTGAAATGCCGCCAGCTGCAGATTCAGCGAGATCCGCCCCCAAAGCGATCAGTGCACCCACTATCACAACTGATGATATGGCATTCGTCACTGACATTAGCGGCGTATGCAAGGCCGGCGTCACTGACCAGACAACGTAATACCCTACGAATACGGCAAGGATGAATATGGCGAGAAGAAATATAAAATCCGAAGGCCCCCCCATTGAGGCAACGAGTGTCGCAAGCTGGTCAGCGTAATCTCGGGCCGATTGCGCAGCTTGCGTCGCCGTTTCTGCGCTGCCAGTCGCATTCGCCGCCGCCGCTTCAGCTGCATTTGCCGCTTCCTCCGCAGCGCGCGCGGCTTCCTCTACAGCTTCCTTGTTTTCCTGTACGGCCATAGCCGACTCCTCTCGGGGTCTAAGTCTCTATCTCTACTTCGCCGCCAGCCTGAGTATCTGGCGCCGGCGTTTTCACCTTCTCGGCTTTCGATTCAGAATTGATGAAGTTCGGATGAACAACGGCGCCGTCACGCGTCAAGCCGACACCCGCGATAATTTCGTCTTCCCAATCGATCGCAAGGGATTTGGTTTCCTTGTCGACAAAGGCAGAGATGAAATTGAAAAGATTGCGCGCGTAAAGGTTGGAAGCATCGGCAGCCAAACGCCCCGCTACATTGGTAAACCCAAGGATCACGACACCGCCGGTGTCGATCACTTCCCCGACCTGGCTCAAGGCCACATTACCACCCTGCTCCGTCGCCAGATCGACGATAATCGAACCCGGAGCCATGGATCGAACCATCTCTTCAGATACGAGTTTCGGTGCAGGACGACCGGGGATCAGGGCGGTCGTTATCACAACATCCTGTTTCTTGATGTGCGCCGCAACAAATTCAGCCTGTCGGATGATAAAGTCCTCCGACATTTCCTTTGCATAACCACCTGAAGTTTCAGCGTTTTTCATCGCCTCTTCATCGACCGTGATAAAAGTGGCCCCGAGGCTTTCAACCTGTTCTTTTGCGGCAAAACGTACATCGGTAGCCGAGACGATCGCGCCGAGACGACGTGCGGTTGCGATCGCCTGAAGACCGGCGACCCCTGCCCCCATCACAAAAACTTTCGCTGGCGGAATGGTGCCGGCGGCGGTCATCATCATCGGAAAAGCCCGCCCAAAATATGCGGATGCGTCAATAACCGCTTTGTAGCCGGAAAGATTCGATTGCGAGGAGAGAACGTCCATCGATTGCGCACGGGTGATTCGCGGCATCAAATCCAAAGAAAATGCATCGACCCCGGCTTTCGCATACGCATCGAGCACGGCCGGGTCGGCGTAGGGCGACAATAGACCTGCCAGCTTCACGCCGCGGCTATATTGGGCAAGTTCACCCGCTTCGGGCCTTTGCACCTTCAAGATAAGGTCTGCACCTTTAACCACCTCAGAAACGCTTGCCGCCATGACAGCGCCAGCATCTGAATAGGCTGCATCCGAAAAATGAGCGCTTTCACCAGCACCCTTTTCAACTGTGACTTCCGCACCAAGGCTCAGAAACTTTTTAATGGATTCCGGTGAAGCGGCGACCCGCGTCTCACCGGGCTGCGTTTCCTTTAAAACAGCGATCTTCATTTTTTCTCCCGAATTGAGATGCGCCGAACTTCCCCTTCAAGACCCACAGAAAGTCAAGCGATGCAGAAGCTAGTGAGAAAAGAATGTTTTTACGATGAAGAAAACAATTAGATAGGTGATGATAGCACCCAGTAACGCCGTTAAAATTCCATTAGACAAGACTAAATTGGTAAAAAGCACGGCGAGCCCCAGCGAAAAAGGCAGACCGATTTCTCCGACCGCTTTCATTACACCGATATAGGTTTTGCGGCTTTCTTCATCATCCAGCACGCTCTGATTAGCTTGATCTGTCATAACCCACTCCGTTCTTTTCGTTTTCTGGAGGAATTCCCGCCCGTGAGCAAGCCTATCAAACGCCGACTCGCACGGGCCAGCAGCTGAGGAGAGTCCGTAAGACGGCTACAAAGGCCAGAGGTTGGTCCATCATCAGATGGTGATGGGCTGCGGGCACCACGATGAACGGTGATCGACCCGAAGCACGGTTCTTCAGATGACTAAATCCATCGCCTTGAGCAAATTGAGAATCCTCACCGTAAATAAATGCGAGTGGACAACGGGCGGCGAGAAACAGATCTCTCGCGAACTGGATATCAAAATTGCGCCCCTGAGCAGGGTCAAATTTCCAAACCCAACCCTCACCACCACCCTCGAGCGGCGCCTTTTTCAAACCCTCTCGAGCAATAAAATCCGCAAGGAAAAGGTGTTCGCAAGGTTGATTCGGTAAAAATCGAAATCGTGAAATCGGCTCGGCCAGCGATCCATAGACTCGGTTGGCGCGATGCGCGTTCGGTTTGTCCGTATTGGCTTTAGATATCGTATAGCCTTCATCAGGGTCCGGCAGGCCGATCGGACTGTCTATGATCACGGCGCCGGCGAGACGCGCCCCTTCCCGCTCTACAGCAGCAAGCGTAACCCATCCGCCAAAACTATGACCGACAACGAGCGGCCGTCCATGCTCCATCAGCCCGGCCGCCTCGGAAACAGCAAAAACTTCATCTACGAGAAGATCGAGAGAATATCTCTCGCGCCAGCCAGAATCACCCATACCGGACAAATCGAAAGCGGCAACGCGAAACTGGGTCGCCAGAAATGGTGCAAATGGCCGCCACCAATTCCTGTGGGCGCGCCCCCCATGCACAAACAAGAGCCCTGGCCGCCCCGCTTCACCCCACACCGAATAGGTTATACGCGCGCCCTTCACATCGACGGCGCCGTCTTCAAACGGCGCTTCGATAGCCCGCTTGAACCAATCGGGCCCGAGAGGGGCGACACCGCCTAGACCGGCGAGAGGCCGGATAAACGTGTTGGATTGTTCAGCTTTGAGTTCACGCGCCATGAAATCCGCCAATTCACCTTTTCATATGCAGGTTCGAGCCTCTTAGCGCAGCCCGCCGCTTCCGCATAGCCTTAACGATCTTTACAGAACTCAGGAAGGTGCGCCATCATGCGACAGCCGTAAATGAGGAGGCGTATCAACTTCAATTCGTAAATGAGAAATTAATTGGTAAACAAATCATTACTTCGACAAGAAAACTCATGATAGGCGCCCCGAATTGAAACGGCTTAAACCGATATTTACTTCATAGGCGCTACATAATCGCTTCTCAGATTGTTCTTGAGGGGTTCCCGATGGCGAAAACCGTATTGATTGTCGATGACGATCCCACACAAAGGCGATTAATGCGCGCAGTCTGCGAAAGAGCAGGCTATCCCGTATTGCAAGCCGACGATGGTGAAAACGCACTATCGTTGTTGCAAAGCCAACAGGGTAATGACATTGGCGTGGTATTGCTCGACCTAAGAATGCCCGGCCTTGGTGGAATGGAAACCCTTAAGCGCGCGAAATCTTTTCGCGAAGAACTCCCTATCATCGTATTAACAGCTCAGGGCGGTATCGATACGGTCGTCGAAGCGATGCAAAATGGCGCGGCTGACTTTTTTGTTAAGCCCGTCTCCCCTGAACGGATCATTGTTTCTCTCAACAATGCGCTAAACCTCTCGACGCTAAAGGGGGAAGTTTCACGACTGAAGCGAAAGCATGAGGGATCGATGGGTTTCAACGATCTTGTTGGCGACAGCATGGCCATGCGACACGTGGCGCGCCTGGGAGAGCGTGCAGCCGTCTCATCAATACCCATACTGATCACAGGCGAGTCCGGTGTCGGAAAGGAAATGGTCGCGCGCGCAATTCAAGGCGCATCAGAACGCGCAGGCCGCCCCTTCATCATCGTCAATTGCGGCGCCATACCGGAAAACCTTGTTGAAAGCATTCTCTTCGGACACGAAAAGGGTTCCTTCACTGGCGCAACGTCAAAACATATCGGCAAGTTTCAGGAAGCTGACGGCGGAACTATCTTTCTTGACGAGGTCGGTGAATTGCCGGCGGACATGCAAGTCAAACTCCTGCGCGCTCTTCAGGAAGGTGAAATCGATCCTGTCGGAGCCAAGCGTCCCATCAAGGTTGATGTCCGCATCATTTCAGCCACCAATCGTGACCTTGCAGAGGGCGTAAAAAACGGAAACTTCCGTGAAGATCTCTATTATCGCTTAAATGTTTTCCCGGTTGAAGTGCCATCCTTGCGCTCGCGTCCCGAAGATGTTCCGGCGCTCATAGAGCATTTTATTCGACGGTATAACGCCGAAGAACGCCGGGATGTGCGCGGCGTTCGTAATGAGGTCATGGAGATACTGGTTAAACAGCCATGGCCCGGCAATGTGCGCCAGCTCGAAAACGCAATATTTCGCGCCGTCGTTCTAGCCGAAGACTCGTATCTCTCAGCACGGGATTTCCCGTTCCTCGTAGCAGAGTTCGAAGCAGCCGGTGTCGTTTCAGGCCCTCCGCTTCTTGATGTCGATGAAGTAAACTTAACGCACCCCACAACGATCACAGAAAAAACATTAGATGACGGCGTCTCAGTCTTCAACCAAGAGGGGGATTTGCGGGCCCTCGGCGACATCGAGGGCGATCTCATCAAATTGGCGATCGACGTCTATAGTGGACGCATGTCGGAAGTCGCCCGTCGATTGGGGATCGGTCGCTCAACGCTTTACCGCAAGCTACGCGAACACGGGCTTGAAGTGAAGCGCGCGAGCTAGATATTGATTTTATAATCCTCCGAGCGCGCTCAGATAAAGGTCGAGGAGCGCTTCTTGCTCCTGTCGGTCTGCCCGATCCATTTTCCGCAAGCGAATGATCTGACGCAATATCTTAGTGTCGTAGCCTTCTCCCTTGGCCTCGGCATACACCTCTTTGATGTCATTCATGATCGTGGCTTTTTCTTCCTCCAGACGCTCGACGCGTTCAAGGAATGACCGAAGCCGCTCAGCGGCGACCCCACCTGTCGAAGAAGACATATTCGCTGACCCATCAGCCATTTTCGACACTCCTCATCATAAACTTGATCATTTGGATGCGGATGACCTTACGCCAACACACCAATGAAATAGAAAGGAGCACCCAAAAAGAGCAAGTTCGAATTCAGTCTATGGGGAAAACTAAATCTCTTGACCGTCGAGTTCCTCACGCAGTTTGCGTGCCCGCCGACGGGCGTGATCATCATGCGGATTCCATTCGAGCGCCTTTTGGAACATCTCGTAGGCGTCACGCTTTTCGTCATTCGAAATCAGTAACTCAGCAAGTGTGATCCGGATCACGAACTGACGGGGTTCAAGTTCCAGCACTTTGGAAAAATCTGCAATGGCGCCAGCCTGATCCCCCAATGAAAGGCGATGCGAACCGCGTAGGGCGTAGCCTTGGGCAAAATTCGGTGCGAGACCCACAACATGATCGAGAAGCGTCATCGAAAGATCAAAGGCGCCCGCGTCATAGCTTTCAGAAGCGCGCGTCAGCAAGATATCGACAGTATCACTTTGAGAGTCAGACCAAATTTCGACGATACGGCTAGCTGTATCGTTAGCGCTGAGCGCGTCGCCAACCCGAAGCTCTTCAAAAAGTTGATCGAGTCGAGGATCTGTCTGGTCGGCCCAAGCGGGCGCCGCCATCACACCAAAACAGAAGAGTGCACAAATTACAGTTCGCATGGACGTAAGAATAGCGCCCAAGTCATTACAAACCAAGGAAATTTCCGGTGAGCGGACTAGCCTTGACGTGCTTTAAAGCGGCGTTGGGTCTTGTTGATCACATAGACCCGGCCTTTACGCCGTACGATGCGGCAATCTTTGTGCCGGTTCTTCAACGATTTCAGAGAACTTCTGACTTTCATGGCAGTCGGGCCTTGTTGCTCAACGAGGGCGCGAAATAGCCAATGGTCCGACGCCTGTCAACAGCTTGGGCCAATATCCAGCGCTTTCTCTCAAGACAATCCGAAAATCTGCCCTTCTTGGTCCACGCCAATCGCCTCGGCAGCCGGTCGGCGCGGCAATCCCGGCATTGTCATGATATCGCCGCACACAACCACCACGAATTCGGCGCCTGCAGCCAATCGCACCTCGCGAATCGGAACGACATGACCGCTGGGAGCGCCCTTCAGCGCCGGGTCGGTTGAAAAGCTGTATTGGGTTTTGGCGACGCAGATCGGCAACTCACCATATCCGTCTTTTTGTAACGCCTTAAATTGGGCGCGCACCTTGGCGTCGGCAATAATATCGTCGGCGCGGTAGATGAGTTGAGCGATAACGCGTGTCTTCTCCCACAAAGGCAGAGTGTCCGGATAGAGATAACGAAAGGGCGGCGCATCGCCTTCAATTGTGTCGATGACTTTCTGCGCTAAATCCTGCGCCCCAGCCCCACCGTCAGCCCAATGGGTGCAAGCGATCACGGGCGCCCCTGCTGCAGCGGCGATGCGCTCAACCGCCGCAATTTCTTCTCGCGTATCTGACGTAAATCCGTTGACAGCGACGATGACAGGTACACCGTATTGGCGCAAATTCTCTATATGGCGGGCCAGATTAACGCCGCCTTTTTCAATCGCTTCGACGTTCTCCGCGCCGAGTTCTTTCAAACCAACGCCGCCATGCATCTTAAGTGCGCGAACGGTCGCAACGATCACCGCCGCCGAAGGAGTCATCTCCCCCTTTCGACAGGTAATGTCGAAGAACTTCTCCGCCCCGAGATCGGCCCCGAAGCCAGCCTCGGTCACAACATAATCAGCCGCCTTCAACGCAAACTTCGTGGCGATCAACGAATTGGCGCCATGGGCAATATTGGCGAAAGGCCCGCCATGAACAAAGGCCGGCGTCCCCTCCAGCGTCTGTACGAGATTAGGCTGCAATGCATCTTTCAAAAGCGCCGTCATCGCGCCCTGCGCCTTGAGTTCATGCGCTTTGACGGGTTTCTTATCGCGCGTATATCCAACAACGATTTCGCCCAGGCGTTTTTGCAGATCGGCGAGATCCTTCGACAGGCAGAAAATCGCCATGACCTCCGAAGCGACGGAAATATCAAAACCTTCCGAGCGCAAGAACCCATTTGTCGGTCCGCCCTGCCCGACCGTCAGTTGTCGCAGAGCGCGATCATTCATATCGACAACGCGACGCCAGGTGATGCGCCTTAGATCCAGCCCGGCCTCATTTGACCAGTAAATATGATTGTCGATCATCGCCGAGAGCAGATTGTTCGCCGCTGTGATCGCATGCATGTCGCCAGTAAAGTGGAGATTGATGTCCTCCATCGGCACGACCTGAGCATGGCCGCCGCCTGCAGCGCCCCCCTTCATACCCATACAAGGGCCCAGGCTTGGCTCACGCAAACAGATCGCGACCCGCTTGCCGATCCGGCTTAATCCGTCACCCAGGCCAACTGTGGTTGTTGTCTTCCCTTCACCGGCCGGCGTTGGAGAAATCGCTGTGACAAGAATAAGCTTACCGTCGGGGCGGCCATTGGCGTGGTTCAGATAATCAGTGGTGATTTTCGCTTTATCTCGCCCATAGGGGATAATCGCTTCGGGTGGAATATCGAGTTGCGCAGCAATCTCTTCTATGGGTCGAAGCTGCGCCGCTCGCGCGATTTCAATGTCGCTCGCTTGTGTCACCTGGTTGCCCCTTGCTCTGATCTCTGTTTGCTTGTTCGGGGCGTTATAGCAGTTTCCGCCTGTTTTGGCAGTATTGTCGTTGGACGCCGGTGGAACTGAACCACTGCCACCAATTGTACGGCGCTTGGCTCGGCCGAGGATAACTATCGCCATCACGAATTGTGGAGCTTTACGATTGCGTAGACATTTTTGCGGCCAGTTCTTTGACCAGACGCGCAGCAAGCCCCGCCGTCAGCAACGATGGATCGCGTTCCGGATTGAGCTCGACAATATCCGCGCCAATCAAAGGACCCGTAATGCGCCCAATCAGGCCAAGAGCTTCACGCGTGCTCAATCCGCCGGGTTCCGGATGCGAAACCCCCGGTGCAAAGGCCGGATCGAATCCGTCAAGATCGATGGTCAAATATAAGGGACCGGCCAAGAGATCGTCTGGCGCATCATCAAGGGAGTCAGCGCCCAGCATAATCACACCATAACGCTGAGCCGTCTCGGATTGTTCCGGCGTGATGCTTCTGACGCCGACCTGCACAAGACGGTCGATGCATCCTTCCTCCAATGCCCGCGCAAAGGGGCAAGCGTGGGAATAACGGTCGCCGTTGAATTCATCATGCAAATCCGGATGTGCATCAATATGAAGAACATTCATGGCGCCATGCTTTTTCTTCAAGGCACGCAAGATCGGCAAAGTGATGCTGTGATCCCCCCCAAGACTTAAAGGAACGCCGCCACGCGTGAGCACGTCCGATACACTTTCTTCGATCCGTCGGCGACAGGCCTCACCCTCTTCCCCGAGATCAAAAATGTGTTCTTCCGCAATCGCTTTATCATACCTGATACCGCTATAGCTGAAGGGGTTGGAAGCTTGATTTCTCAATTGGGCGAGAATAACACGCGGCGCTAGCGCGGCGCCACGCGCATGAGAAGAGCTGGCGTCCCAACAGAACCCCAGTAGCAATACATCGGGCATGGACGTCCTCCAAAAATTTAAGCCATTACCAGACTAATC
>JAJFFW010000079.1 GCA_021776435.1 Parvularculaceae bacterium | reverse complement strand
CGATCAGGACAGGCTGGCCGCTTTCGTGCAGGGAGGCGATATCTTCGTTGACGACGTTCCACTTGCCGTCCTCGGTCTGGAACACCAAGTCTGAACGGTCTTCCCGGGACATGGGCAGGTTTGTCGGCACCGCCACAACCTCCAGCCCGTAGATCTTGTAGAACTCGTCCGACTCCGTGAGCGCGGTGCCGGTCATCCCGGCCAGTTTTTCGTAGAGGCGGAAGTAGTTCTGGAGAGTGATCGTCGCGTAGGTGATGCTCTCCCGCTGAATCTTTAAGCCTTCTTTCGCTTCCACGGCTTGGTGCAGCCCATCGGACCAGCGGCGGCCGGGCTGGAGACGCCCGGTATACTCGTCGACGATGATTACCTCGCCGTCCTTAACCACGTAGTCCTTGTCGCGCAATTTGGAGATCTCGGCGGAGAGGGCGTTCTCCATATAGTGGACCTGGTGGTAATTCTCAGGGTCGTAGAGGTTGGCGGTATTGGTCCACTGCTCCATCTTGGAGATCCCGCTTTCGGTTAGGGAGATGGCCTTGGTGCGTTCGTCGATGGTGTAATCGGTGGCATCGTCGAGCCTGGTCACCAGTTTGGCGAAGCTCTGGTACAGTTGCACCGGTTCTTCGGCGGGGCCGCTGATGATCAGCGGGGTCCGGGCCTCGTCGATCAGGATGTTGTCGACCTCGTCCACGATGGCGTAATGCGGTTCCCGCTGGACCCGGTTGGCCTCGGTCACGACCATATTGTCGCGCAGATAGTCGAATCCGAATTCGTTGTTGGTGCCATAGGTGATGTCGGCAGCGTAAGCCCGGCGGCGCTCCTGATCGTCCAGCCCGTGCACGATACAGCCTGTCGTCATGCCGAGGCGTTCATAGACCCGCCCCATCCACTCTGCGTCACGCGTCGCCAAATAGTCGTTTACGGTGATCACATGAACGCCGCGACCGGTGAGCGCGTTTAGATAAACGGGGAGGGTGGCGACCAGAGTCTTGCCCTCGCCGGTCTTCATTTCGGCGATATCGCCGCCATGGAGCACCATGCCGCCGATCAGCTGAACGTCGAAATGGCGTTGACCGAGCGCGCGCTTGGCGGCTTCACGCACCGTCGCAAAGGCCTCTTCGAGCAGGTTATCCAGAGTCGCTCCGTCTTTGTGCCGTTGCTTTAACTCGGCCGTGCGCTCGATGAGCCCATCGTCGCTTAACAGCGCGATTTCGTCCTCAAGAGCATTGATCGCCTCCACACGACGCGATAATGGCTTTAAGCGGCGCTCGTTAGAAGAGCCGAAGATTTTTTTTGCGATACCGAGTAGCGCCATGAATGGTGCACCTTGTGAAGCGATGATCAAAACGATGGCTGGGCAGACTGCGTATGCCGTTTTAGGCGGATACCCAGATAGCCAGCCTTTGGAAGTTGTCGGAGAGATAAGCAGGGGCGATTTGCCTGTCAACGAAGCGCAAGAGCGCACCTAAGATGAACTCTGAAAAAAAACCAACAAAACTGGAACACACCGCGACCACTCTGGCTGTGGCGGGTGGCGTGATGCTTTATATTCTGCGGCGGCTCGGGGCGCTTTTTCACGTGCTTTTGATAGCATTTTTGTGGGTTTTGCAGGCCCTCGGGAGAGGCGTCGCCGCGATTTGGCGGTTTGTTGGCGTTCTCGATTCGGCCTTATGGCGAGCGACCAAGATCATTGCCCGAAACGCCTGGCGGGTTGCTACGATTGGCGGGGGATGGGCGCTCTCCGCGGCTGCGGGCTTTTTTTCCTGGCTGCCCACCCGGTGGGGGCGGGCCTATAGCGCTTTTTCAAGCTTCGTTTTGATTATCGCCTGCCTTTGGATCATCGATGAGCTGAGAATGGCGAATGACGATGTGGCAGGCGCATCGTTCACCTTTCAAGCGCCTGTCGATAAAGCGGATCCAATCCTGGCGCGCATTGACGGGCGCTATGTTCATTTGTCGGAGGTCGAGGCGGCGGCGCACGCCCTGGGCTTTTTGCGAGAAGAAGAGCAGCTCACCCCGCAAAGAGCCTTTGCCCGCGAACTGGTCAAAACTTTTGTTGAACAACAGCTTCTCGCAAACGCAGCCTCTGAGGCGGGTCTGATGCGCAAGCCGCATATCGTCAGAAAACTCAGCGCTGCGCGAGACCGCATCCTCGCAGCGTCATATATGGAGAATCGAATCGAGGAGGCTGTAACCCCGGACTCAGTTCAGGCGCTTTATCGATCGCAATCCGGTGTAACAAAGCTCGGCGATGAAATCCGCGCCCGCCACATACTCGTCGCTACGAAAGACGAGGCGGATGACATTCTCGCAGAACTCTCCAGCGGGGTTGCTTTCGAAGAATTGGCTCGGGAGCGTTCGATGGACCGTGCGACGGCGCCGTTAAGTGGGGAAGTGGGGTATTTTACCCAAGGCATGATGACGGGTGTCTTCTCCCAGGCGGCTTTTGCGACAGCCGTCGGCGATATAGCGCCGCCCTTTGAAACTGAATTCGGATGGCACGTCCTGCAAGTCCTTGATCGTCGGCCGACACAGGCAGCCTCATTCGAAGAGGTTCGCGCTGAAATTCAACGGTTTCTAACATTGCGTATGATCGATGCGACACTTTCCGAACTCGCGGAGGCGAGTGATGTTGTTTATTTTCGCCCGGAAACAGGCAATGTGTTGCGGGATGGGCCGCCTACCGGGAGCGAAAATCAAATCGGTGTCGAGAACGATGCGGCTAATTGATGGTTAAGGTGCAAGCATTTGTTTACGAACAATCGGCGTATTCTGAAAAAAACATAAAATTATTGCTTGGTCTCTAAAACTTTACGTTTCAGGCAAATGCCCTGGCAAGTTGGCGACCGTAAGATTGGGGCGAAAACATGGCAAGGCTCGTTCTTGTTGCGGCGTGTGCGTTGATAGATATCGATGGACGAATACTTCTCGCGCGACGTCCTCCGAAAAAACCCATGGGAGGATTGTGGGAGTTTCCGGGCGGCAAGCTGGTTGATGGAGAAACGCCTGAGCAGGCGCTTGTTCGTGAGCTGAAAGAAGAGCTTGAGATTGACGTTGTCGAGTCATGTCTTTCGCCGATTGCATTTGCGTCATGCGATTCCGGGGCGTTTCATTTGCTGATGCCGCTCTTCGTTTGCCGCAAGTGGTCAGGCGCGCCGAAAGCGATCGTGCATGACACGCTTCGCTGGGTGACGGCGCCGGAGTTGTTGAGTTACGAGATGCCGCCAGGTGACAGACCGCTGGCCGCGCAATTGAGAGACCTGTTATGAACAACATTACGACACATAAGTTTTCGAATGCGCGGGGTTCTCAAGGTAAGATTAAAAGTTTCCTGTGCGATGAGAGCGGCGCAACTGTTATTGAGTACGGATTAATCGTCGGGTTGATATTTCTCGTAATCGTGACGGCTGTTGTTTCTTTCTCAAGCAGCACGTCTGATTTGTACGGCACGATTGACAACGCGCTTGAATAGATCGGCAACGGTTAGAGCGCCGGGCGAAAAAGTGGCCCTTCGACAAGCTCAGAATGAGGTCCGGTTTTTCGCAAAACTGGCGCGACGACAAAGAAAACGATCGCATCGGGCGATCCTGATTTATCGCTCGATGCGATAGACCAAACCTCTGAGACAAATCCCTATGGTTTCTTCGTGTCGGCGTCACGGGATTGGGTAATCGCTGTTTGCAGTGATTGTTTCGCGGCGCCGGGCTTAAGGGGTTTTTGTTGATCTTCATGCGGCGACCATCCGGTAAGATAGACGATATCAAAACCTGCGATTCCCCCTTGTTGCTCGAAATGACTCATCGTCTGCGCGAAGATCGTGCGGGTCAGGCTTCGACTGCGGTCCATGAGCGCATTTGTCTCACCCATACCGCGCAAGTCTTCGATGAGGCGCATGGGATTTTGATAGCGCACCTGCACGCGGTCGATATCGGCGACAGGCAAGGCGAATCCGGCGCGCTGTAATGCGGATCCCAAATCGCGAACGCTCGCAAAGGGCGCCACTCTCGGACTGACCCCTCCGACAATTTCAGTCTCGGCGGTGTAAAATGCCGTTCGGAGGTCTTTCAGCGTGTCTTCCCCGAACAGCGCCGCGATAAAAAGACCGTCAGGTTTGAGCGCGGCTCTCGCCTGAGAGAGTGCGCCGACAAGGTCATTGGCGTGGTGCAGCGTCAATACGCTGACAATTAAATCAAAGCTGTTGGGCGCAAACGGAGACCGCTCTTGATCGGCGACAAGCGCTGGCGCGTTGGCTGGGTCCAGGCGCGACGTTGCGAGATCAACGCTGAACAGGGAACCAACACCGCACGATGGGGTGAGCATTTCAGTGAGGGATGCAGCGCCGAAAAAGGCGGCGAGCGGGAAGGTGCGCGTCACCGTTTCCAACCGATCAATGATGTCGTTCATCGCGCGGCGGTGCAAAAAATCATGCGCTGCGAAGGCTGAGCCTGATCGCTCTCTGCGCGTACGGATGAGGCGATGATCGAAAATAACAGGGGGAGCGTTCATGCTCTTGATCTAACGGCGGAGTGGGCGCGCGCGCAATGGGTCTTGCAATAGAAACAGGCCGGAACAGACTTGTCGTGTTTCAGTTTGAATTTATGAGGTCGCATCGCGTTGACGGTCCGAGCGGCCCCTCCGATCGGTCGCCGGAGACCGAACGGAATGGAAAGCGCTTGTGATTAGACACGCTCAGGAGGGACCGCGAATGAGCTTTGATGGCCCTTTTGCGACGGTCACGCTCGGCCGCTCGAATGACCAGCGTCGCCTAAAATACGACATTCGTCCTTCACGTTCGTCTTTGGCGTTCAGCCGCTCGGAACGCGTTAGCCTTGCGGAACGTCTAAGCTTGACAGTCTGCACATTGCTATATAACAGCCTCACATGTTCAAATTTATGTCCATATTCTCCTAGATCAATTCAGCTCGGCACATACTTGCCCTGCTATTGATATCGCTTGCCTCCAAGCAAATGTAATCCTTATTCATTACAGGAATACCTAACACTAGCGGTTTTGCGTCAAGTGATATCATAGCTCATTAATCAAATTTATGATTCCTATACTGAGTACAAACCCATTCATTTTGTGAATTTGGGAATACTCAGAGCTATGACTGGAGAAAACTATGTCTGGAAAAATCTTTATGCACAACGGCGGCATAAGATCAGGCTCATGGTCAAAATCAAAATACACGAATTTGCGGTCTTATGACCCATGGGACCTTGAGGTTTCGGCCGCACTTTCAAAAATTGAGCAGAAACTGGAAAACCATAAGGGTATTTTATTTCAACAGCTACGCACACATCCAAACTTTGTTTCACCGCTCAAGCTATTTGATGTGAAAGTTATGGTGGGTAAGTTACCTGCTGAATTTGTGCGAAATCTCGAAGCGATTGTTCTTCTTGGGGGAACCAATAAGCAACTTAAGTCATGGCGTCTTCTTACTTACGGGGTCTATTTTTCAAACAAAATCTTTATCCATGCATTCCCTAAGAAACGGCTCGAAAGGATATATTATTCCATCCCGAAACCCAGCACTTTATACGAATATAGAAGAGCGGGTGCGATAATGGAAGAACATAAATCCGGCCTAAGGATTAGGTTTGATCGAGATGCGCTAAAAACGTTCTTCGAGCGTGAGGTGCTGATGCATGAAATTGGACATCATGTCGACCGAGCAAACCATAATTGCAAGTCGGACAAAAAAGCAGAAGGTTTTGCCGATTGGTTTGCTACCCATTATGGTTATCACGAGCGGCCGTAGGTAACTTAAGATACATTAAGGTGGCGGGCTTGAGGCAGTAGAATTGTTCAACCCTATTACGAGCGTAACGAGATGAGCTGATGATATTTTCCGTGGCCGACATCTCCATTCTGGAAGTCTTCGACTGGCAAATGTTCGCAATATTCTACGGAATTGCGGCTGCGCTGATTGCGTTTCCCGGGCTATCTGGGGTTTGGCCGTTGTCGTCTTTTTCCTTCTTAAAGAAGCATGGCCGATGGAATGGCGTCGTCACATCGCTATTCATATCTTTAATAGCTGTTCCACATTTCCTCGTGACGGCACTTCCTTTGAGAGCTCAGAAGGCCGCGTTGCTATCCGATGATTTCGAAGTCATCGAAGCAGTTTTCGACGGCCGGCAGCCGGACAAGCATGTGGCATGGGCGACCTTTCCCGAGACCACTCTTTCCTTTGCTGGGAAGACATATGAAGTCCCGGGTTCGCTTCACGGAAGTATGAAGCTGCTGCCGGATATCAGGAAACAACTGAAGAAGGGCGAGGCGTATCGCCTATTTCTTTCTGACGGTGTGATCCTCAAAATCCAGACGGTTCGTTAGCGTAAATTTAGGGGCCGAAAGCAGTCAAATCCAAATCACTCAAGAGGGGCCGCCTTTTGGCGAAGAGCCTCCGCTCGACCTCACGATGGGCGACCGGCAATTGCCGGGCCTGTTCCGGCCAATCAGCCAATATTTCAGACTGACCCACTGCCAACACATGCGATGGCTTGCACATGACGTTCTGGTGCGCAACGCTTGGCGGTCAACTTAGGTCACATACCCATTAACCGTCATCCCGGAAGCCAATTTGCCCCAAATCTTTGATTTGGTTGGCGAATTGAGCTATCTGGGATCCAGAGCAGCGTGCACTTCGCCTGCGGCCCTGGATCCCAGATCTAACAACCATTGGCCGAATTCCTGCGGAATTCGGACGGTTGTAACAGCCTGCCCCGGACTCGATCCGGGGTCCGGGATGACACGAGTTCCGGGGTCCGGGATGACACGAGTTCCGGGTTTATGAGTCGGTGACTTAGGAAGCCATGCATGCTTATATCCGCCCTGCGTTTTGAGATCACGCTGTTATGTCCGGCATGAAAGAGCCCCAATGAAGCCGACAAGACTGCTTCTTGCACGCACGATGGAAAGCCTTGGCGCGAGTGGTAAACATGCACTTGACCTGGTGCTCCCGCCGAGCTGCCCGGCGACGGGATCCGGGGTTTCTGCGCCCGGCAATTTAAGCCCGGCGGGTTGGTCGGGGCTGCATTTTATTGAAGACCCCATATGCAGTCTTTGCGGCGCGCCCTTTGCTTATGATTACGGCGTCGGGGCGATGTGTGCTGCATGCCTCGCTGAACCGCCTGCATTCGGGAGAGCCCGCGCGGCGGTTGTTTATGATGACGCCAGCCATGGTATGATTGTGCGCTTCAAGCATTCTGACGGAACCGAACTTGCGCCGATGTTCGCCAGATGGATGGTGCGTGCAGGGGCGAGCCTCTTGGATGCGCAGACGATCATAACGCCGGTGCCGCTCCACCGGCGCCGGTTGATCGTGAGACGCTATAATCAGGCCGGGCTGCTGGCGCGAGAAATCGCCAAACGGACCGGCGCGCGATTGCTGATCAATGGGATGAGCCGCGCGCGCGCGACGCCGCCGCAAAAGACTCTTTCCGCCGAGGCGCGCCGGCGCAATGTGGCGGGCGCATTCGAGGTCAGTCAGGCGATGCGCCCGGTGATCTCCGGCGCCCGTATCGTTTTGATCGACGATGTGCTGACAACGGGCGCCACTTTGTCAGCGGCGGCGCGTACGCTTATAAAAGCCGGCGCCGCATCCGTTGACGCATTGGCCTTGGCGCGGGTTGTTAAAGGCGGCATAGACGCCATATAGCGCCCTCAAAAGGATCATCCATGACGCCAGTTACGATTTATACCAAACCACTTTGCCCTTATTGTTTTCGGGCGATCGCATTGTTGCGCGAAAAGGGCGCGCATATTACCGAGATCTCGGCCGCTTTTGATCCCCGAAAGCGCCAGGAAATGCTCCAGCGGTCGAATGGCGGGCGCACCTATCCACAGATTTTTATCGGTGAGAGCCATGTCGGGGGGAGCGATGAGCTTGCGGCTCTCAATCGGGCTGGCAAGCTGGATCCGTTGTTGAATGGCGCATGAAGCAAAACCGTTCCGAGCGGCCTGCGTGCAAATGCGATCCGGCATTGTGCGCGCCGAGAATAGTCGCGTTGCTCTCGAGCTGATCGGCGAGGCGGCGCGGGGCGGTGCGCAATTTGTTGCGACGCCTGAAATGACCAATGTGCTCGACCGTGATCCGGAGCGATTATTTTCTGACCTTCCCGACGAGAACGGCCTTGATGAAATTGGGTCGTTTGCACAATCCGCCCGCGACCATCGGATCTGGCTTTTGATTGGGTCGATGGCGGTCAGAACAGGTCCGCGCCGCGCCGCCAATAGAAGCTATCTGTTTGCCCCTGACGGCGCCCTCGGTGCGACATACGATAAGGTGCATTGCTTCGATGTGGCTCTGCCGAACGGAGAAACCTGGCGTGAATCGGCTGTATATGATGCTGGCGATGAAGCGGTTTGTGTTGATACACCACTGGCGAAGTTCGGTATAACTATATGTTATGATGTGCGTTTTCCGAATTTGTATCGTATGTTATCAAGAGCGGGCGCAGAGGTGTTGTGTGTCCCGGCGGCCTTTACGAAACAAACGGGTGAGGCCCATTGGGAAACACTTTTGCGTGCGCGCGCCATCGAATGCGGCGCCTTTGTTGTCGCCCCGGCCCAGGGTGGGCGTCATGAGGATGGGCGTGATACTTACGGCCATAGCCTGATCATCGGGCCATGGGGTGACATCCTGGCGCAAGCGCATGATGATGCCCCAGGCGTGATTTTTGCAGACATAGATCCCCCAATGGCGCGTGAGGCGCGCCAAAGAATTCCTAATCTTGCTCTTGAACGAAACCCCGAACTCCGCATTGTGAAAACATGATCAAATATCAACTCCTCTGTAACGGCGATCACGACTTCGAAGGTTGGTTTCGCGATAGCGCCGACTTTGATACTCAAGCTGATAGAGGCCTCATGTCGTGCCCGGTTTGCGGTTCAGCCGAAGTGAGAAAAGCGGTTATGGCGCCATCGATCTCGCGTCGCGGCGGTGACCGCAAAACGCGTATCGATGCGATCCGGAGTGATGTGGTTCAGGCGGCCAGGCGCGCACGTGATTATGTCGAAAAGAATTTCGACTATGTCGGCGAGCGCTTTCCTGAAGAAGCCCGTCGTATTCACTATGGGGATGCCAAGGGTCGAGGCATTTTCGGCGAGGCGAGCGGTGAAGACGTGAAACAGTTGGTCGAGGAAGGCGTGCAGGTGGCGCCGCTGCCAAGTCCCGAATGGACAACCGCAGAAAAGAAAAAACTGAATTGACCACCAAAGCCGGTTGCAATCCTATGTCTTTGACAGGCCATGATTTCGCTCAATCCAATTTAAACGGGCGTATTCGAAATCAGGCCGCCTTTTTTGCCGGACTGAATTCGGTCTGATGCGATCTGTGATGAGCTGCAGGGTAACCATGTTCGCAAAATCTGATTCCCGGAATGGGGCGTCTGGTTGCGTGAGAGGTTTTTTGGATAAAAGCTAAACAGATATTGCTGACGATGAAGGGGGCGGTGGTCAGCAAAAGGGTCTAAAAGATAGGCTATGAAACCAGTCGTCGAACGCCTTAACCAACTCGAATTTTTTCGCTCCCTTGAACCGGCGACACGCAGAGCGATGATTGATCGCGGGCAGTGGTATTCGCTTGCCGGTGGATGGGAATTGTTTAAACAGGGCGCGCCGTCCGATACCATCTATTTCGTACTTTCAGGGCGTCTGATTGTCGTTCGTCAATGTCCGGACGGCGAAGAGGTGATTGGATATATTCGCGCCGGCGAACCCGTTGGGGAAATGGCGCTTCTTTCTGACGAGCGGCATTCGGCGTCCGTTTACGCCTTGCGGGATACTGAAATCCTCGCTTTGTCGCAAGCTGATTTTGACGCGCTTTTTGAAGAGCATTCAGACCTCGCAGGTCTTTTGGTTCGGGCGGTGTTGGGGCGAACCCGTCATCCCAAATCGAACTTTAGTCAGTCTTCACCACGCGTTTTTGCCCTGATTGGTTCTTCTCCGTCGATTGATATCGATGCGTTGGCCAATCGGATGGCGAAAAAAATCGAGCGATATGGCCTCTCGGTCCATTTCATGCCGGACGCGGAGACGGCGCCACCGACGCAAACCGCTGAAAATATCGAAGCCACCCACGATATTGTTATTCTCGCCGCACGCATTGCCGACTCGCCCTGGTATCGATTTGTCTTGCGCCAAGCCGACCGCTTCTTCGTCTTTGCACGGAGAGATGCGAGGCCGTCAAAACCTTTCCCTTTAATGCCGGCAGAAGACTCACCGGCGCGTAAGTTCCGGCTGGTCGATCTCGTGATCCTCCATGAAGGAGAACCCGCATGTGAGGTGCTCGAATGGGTGGACGCGATAGATGCAAATCGGATCTTCCATCTGCGCAATGATGCTTGTGTTAATCGTCTTGCACGCGCCATTGGAGGGGTTTCAGTCGGACTGGTGCTTTCGGGTGGCGGCGCGCGCGCTTATGCGCAGATCGGCGCTGTTAAAGCTTTGCGGGAAGCGGGTGTGCCGATTGATTTTGTTTGTGGATCGAGCATGGGTGGGATCGTTGCCGCCTGCGTCGCTATGGAATGGTCGGATGAAGAAATAGAGCGTCGCATCTGTGAAGCTTTTGTATTTTCTAATCCACTCTCTGACCACGTATTGCCGGTCGTGGCGTTGACGCGGGGAAAGCGCGTCGAAGACAGGCTCCTGACGCACTTCGGCGATGCGCGGATCGAAGACCTTATGCTGCCGTTTTTCTGCGTTTCTTCAGAACTCACCGAAGGCGTGGTGCGGGTGCATCGACGGGGCCTGCTACGGAAGGCCTTGCGGGCTTCCATCGCGTTGCCGGGAATTCTACCGCCGGTGGTCGATGGCGCAGCGCTACTTGTCGATGGCGCGGTGATTAATAATTTCCCCACTGACTTGATGTCGGGCATGCATCGCGGATTGACCATCGGTATTGATGTGGCCCGCCGTGGCTCGATCAGAGCCGCTGATTTTGAGGACCCCCCCGGCTTTCTTCGTTGGATAGGGAAGCACGGTTTTCGCAGCGCGCCGCCGATCGTCAGTCTTTTGATGCGCTCCGCGACCGCCCGCCATGAAAATACGCTCATGGCGCACCCTGCCGACATTATGATTGCACCCGACGTTGCCGGTGTCGAATTACGCGACTGGCGCTTATACGGTTCTGCCGTGACGTCCGGTTATGAAGTAACGAAAGACGCCATTAAAGCGCACTGGGCGACGCTAGGCCCAATCGCCGAGGCGGCGCGGGGTGATTAACGATCCCCCGCCTTCACCGCCGTCAGCATATAATTGACGCTGACGTTATAATCTATTGCGCCGGCGGCGTATTGACGAGCTTTCCGTTTTCAACCCAGGCGACGCCGTCGATTTCGACCGTCGCGTCGGTGAAAAAGTTCCAGCGGGAATAATCGCCTTTGATCTTGCCGCCGAGCTCACCGTTTTCGCCGAGGGACAGGCGCACGACACCGGCGCCGTATCCGTAATAGGGAATCCAGGGTTCGTCTTCAGGGACGGCGAGATACGGATTGAAACCGAGCGCGAAGCCGCGCAGGCGCCGGGCCGCCTCGCCGCCTCCTTCAAGTTCGGCTTCCAGCGCCGCGACGTTTTCCGCGGCTGAGACTTCCACGACTTGTCCCTGCCGGAACGTCAGGCGGGGCGCGCGTACGAATTCGTCGTTCCAGTAGGAATCCGTAAACACGATGAAGCCTTCGACGCTATCCTCGATCGGCGCGAAGCGCACCGCGCCGGCGGGCAGTTCGACCTCGCGGTCGATCAATATCTTCGCCTGGAGCGCCCGCACCGCCGAGGCGTCGCCGTCCTGGATATTGACAGGGCGGCGTTTGCCGAGACGGAAGCGGACATCCGTGCCGGCGGGCGTGGTCACTCTGATTTCGCCCTTGCGCGCGGCGTCGACAAAACGCCTCTGCTGATCGGCGAGAGCGTCGTAATCGGTTTCAAGAACGGCGACCGCGTAGGTGCGGTCCATCCGCGGCGTCGCCGGCAGCTGTTCTCTTAAAAGCGAATAGCCGCCGAGCCAGTGGAAATGCACGATCCGCCCCCGGCCGCTCTTTAAAATATCCTGAACGCCCAGATAAGCGGACTGGTTCGGCCAGGTTCCGGGCAGGGCGATAAATGCGTCGGCGGCGCGCGCCATGCGGGCCATGGCGTCGCGGCTTTCTGTAAAGCCGCGCAGGACGGGATCACGCCGCCAGTAGCGCGGGAAAGGCTGCGGCAAATCCTGCAGGCAACCCAGATTGACGCCGCCGGCGCGCATCACGGCGTAGCGCAAATGCGGAATGATTTTCTGAAATAGAGTCGGATGACACAGCATCAGCACCTTTTCGCCAGGCTGAAGGTCCATGCGCTCGACGATTTTCTCCGCCAGCGCGCGATAGGGCGGACCGCCCGCCGCGAGGAGCGGCGCAAGAGGGCCTTTCGGATCGATAATCAGGGCCGCGCCGCCATTGGCCCAATAGGAAAGGGCCGCCCAATAGAGTTCGAGATGCTCTTCAATCGCCTTTTCGCTCCAGTCCTTGGAATATTCGTCCTGGGGCGTATGAATCTTGCCGCCCAGCCGCGCATAGCGCTTGCGCAGCGCGTCAACGGTCAGGTTCTCGAGGCGGAATCCCGAGCCGCCCCACAGCGTGACGCCCGGCACGCCCTGCGCCATGAATTCCGCCGTATCGAAGCTGAAATTGAGACTCGGCAGCCAGGGTTGCTCCGTGACCGTTTTATTCAGCGGTTTGGCGAGCGCGGCCATTGTCGGCCCCGCCGATGTTCCATTGGGCGGCATGACCATAAAATTACGCGCCGGCCAGATGACGTCGACGCCGTCGAAATTCAAATTGACGACCGTCTCAGCGATGGGAAAGGCGGGATGTTCGACATAATAGCGCGCGCCGATTTGCGCATAGTCCGCTTCTTCCGCCGTCGTGGCGACAAAGACGATATTTCGCTGCGCGCCCGCCGCTTTCGCCGCTTCGGCGAGGGCGATCAATCCCGCCACGCCTGACGCATTATCCTTTGCGCCGTTATATATGGCGTCGCCGTCCTCGTCGGGCGCGCCGACGCCCAAATGATCCCAATGGGCGGTGACGACGACGGTTCCGGTTTCAGGCGCTGCGCCCGGAACGACGCCAACGATATTAGACGAAGAAAACCGCCGCACCGACTGCGTAAAACTCCCTTGCAGAGATGCGCCGAGAGGGCGGACGGCGAACGTGGCCTGCGCGGCTTCAGCGCTAAGGGCGTCAAGAGACCCGCCGGCGGCGTCCAAAAACCGTGCAGTCGCATCGGGCGAAAGCCATGCGATAACGGATAAGGGCCGGCCGCGCAGCCAGTCCGGCTGAACGAATTCCTGCCGCCACGCTGCGGCCGTATCGGAGAAATTGGATTCTTGGTCGGACGCAGTCAGGAAAATCACGCCGGCGGCGCCGCGCTGGCGCGCCTGTTCGATTTTTACGTCATCGTCTTCGTAATAGCTGTAGCCGCCGCCGGGGACCAGCGCTTCGGCGGCTTCCGGGAGTCCGCGCAGCAGCAGGACGAATTTTCCCGCAAGCGAAACGTCGCCGTAGTCGTTCCAGCCGTATTCCCTCGCGTCGATGCCATAACCGCCGAAGACCACCTCGCCCGAAAGCATGCAGGTCGCGCAGTCAATAAATTGGGTGCGAAAGGCGATGTCGTCATGAGTGATGACAAGCGGGCCGTCCGCGGCTTCGGCGTTGACCGTCAGGCGCGCGCTGTCGGGTGAGACGGTCGAACCGACTAGAGGAATGTTCTGAAAAAAGTCCTTCGCGCCGGCGCGCGGTTCGAGGCCGATGCGCTTGAATTCTTTCGCGAGATAGGCCGCCGCCCGCCGCCCGCCTTCGGTTCCCGGCGCCCGGCCCGCCAGTTCGTCGGAAGCGAGATAACGGACACGATTCTTAAACGCTGCGCCGGAAAATTGCGGGGAATAGTCGCCTGCCTCGTGGTTTTGTTGCGCCCATATGCTCATCGGGCCGGACAGCGCGACAAAAATCGCCAACACGAGTACGGACCTGAAGATAGCTTTCATGATGTTTCCCCGACCCCTCGTTGGCGCGCTTTAAAGCCTTTGAAGCTGCACAAAGCGATAGATGCGCGCGAGGCGTCAAAGCTAACACTGCAAAGCAATCTGGAATCGTCGAGCAATATTACATTTACGTCATAATTAGAGTAATAAACCGCAAAAGAATCTGCAAGAAAAGCAATTAGCCTGCGAGACAGCTAGTAGCTACTTTTGTGCCTTCACCGCCGTCAGCATGTAATTGACCTGCGTATCCTCACTGATGCGCCAGACGTCGATTAACGGGTTATAAGAAACACCCGCGACAGCCGTTATGTTCAAGCCTGAACCTTTAAGGATGAGGCGCGCTTCTTCGGGTTTCACAAATTTGCGGGGATCATGGGCGCCACGCGGCAGCCAGCCGAGAACGTACTCCGCTCCAACTTTGGCGAGGATGAATGCCTTCAGTGTACGGTTGATAGAAGCCAGTGTCATGATCCCACCGGGTCGAACAAGGTCGGCGGAAGTTTTCAAAAAAAGATCGATATCTGCGACGTGTTCAACCACTTCAAGATTAAGGACGATGTCGAAGGGTGGCGATCCTGCCGCGGCAATCGATTCGACGGTCGTCGCCCGGTAATCAATGTCGAGCTTCATCGTCATGGAGTGGGCGAGGGCGGTTTTGATATTACGCTCTGAGGCGTCAATCGCCGTGACATCGGCTCCCAGCCGACGCATCGGTTCAGCAACAAGCCCCCCGCCACACCCCACATCTAAAAGCCTCAGACCCTCAAAAGGCTTTTTCGAATGGGGGTCGCGTTTGAAATGGGTGCAGACCGCATCACGGATATAGGCGAGGCGAACAGGATTAAATTTGTGAAGCGGCTTGAATTTCCCGAACGGGTCCCACCATTCCTCAGCAATTGCACTGAATTTGCTGACTTCATCGGGATCGATGGTCGCGGTGGTGTTGATTTGGGCCGTCATGGGGATAGATCCTCGCTTGCCTCGCGCTTGGCGTGTCCTTAGAGATACGCGCCAGTTACCGGAAGACAAGACGGCGCGTGTATACGCGCTGTCAGCGAACACCTTAGGGACGCAGATGGCGCGTATCGTTATGAAATTCGGCGGCACATCTGTCGCCGATTTGGACCGTATTCGCAACGTCGCTCGTTTTGTACGGCGCGAGGTGGATGACGGTCATAGCGTTATTGTGGTCGTTTCCGCGATGTCTGGACAAACGAATGCGCTGGTTGCGCTTGCTGAAGAAGCGGGACCGGCGGCGGCGGCGCTTGATGCGCGTTATGTTGAGTATGACGCGATTGTGTCGACTGGCGAACAGGTAACGTCAGGCCTGCTGGCCCTGGTCCTGCAAAATCTTGGGTATCGCGCCCGCTCCTGGCAGGGGTGGCAACTTCCGACCGAGACAGATCAGAGACATGGAAGGGCAAGAATTCTTCGAATTCCTGAGGAACCGCTCGGCTCTGCTATCGATAGCGGCGAAATAGCTATCGTCGCCGGTTTCCAGGGCGTTTCTGAGAATTCTCGCATAACAACCCTCGGTAGGGGTGGGTCGGACACAACGGCGGTTGCTCTCGCTGCGGCGATCCATGCAGATCGTTGCGATATCTATACCGATGTTGATGGCGTATATACAACCGACCCGCGAATTACAAAGCAGGCTCGGCGGATTGACCGAATTTCTTATGAAGAGATGCTTGAAATGGCGTCTGTCGGTGCAAAAGTTCTCCAGACCCGTTCTGTCGAACTTGCCATGGCCTATAATGTACGACTTAGGGTGCTTTCGAGTTTTGATCCGCCGGATGCGCCGGGACAGGGCACAATCATCTGCGACGAGGAAGAAATCGTGGAACAACAAATAGTCAGCGCCGTAACGCCCGCTCTTGATGAAGCGAAGATCAGTCTGTTGGCGGTGCGTGATGAGCCCGGCCGAGCGGCGAAGATATTTACGCTCCTCGCAGATGCAAATATCAATGTGGACATGATCGTACAAAGCCCATCGCGAGATCCGGGCGCCGCGAATATTTCATTCACCATGACTGAAGCGGACCTTGATCGCGCCGTCGAACTTCTCACCGTGCAAAAGGAAGCCATCGGATATTCCACACTTCAAAAGGATCACAACGTCGCCAAGATTTCTGTGATCGGCGTGGGTATGAAGAGCCATGCGGGTGTCGCTTCCACGATGTTTCAAATTCTCGCCGAAAGAGGGATCAATATTCAAAATATTTCGACCTCAGAAATTAAGATCAGTGTATTGATCGATTCCGAATATACAGAGCTCGCGGTTCGGGCTCTCCATCAGGCATATGGACTCGACAAGGCGAACAGCGCGGCCTAACGAAATGAGTATTGAAAAAACCAGGCCACCCCACGGAGGGCATGGCGAGCGCGGCATTACGGTGCTCTTGCGCCGCATGCATGACGCTGTGGCGGAAGAGGCCAGCGCGCAGGAACGCCTGGACAACCTGACCAAAGTAATCGCCAGCCACATTGTCGCGGAAGTGTGTTCGATTTATCTGCGTCGCAAGGGCGATGACCTTGAGCTTTATTCCACCCAAGGCCTGAAGCGAGAAGCCGTTCACAAGACTCGCTTGAAATGGGGTGAAGGCTTGGTTGGCGTCGTTGCAAAAACGCAAAGGCCGCTTGTGACGGCGGATGCGCCGCTTCATCCCGCATTCGCCTATCGCCCGGAGACTGGCGAAGACCCTCTTCACTCCTTTCTCGGTGTTCCGCTCATCCGTTCGGGCAAAGTGTTGGGTGTTCTGGTTCTTCAGAATAAGGCCGCCCGGCGGTATACGGATGAAGAAATCGGAGCGGCGCAAGCTGTGGCTATTCTTCTTGCTGAGGTCGCAGCTTCAGGGGAATTGCTGGACAAACGCGAAACGGCGGAAGTCGGCGAAATGCTCCATCGCCCGGAGCACATTAAGGGCGAAAGCATTGTACAGGGCGTTGCCATCGGTCATGCGGCGTTTCATGAACCGCCGACGCCAAAACACAGAGTCTTCGCAGAAAATGTCGCCGTAGAGGCGCAACGCCTGGAAAAGGGCCTTGATGACCTGCGCGTGTCCGTCGATGCGATGATCGCCTCCAACGCGAATTTAAGCGGCGTGTCTCGAGAAGTCCTCGAGACCTATCGGTTATTTGCCTATGATCGAGGGTGGAAGGACCGGCTGCGAGCCGCCGTTTTTTCTGGCCTGACCGCAGAATCAGCAGTTGAACAGATCAATGGGGAAAATCGCGCCCGGATGATGCGGGCCCGTGACCCATATTTACGCGAACGGATGCATGATCTTGATGATCTGTCTCATCGCTTGATGCGCCTGTTGTCAGGAGAGACGGCCGATTCCACACGAGAACTCCCTGAAGATGCGATTTTGATCGCCCGCATAATGGGCCCTGCTGAGCTCCTCGAATATGACCGCGCCAAGATCAGGGGTTTGGTTGTCGATGAAGTGTCGGCAACGTCGCATGTAACGATTGTCGCACGCGCGCTCGAAATTCCCATGGTCACAGGGTTCACTGATATCCTTGATATGGTTGAAGAGGGCGACGCTGTCATCATCGACGGTCAAAGCGGCGACGTCCACATTCGTCCGACATCAGATGTTTTAGAAAGTTATCGCGAAAAGCAGGAATTGCAATCGGAGCGCCAAGCCGCGTTTGCGAGTGAACGAGATCTGCCGACCGTTACAAAAGATGGTAAAGAAATCGCCATTTTGATGAATGCGGGTCTCGCGCTGGACATGCCACATTTCAAGACGGCGGGCGCGCAGGGAATAGGGTTGTTCCGCACCGAGCTTCAATTTCTCATTGGACAACAATTACCGAGAGTGAGTGCGCAGGAACGCTTGTACAGGGAGGTTCTTGATCTCGCTGAAGGTAAGCCGGTGGTTTTTCGCACCGCCGATCTCGGTGGAGACAAAAGCGCTGCCTATATGAAGCGAGGGGTTGAGGGAAACCCTGCGATGGGTTGGCGCGGTTTACGAATTGCTGTCGATCGCCCCGGACTTTTGCGTCCGCAACTACGCGCCCTGCTGGGCGCGGCCGTCGGTCGTGAGCTTTATATATTATTTCCACTGGTCACACTTGTGGCTGAGCTTGATCGAGCCTGTGAGCTGCTCGATCGCGAAATCGAACGACGCAAAAGCAGTGGCAAACCGTTACCCACAATAATCAAGACCGGCGCCATGATCGAAACGCCAGCCGCTGCTTGGCGGTTGGATGTGATCGCGCCGAGGGTCGATTTCGTGTCGGTGGGGGGCAATGACCTTGCGCAATTCTATTTTGCCGCCGATCGTGAATCGACTCAGATGAATCAACGCTTTGACCCTTTGAACCCGGGCTTCCTCGGCTTTTTAAAGCTGGTGGTGGAAAAAGCGAAAGCGGCGGGCAAACCGTTATCCTATTGTGGGGAGCAAGTTTCAGACCGGCTTACGGCGGCGGCGCTGATCGGACTCGGGGTGGAGCGGTTTTCAGTTCCGGCCACAGCCGTAGGGCCGTTCAGGCGGATGTTGCGAAGCCTGGACGCCGGCGCGCTGGCCAATTGGCTGGAACCGAGGCTTCAAAGACCGGAATCCAGCCTTCGCGAGGAACTGCGCAAGTTTCTCACTGAAAATGGTGTTACGATCGATTAACACTCACTGATGCTTCTTCAAAAAGAGACTGAGGCGTGAAGGCGACATATTGGAGCGAGACGGCTTGGTTGGCGCCGTTAATGCTTCGTTGCTTAAGAAGGTGCTATCTCAGGACGGATAGTGTCAACATGGGTTAAATTTCCACGCTCGATGCGAATGTCTCTCATTCGGGCTGCGGTCAGGCTAGGACGAGTTGTGTGTCGACAATAAAGGGAACAGCTGAAATCCTCGATATAGAGGATGAACGCGCGAAGAGACGCGCAGTTCTTCTTCCCTATAGCGATTTTGAGACCGCCGGCGCCCACCTCAAAGCCGTTCGCGTCGCGACGGAGCTCGACCTCTCGGACATCTGTGCGCGCATTCATCTAAAGATAGAACATCTTGAGGCCATTGAATCGTCTGATGCAGCCGCATTGCCGTCGCGCCCTTATGCGATTGGTTTCGTGAAAACTTATGCAGAATTTCTTGGACTGGATGCCGGGCCGATCGTAGCGCGCTTCAAAGAGGACATGGGGTATTCGGCCGCCGAAGCGATCGAGACAAAGAGTTCGGCGGCAACGGCGAACACCGGCCTTGAAGAAAACCGCGATATGTCTTTGTGGGCAGTCATGGCGATTGTTGTGTTTATTCTCTGGTGTGCGTTCCAGATCACCCGTCCGCGAGAGGCTGACCCGGTCATGTCGCCAACGGGAATTCCCCGCATCTCTGAACCGTCTGCAGGGGCGGCGATAATGGAAACGGATGTGGCTGCGGTTCCAAGAGTTGCACAACCGGGAGCGCAAGAAATTATCGAAGCGCAGATCCAGGAGCGCATTGAGCCCGTCTACCCACGCCGTTGCGAAAGCGGTGCGCAAAGTTCCGAGACCGTTGAGGTGACTTTCAATATTGGCTCTGACGGGCGGGTGGCTGGTGAACGGGTCGTGACGTCATCAAATCCATGTTTTGACAGCGTGGCGCTCAATGCTATTAAGCGGTGGCGGTTTTCTCCAAGAACAGTCGACGGCGCCCCGCGCCCCGCTTATGATCAGCGCTATCGCTTTCGTTTCGACCGGCCGCTATAGCGGGTTGGAACTTGGGACTTGACTTCCCGGTGCGTAACGCAATCTTAGCCTCACTCACTAGTCAGTTAGGGGCCTTTGGTAATGTCTATACGTCCATGGCGCGATATTGATCGCCGTAAGTCTCGTCAGATCATGGTTGGCAATACGCCAGTCGGTGGAGACGCGCCAATAGCGGTGCAGTCGATGACCAACACGCTGACCTCGGACGCAGAAGCGACCATTCGCCAGATCAACGATATCGCGGAGGCGGGGGCGGATATCGTCCGCGTGTCGTGTCCGGATAAAGAATCGACAGACGCATTGTCGACGATTGTGAAGAATTCACCGGTACCGATCATTGCGGATATCCATTTTCATTATAAGCGGGCCCTTGAAGCTGCTGAGGCTGGGGCGGCCTGCCTCAGGATCAATCCCGGCAATATCGGATCTGAAGAGCGCGTACGAGAAGTCATTCAGGCGGCCAAGGATCACGGTTGCTCGATTCGGATTGGTGTGAACGCCGGGTCGCTTGAAAAAGACCTGCTTGAAAAATACGGTGAACCGTGCCCTGAGGCGATGGTTGAAAGTGCGTTAGATCACGCCCGTATTCTTCAGGATAAAGATTTTCACGAGTTCAAGATTTCGGTGAAAGCGTCGGATATATTCCTCACCGTCGCCGCCTATCATGCGCTTGCTGAGGCTATTGATTGTCCGTTGCATCTCGGTGTCACCGAAGCTGGCGGACTTCGCATCGGTTCGGTAAAATCTGCCATTGGTATGGGGTCGCTTCTTTGGGCTGGTATCGGAGACACCATTCGTGTTTCGCTATCCGCTGATCCTGTTGAGGAAATCAAAGTTGGTTTTGACATTCTCAAAAGCCTTGGCCTGCGTCATCGCGGCGTCAATGTGATCTCGTGTCCTTCTTGTGCACGGCAGGGTTTTAACGTGATCGAAACCGTTGAAAAGCTTGAACAACGCCTGGCGCATGTCACGACGCCGATGTCGTTGTCGGTTATTGGCTGCGTAGTGAACGGTCCGGGAGAGGCGCGCGAAACGGATATCGGCTTTACAGGCGGCGGCGCCGGCAAAGAGCACGGGATGATTTATCTCGACGGTGATGTTGATCACCGCATCGACAATGACAAAATCCTCGATCACCTCGTCGAGCTGGTCGAAAAGAAAGCCGCCGAGATCAAGGCCCGCGAAGAACAGGAATCCGTCGCGGCGGAGTAGCGAGGCTGTTTGGAGATTCTGGCGCGCGGGACGTCCCTGCGCGTTTTTGTTTGCTTTGTTGCCGCGGAGAACGCTACCGAAACAGTTCTTTGAAAGGGCGGGGATGTTGCTCGAAAACATCTACTATATCGGTCAGGCGATTGCGGTTGTTGTCATCATAGCGACGCTGATTGCGATCTTAGTTCAGAGCCATCAGACCAACAAGACCACGCGCGCTAATCTGACGCTGACCATGTGGATGCAGACAGGGCAAATGCATTATTTGATACAGGAACCAACAACGTGATTCCGCAGGATAAGCTCGACGCACTCGTCGCTAAATTCGAAGAGATTGAAACCGCGATGTCGACGGCGACTGAAGTTGCGGAAATCGTGCGCCTGTCTAAAGAACATGGTGAACTTCGACCCATCGTCGAGAAGGCGCGGGCGCTCATTTCCGTTCGAAAACAAACGGCAGAGTTAAAAGAACTTTCGGAATCCGACGACGCCGAAATGGCTGCGATGGCCCAGGACGAGCTCGGTGAATTGAAGCTGACCTCACCTGATATCGAGCATGAACTGCAATTGATGCTGTTGCCTAAGGACAAAGCCGATGACTCGAGCGTCATTCTTGAAGTCAGGGCGGGTACGGGTGGTGATGAGGCGGCGCTTTTCGCGGGCGATCTTTTTCGAATGTATCAGCGTTACGCCGCCATTTCGGGCTGGAAGGTTGAAGTCCTGTCCGCGTCGGAAGCGGAGTTCGGCGGTTATAAAGAGATCCAGGCGAATATTTCCGGTGATGGTGTTTTCGCGCGGATGAAATTCGAGGCTGGCGTGCACCGTGTCCAAAGAGTGCCGGAGACAGAAACCCAAGGTCGCGTTCACACATCGGCAGCGACGGTCGCCGTTCTGCCGGAACCTGAAGAAGTTGATATCGACATCAGTGAAGGGGATTTGCGGATTGACGTGTTCCGTGCTTCCGGGCCCGGCGGCCAGTCGGTCAACACGACCGATTCGGCGGTCAGGATCACCCATTTGCCGACCGGCGTCGTGGTTATCCAGCAGGATGAAAAATCCCAGCACAAGAACCGCGCCAAGGCGATGAAGATTCTCCGGGCCCGTCTTTACGAAGCCGAGCGCGCCCGCACCGACGCCGAGCGCGCCGCCGCCCGCAAAGGCATGGTCGGCTCAGGAGATCGATCGGAGCGCATCCGGACATATAATTATCCCCAAAGCCGCGTGACGGATCACCGTATCAATCTCACTCTATATAAACTGAATGATATCATTGCTGGTGAATCGCTAGATGAGCTTGTCGAAGCCCTGATCACGCAGGATCGGGCCGACCGATTGTCTTCAATTCAGACCGATGTCTGACAAAAATACATGTGAGCGCTCCAGACGAACTGTGGGGCAAAATGCAGGTGTGGAAAGCGTGTTTCCTCCGGACGTGAAAATTGCGATGGCCCAGCGTCTCGGCGCTGACTGCCTCTCAGGCAGTGATTCGCCAATGCTCGATGCGAAGGTTTTGTTAAAAGCAGCAACCGGGTTCAGTGATTCCGATTTGATTGTCGCCGCCAATGACGGTTTGTCTTCTCAGCAGGCGCATGCCTTTAAGGCAATGATCGCGCGCCGGGCGGAGGGCGAACCAGTTGCCTATATTACAGGTCAAAAAGAGTTCTGGAGCTTGAGCTTTGCGGTTACGCCGGGCGTGTTAACGCCACGCCCCGATTCCGAATCGCTGATAGAAATGGCAATTGAGCGTCGCCCTCGTGACTCTGCGATGCATATTCTGGATCTGGGGACCGGGTCTGGATGTTTGCTCTGTGCGCTCCTTTTCGAGTTTAGAAATGCGATTGGCGTCGGCATTGATAAAAGTGAGTTGGCGGCGCGTTTGGCGCGTTCGAATGCTTTGGGGTTGGGAATGGAGGCTCGGACTCAATTCGTGGTCGGGAATTGGGGAGATACGCTCAGCGGTCCATTTGATCTTATCATCGCCAATCCGCCTTATATTCCAGACCATCAACGCAACAGTCTCGCATCAACCGTGCGTGATTATGAGCCCAATGAGGCCCTATTTGCCGGTCTCGATGGATTTGACGCCTATCGCGCGATACTGGCGCGCGCGCCTGAGCTGCTCAGCCATGACGGTCTTGTGATTTTCGAAGCCGGTCACGGTCAGGCAGGGCAATTGTTGGAGGTCGCCGCTGAGACATTCCCGTCAGCGGGCCTTTTTAGCCGCAAGGATCTCAGTGATCGACGACGCGCGGTCGCGATTGACTGTTCCTTTATGAAAAAAAGGCATTGAAAAGCCGAGATGGCTTGTTATCATGTTTGGCAGGCAGCTTGGTGATAACCAATTTACACATGATTAAGTGCAAAGCTGTCTTACTCCAGCAGGGTAAGAACCTTAATGGCGCAGTTTGACTGCGGAATCGGAGCGAACTAGCCGCTAGCGCAAAGCCTTGCCAATTATTAACACTGCTCATTTCCTATGGGATAATGACGAAGTAGTGAATGCGGTGGGGTTACGGGCAACGAGCAAAACATAGGAACACGTTATGAAGCGTGGGCGCAATCAACGCCGCCGCCAAGGCACAAACATCAACCGCGCTCTGGATTCGAATGGTCCAGAGGTACGCATTCGCGGTACGGCTAATCAGATTTATGATAAATATCTTGGGCTTGCACGCGACGCCACATCTGCTGGCGATCGAATCAAAGCTGAGAATTATTATCAGTATGCCGAGCATTATTTTCGTCTCATTCGTGCGTCTCAACCGGCCCATACGCCACAGGCCGAAATGGACGGCGAGAGTGACGGGGACGGTGATCAGCCTTCTTTGGGCGCTGGTGATGGAAATCATCGGCAGACCGGTGACAGCGAGGTTCACGCCAAGAGCCCGGCCGATAACGCCAGAGATGAAGAGAGAACGGTTTCACACGAACGAGATGCGGATAACGCTGAGGAGGGCGAACGTCGTCGGTCCCGCAATCGTCGCCCACGACGTGTGGCGTCGAGTGATGAAACATCTGAACAAAAAGAATCAGAACCGACTGAGACCAAAGTCGAAACAACGACAAAAACCGAAGCGACTGTCACATAATTCGATATGGCTCGGTCGGAGAGAGGCGCGCTCAGATAATTGGCGGGCGTAGCTGTTTCCCGACTTCCCTGGTTTTGGCGGACGGGTAATTAGCCATTCCGTAATTATTAATAGCGGAACACCCATTGGTCTGGGCGATTTTTGACTTTCATGGCGCATTAACGATGCTGGGGGACGATACGTCGCTCCTCTCGCGCGGCGCATGCCTTGAGATTTCGCGATTCCTACCCATTTATTTTGAGGACGCGCCGCCGCCAGTCGGGGTGTGCTCAAGAGAAATGATGCTCAGGAGAGGTCGAGGCGATGCAATTTGAAAATTATACGGACCGGGCGCGCGGTCTTATTCAAGCGGCGCAGGGGATAGCGCTTCACGAGAATCATCAGCAATTTACTCCAGAACACCTTTTGAAGGCGCTGCTAGACGACACCGAAGGTCTCGCGGCTAATCTTATCCGTGCGGCTGGCGGGCAGCCCGAAAAAGTGCTCACTGGCGTCGAGGAAGCGCTCTCACAACTGCCCAAGGTAGAAGGCGGATCAGGCCAGCTTTATCTCGCGCCGCCGACAGCCAAGGTTTTTGCGGCTGCTGAAGAGATCGCCAAAAAGGCTAAAGATGCGTTCGTATCCGCCGAGCGCCTCTTGTCGGCGTTGGCGATCGAAACAGATACTCCGGCCAGTAAAGCTTTGCGGGAATCCGGCGCCACTCCGGCCAAACTCAACGAAGCCATTAATGAGATGCGCAATGGGCGCACCGCCGATACTGCGGGCGCTGAAGACGCCTATGAGGCGCTCACCCGATATGCGCGCGATCTGACCGATGCTGCGCGTGATGGCAAACTTGATCCGGTTATCGGACGAGACGAAGAGATCCGCCGTTCCATGCAGGTGTTATCACGGCGCACCAAGAATAACCCAGTTTTGATTGGCGAACCCGGTGTCGGAAAAACCGCCATTGCAGAGGGACTGGCTCTTCGGATCGTCAATGGCGATGTGCCCGAAAGCTTACGCGACAAACGATTATTAGCACTCGATATGGGTGCGCTTATCGCCGGAGCCAAATATCGCGGTGAGTTTGAAGAACGTCTCAAAGCCGTACTCCAGGAAGTTACGAGCGCGAATGGGCAGATCATCCTTTTCATCGATGAGATGCACACGCTGGTTGGAGCAGGCAAAACAGATGGCGCTATGGATGCGTCTAATCTTTTGAAACCTGCACTCGCGCGCGGTGAACTGCATTGTATTGGCGCCACCACCCTCGATGAGTACCGCAAATATGTAGAAAAAGACGCGGCGCTTGCGCGTCGCTTTCAATCAATCTTTATCGACGAACCGAGCGTCGAGGACACAGTCTCCATTCTGCGCGGTCTGAAAGAGAAATACGAGCTACATCATGGGGTGCGGATTTCCGACAGCGCCATCGTCGCATCGGCGACACTTTCAAACCGGTACATTACGGACCGCTTTCTCCCCGACAAGGCCATCGACCTTATTGATGAAGCGTCGTCACGTTTACGCATGGAGGTGGATTCGAAACCGGAAGAACTTGATGAACTCGACCGCCGCATTATTCAGATGAAAATTGAGCGCGAAGCGCTGAAGAAAGAAGTTGACGCAGCCTCACAAGATCGACTCGAAACGCTTGAAAAGGAACTGGCGGATCTTGAAGAGAGGTCGAACGAAATTACTCTGCGCTGGAAGGCGGAGCAGGAAAGTCTGGCGTCGGCGACCAAGGTGAAAGAAGAGCTGGATCATATTCGACAGGCATTGATTGAGGCTGAACGCCGCGGCGACCTGGCGCGAGCATCGGAATTGAAATACGGCGACATCCCCGCATTAGAAAAACGGTTGTCTGAAGCTGAAGCGGTTGGTGATCGTGACACGCTGGTTCAGGAAGTGGTTGATGCGGAGCAAATCGCCTCTGTCATTTCACGGTGGACCGGGGTGCCGGTTGATAAAATGCTTTCTGGCGAACGTGAGAAATTACTAAAGATGGAGGATAGCCTCGGTCAGCGGGTTGTTGGTCAAAGAGAAGCCGTGACAGCTGTTTCATCAGCCGTGCGGCGCGCCCGTGCGGGCCTCAAAGACCCCAACCGTCCGATGGGATCCTTCCTCTTTCTGGGTCCGACCGGTGTCGGTAAAACTGAGTTGACGAAGGCGCTCGCTGGCTTTTTGTTCGATGATGACGCCGCGATCGCACGCATCGACATGTCGGAGTTTATGGAGAAGCATTCGGTCGCCCGTTTGATTGGCGCCCCTCCAGGTTATGTCGGCTATGAAGAGGGTGGGATGCTGACCGAACGCGTGCGTCGCCGACCCTATCAGGTTGTGCTTTTCGACGAGATTGAAAAGGCCCATCCAGACGTATTCAATGTTTTACTGCAGGTTCTCGACGATGGCCGGTTGACTGACGGACAGGGACGTACGGTCGATTTTAAGAACACTTTGATCATCATGACGTCTAATCTCGGCGCCGAGCATCTCGCCGCGCAATCCGAAGGCCAGGATAGTGACGCCGTACGCCCGCAAGTGATGGCGGCGGTGCAGGCGAAGTTTCGCCCCGAGTTTCTAAACCGGCTTGATGAGATCATCCTGTTCCACCGGTTAAGCCGCGCGCATATGGATTTGATTGTCGATATTCAGATCGGTCGGTTGTCCCAATTGCTTGAAGATCGGAAGATTACACTGGATCTGGATGATGAGGCGCGTCGCTGGTTGGGCGATGCGGGATATGATCCGGCCTACGGCGCGCGGCCGTTAAAGCGGGTTATTCAAAAGAGTTTGCAAGACCCGCTCGCGGAATTGCTTCTTGCAGGTCGGATTGGTGACGGTGAAACGCTTGAAATATCCGCCAATGACCAAGGTCTCATAATAAATGGCGAACCAGCGGGCGGGCGTGATACGTTTGTGTTGTCGGACAGCGCCGGTCCACATGCCGCACCCCCAGGCGCGTTACTGAACTAACCGGAAAACGAATATGAACGAAAAATCAACCTGGAAGCCGGATCAAAGTGAAGCTATTAAGCGCCTTATCCGTACAACGATCGAAGCCGCGGGGCCGTTAGACGCCGCCTCTATCCCGCACCTTTTAAAGGAAACGCTGCGTGGGCAGGCGACCGGCGATCTCGATGTCGAGGCCTATGTGAAGCAGGTTTTGGCGGAGATGAAAAAGAAGAGCGGTGCGTAGGTGTGGCCTGCACCCGGGTTTGGGCTCTATTGCCTGTTTTTGCTCGCTAAGCGGACATGGCGTGTTCCTCCCCGTCAGCGGGTGAGAAGCGCGCCAGTGCTGCACAGTTATTCTTCCCCCATTCATGGGGGAAGTGCCCCGTAGGGGCGATGGGGGTGTTTGGGGTTTTCGCTGGCGCGGCGCTGACAAGGATTGCGACAGCGGTTCCATTAGACTCGAATGCGCCCCCTTCGACCCGCGCCTGGCGGCGCGGGCCACTTCCCCCGTAAACGGGGGAAGGATTAAGCGCCTCGCCCTAAAGCGAACTTCCAGACGTGTCGTCTTTGGCTAGAAGCTGCGCATCATCAGCGGGCGGAATGCGCATGGCGTCGACTTGATCGCGAATCGCTTCGAACGCCGCCAGTTCCGAGCCTGTTAATTTTCGTCCAGTCGCGATCTTCAGTCGTTGCGGGTTCACGGCCTTGCCGCCCTTGTGCACTTCATAGTGAAGATGCGGGCCGGTTGAACGTCCCGTCGTTCCCACATAGCCGATGATCTGGCCTTGCGCGACGCGCTTGCCTTTGTGCATGCCTTTTCGCAGGGCCTTCATATGCGCATAGGCAGTGCTGTATCCATTGGCGTGTTTGATGCGGATGTAATTGCCGAAACTACCATAAGGTCCGGCGCGTTCAATTGTGCCGTCGCCTGCCGCCTTAATCGGGGTGCCGCGCGGAGCGGCGAAATCTACACCCTTATGGGCTTTGGCGTATCCCAGGACCGGATGCTTGCGTCTTCCGAATCCGGAAGAAAGCCTCGCACCGTCAATGGGTGTTTTCATCAACAGGCGTTTGGCGCTTTGCCCGACAGCGTCGAAATAATCCGCTTTCTTACGCGCCTCGGTTGAAGCGAAAAGATAATAGCCTTTTTCTTTCTTCCGCCCCCGCCATTTCAATCGGCCGTATAGAATATCACCGATGGCGACCAGATTGCCGGCGTTGTCATAGCGCGCTTCAAAGATAGCTTCGAACTCGTCGCCGCCGAAAATATCTCTTTGAAAATCGACGTCATAGGAAAAAATATTGGCGAGGGCTGCGATCACTTGATCGGGCGCGCCGGCTTTTTTCGCTGAGAGATAGAGGCTGCCTTCGATGCGGCCTGTGAATGTGAGCATTCGCGTTGTCAAAGGGACAGCTGTTTTTTCCCCTTCAAAGCCGCCCTCACGATCTCGTTTAATGGTAATGCGATTTTCTGCGTCTGACCGAAATTCGAGAGCCAACAGATGCGCTTCCGTGTCGCGACCATCGACGGCCTGTTGGAAAAGGGTCTGATTGGGGGCGCTGGTGGTGAGATGAAATTCCTGTCCGGGCAGGAGGCCGCGGAGGTTATAATGTTTGCCGAATGCGTAGGCCGCCCGATTACGGTCAGCGGCGCCAATGTCAGCGCGTTTCAGGGCGTCAATAAACGTCTCGCCTGGTTTGAGTTGGACGAGTGTCTCCATCGGGTCCTGATTCATGTCGCTGCTCAGCGTTACAGCGAGCGTGTCGTGAGGTATCCTTCGCGGTTCGAGATCGTTAGGGTTGAAAAACGACGGCGGGCGATCATCTGCGCTTGCGAGATGGTGGTCCCCAAGAATTATTGCCTTCGGCGCCACGGAAACTTTCGCAAGCGTGTAAGTGGGCGCAGTGGCGGGAACAGGTTTTATGCGCGGGCTGAAATCATCCTCGTTTTTCTCAGTGCTCAGGAAGTCCAGTGGTTTTGGCCTTGGGGTATAATCTTCAAAGGCGATCGGCTCTGGTTGAATAGCAGCCGACGTCTCGATGGCGATTGTCGGGGCGACGCTGGAGGCTATTGGCTTCGACGATGGGGCGTCAGCAACGATCGATGGGTTCTCGAAAACCAGCGCTGGCTTTGTGAGCTTTGATAGGGCGGCGCTCGGACGGGTTGATCGGGCGGCGGGCGGCTCGGCTGAGATCGTGAACGCCAGAAAGCCGGCGCCTGCCGCCATCACCAGAATGGACGTTGCAATCGCTGCTGGGCCGCGCTCGTGACGTGCGTTTTCGTTCGAAGAGGTCGCATCGGGCGAAGAGGTCGCATTGGGCGAAGAGGTCGCATCGGGGCCGAATAATGGGTCGTTTCTGTCCATAACGCTCAGGCGTTTACGCATACGCCCCCTGATTTGGTCGCCACTCTGTGATTGTGCGTTCGTCGTGTCAATAACAGCCTATGGGCGAGAATCCCTGCAAAGCTCGCCAAAGCGCCTTTTTTTCTGCATGCTTGGCGTTGCAAGGTGGGCGCCGCGGCGAATTAGAGCCTTTTAGGCTTTACCAATTGCTGACGGTGAGCCGTCCGTTTGAAACTATTTTGGAAGGGGCAGCATCGTTCATGCGTCTGGCCGGGCGTGCCATTTTAGGACTCCTGATCATCGTCATTCTCGTGGCGGTGGGTGTATTCCTTTTCCGCGCACAGTTGACCGGTCTGGTTTTGCGCCAGGCCATGGTGCGTGAAGGGCTCGAAAATCCACAGCTTCGCGTCACTAATGTTTCTTTGAACACGTTACGATTGGCGGATGTGGCTGCGGGGGAGAATCCGTCGGCGCCTCAGTTCTTTTTTGCTTCGATTGAGGTGGATTACGACTGGCGTGCGCTCTTCAATTTGCGGCGTGTAGAGCACATTCGCCTTGGTCCGGGTGGCGTAAGAGCAGATATAGACGAACACGGCCAGATACGTTTGGGAGGTATTGAATCCGTTGACGGCGACGGAACCCCTTCCAATGCAAAGCTACCTTTCGACGTTGTGACCTTAGAGAGCTTGGATCTTCTCATTACAGGTTTAAATGGCAACGTTCTGGGCAATCTCACGGGCGCATTAGATATCGATAACGGAGGCGTCTTCAATCTTCAGCTTGATACGGACCATTTCGCCTATCGCGAGTTACTTTTTGAACACGCAGCTTTCAAGGCAGAGATCGAATTAGAGAAAACAGGATCAGTGCGTGCAGTGGCGGACTACTTTGGCGATTTGGGTGCATCCTCAGGCGCCCTTCGCAATGTTAAAATTGAAATGAATGTTGACGGCGCACCCTGGCGCGCGGCGATGCGCGGTGAAGTCGATGCGCTCTCAGGAGAGATACTGATTGGCATTCGATCCGCTGAACTCATATCCTCAGACTCGCCAATAATCTCTGAATTTGTAGCCAGCGACAGCGCTGGGATGTTGGGCGCTCCTGTTTCTGTCCTGTCCATCAGCGGAGAATTTCGCGCCATGTTTGAGCGTGGTGGATTGACAGTCTTCGGCCAGGAGCCATTGCGCATTATGGCCGACAACGGCGCTGAACTCGTTTTGGAAAGCCTTGATAACAAACCGATTGCCGTATTGGGCGATGATGCTGGCGAAACGTCATTCCAGGTCAAACTTTCGGGAGGTGACGTTAATGCGACGGGGAAAGTCTCCGCAGCAAGCGTCTCCGGTGGAGGATGGCAATTTGATATGGACGCCGACATTAACGACCTGACTCTTGATACAACCGTATTAGGCCCGAGTATCCTGGCGGCCAAAGGCACAGCATCAGCGAATATGATTGGTGCTGAACTGTCACTGAAAACGACCATTCGACGGGCGACCATTGGCCAACTGACAATTAAGGACTCAGTGATTGATGCGCCATTCCGTCTCAACTCAGTCTTCGCAGAGAAACGCGTCGTGCTCGATTCCATCGCCGATAGTTGCGTCCATTTTGCAGGCGCCGAATTGGTTCTGCAAGGGTTGAGCGAGATAACTGTTCTTAACAAAGTCGGACTTTGCAGGAGTGACGATCCATATCTGACCCTTGAATGGGAGGGAGCTCCCGTGGCAAAAGTGGGCGGCATCATCTCAGCGAAAAGCGTGCGATATAAACTCGGTGACACGACAATTGAGGGGGCGCCGCCAGAAGTCGATTTCACTGCTCTTTATACCCCAGACCGTCGCCATACAACAGTGAGTGGGCGCTTCGCGGGGGGGCGCCTTTTGATCAATAAAGTGCTAAACCTCTCGGCTATGACAGGCGCTTTTGATGCGGCGCTTGAGGGCGATGCATTGAGCGGGAAATCTCGCTTCACCGCTATGCGTATTTCTCAAGCCGGGGGCAACCAACAGGTTGAACCCGTGGTCGGCTCTGGCATTGCGACGCTCGTTGATGATCAGGTGCAGTTTGATTTTGATATTGTTTCTCTGGAGGGCGCCCCGCTAGGTAACGGTGCGGGTATGCATGATATGATGACGGGTAAAGGCAAGGCGACCTATGATTCAGGCCTGTTGATTTTCAGTCCAATCGGGTTTCAGCCCTCCCGTGTCATCTCCCCGCTTTACGGTTTGGCCCGCAATATGTCGGGCGCATCGTCAGTGGTAGCACATGCTTCGTGGGGGAAGACGCCAGATGAATTTCAATCGTCAGCAGTCATAGATCTCGACGATGTTTCGTTTCAGGGGCCGGGCCGCGCCGTGAGCAAAACCGATGGGCTCAGCGGAAACTTGCGTTTTTCCAGCCTGTCGCCGCTGGCGTCGGAAGGGCCGCAAACCGTCAGTCTCAAGACCGTTGACCTCGATGCGCTCAAGCTCGAAAATGGCGAGATTATTTTTGAAATGCCGGGCGATGAAACACTGCAACTCCATCACGGCGAATTTCCGTGGTTTGGCGGGCGGATTGGTGTTTATGAGGCGACCGCGTCGCTCACCGGCGACAAGGTGACGGCGCCGCTGCGCGCAGCCAGCGTCGATCTTTCGCAATTGCTGGAATATCTCAAGATCAAAAGCCTGTCGGGCGAGGGCGTCGTTGACGGCGTGCTGCCGCTGATCATCGAAGATGGCAAGGCCCGCATCGAAAACGGCGAGCTCAGTGCGGCTGGGCCGGGCATTATCCGCTATGCCGGCGATGCGGTCAAAGCGGCGGCGGCGGTGAACGAGAATGCCCGGATGGCGTTCGACCTCCTGCGCGAGCTGCATTTCGACAAATTGACGGCGAAAATCAACGGGCCGCTCGACGGCGACCTTGATATCCGGGTTATTTTCGAAGGCGCCAATGACATCACCTTGCAGGACCAAAGCGTCGTCGCGCCGATTATTTATCGGATCAGCATCGAAGCCCCGCTTCTGGCGCTGATCGACCAGGCGCGGGTGTCGACCGATTTCCATCTGCAATATGAGCGGCTGAAACGGCAGGATCGGTCGGGTCAATAAGGCGGACGGCCATCACTCCGCCGCCTTTTCGCCAAACGGCGCGATTATGGTATAAGTCTCGAAATGGGGCATGACCGCCCCGAGAAAGAGGGCGCGATCATGGCGACCAGAATTCAAAAAATAAGGACTTGTCTGGGCGTGACGTCGCTGGCCGCGGCGGCGATGCTTTCCGCCTGCGCGACGGTCAAACTGCAAGCGCCGGACAAGCCGATCGAAATCAATTTGAACGTCAAGATCGATCAGGAAGTGCGGGTTACGCTCGATCGTGAAATTGATGACCTGATCACCGCCAACCCCGCTATTTTCTAGGCGCTTAAGGGAGCACATTCGATGAAACACACTATCATCACTATTGTCGTCGCTGCGGCCTTGGCGGTTGTCGCGCTATCTCCTATTGCGAATGCAGCTGCTGCCAGTGCGACGGTAGAACATGCGAAGACCGAGTGTATCGCTGGTGAACAGGCTGACGGTTACCTGGGGATCATTGATGAGGCGAAAGCAAGCGAAAGTTTAAAGCGCGAGATTCGCGACATCAATCAGCAGCGCAAGGCCTATTACGCCGAGATCGCCCAACGCAATGGCGTTACGATTGAAGTGACGGGGACTCTAACCGCGCAGAAGCTGATCGAGCAGGCGCCCTCGGGGCAATGCGTGCGCGACCAGCAACGGCGGTGGATGAAAAAGCCTTAAATGGAAACATGCGTATCATCGCGCGCGAATCGCCGATAAAAGGTCTTTGTTTCTTTTAAAGACCGGAATGATGACCCACTCCTTAGACCCGATTTCGCTTTCTGCTCTATTATCCTCCCGCGTATGTCATGATCTGATCAATCCGGTTGGCGCCATTGGCTCTGGTCTGGAAGTGATGGATGACCCGACTATGGATGCGGGGATGCATGATGCTGCGATCGATTTGGTGCGATCCGGCGCCGGCAAAGCGATCGCCCTTTTAACTTATGCTAGACTGGCCTATGGCGCCGCTGGCGGATCAGGCGCTGAAATCAAACTTGAAGATGCGCAGAATGTTCTGGTGAAGATCTTCGAGTTCACCAAAGCTGAGCTCGACTGGCGAGTTGAACCGGCATTGGCCCGCAAAAACCGAGTTAAGGCGTTGTTGATCCTTGTTCATGCGGCGACGGATTGCGTACCGCGTGGAGGGCGTATTTCGGTGACCGGTGACGGTGCGGGTTACCGGATCGTTGTAGAAGGCGACAGGCTATTTTTGAATGATGAATTTGTCGCCACCCTTGAAGGTGACGCTGACGATCTGAAACCCAAGTTCACACCGGCCTACATCGCCGGCGTTCTTATGAGAGCTGAAGGCGGCAGTGTTTCTGCGGTGCGCAAAAATGATGAAATTGTTTTGGCGGTGGTCTTTGGAGATCAAGAAAAAGTGAATGTTAACGTTGAGCTAACCGACAGGGCGCAGACTGTCTGAAGGTGAGGCGTTCGCCATTGAAGTGTACGACACTTTTGAGGATCGCTATGAAGACATGTCTGATCGTTGATGATTCCCCGGTTATTCGCGAAATCGCCGCCCGCATTGTGACAGATCTCGGGCTCACCCCCTGGGAAGCCGCAAATGCCGCTGATGCAGTTGATCAGTGCCGTCGCGAGAAACCCGATGCTGTCTTGCTTGATTGGGACCTGCCTTCGATGGGAGCCCTGGATTTTCTTCGTGGTGTCGGTGGGCTTGAGCCGGAAAAACGGCCTGTGATTGTCTTGTGCGCCACCGAAAATGACCCGCAACAATTCACATTGGCTCGGGCAGCTGGCGCCCCCTATCACATTTTGAAGCCGTTCGATAAATCCACTATTGCTGAGAAGTTCGTGGAAATAGGCATCGTAGATGCTGATGTCGGCGATGTGAGCAACTCTGCTCAAGCGTAAGCCTCTCTAATTCAAGTCACTTTACGCTCGCTTAATTTCAATGCATGTCTTTTGCGGTCAGGCCAAGAAAAAAGCACCCCGTTAAGAGCGCTTTTCCGTGTAGAGAATGCAGTAGATCCGCCGTTATGCGGCTTTTTCTTCGGCGGGGTCTCGCAGTACATAGCCGCGGCCCCAAACTGTTTCGATGTAATGCTCTCCAGTTGTCGCGGCTGCGAGTTTTTTGCGGAGTTTGCATATGAAAACATCGATAATTTTCAACTCTGGCTCGTCCATGCCGCCATAGAGATGGTTCAGGAACATTTCTTTGGTCAGTGTCGTTCCTTTGCGCAGCGAGAGCAATTCCAACATCTGATATTCTTTGCCGGTCAGGTGGACGCGTTGACCCGCGACCTCAACCGTTTTGGCGTCTAGATTGACGATGAGACCGCCTGTCGTGATGACCGATTGTGAATGTCCCTTTGAACGCCGGACAATCGCATGAATGCGCGCCACCAGCTCGTCCTTGTGGAACGGCTTAGTCATATAATCGTCGGCGCCGAAACCGAGCCCCCGAACTTTTGTTTCGATGTCGCCTTGTCCGGTCAGGATGAGGATTGGGGTGTTTACCTTCGCAACCCGCAGCGATTTAAGAACATCGAACCCTGTCATGTCAGGAAGGTTTAAATCCAGTAAAATGATGTCGTAATCATAGACCTTGCCGAGATCGACACCCTCTTCACCGAGGTCCGTCGTGTATACATTAAAGCCGTCCGATTTAAGCATCAGTTCAATGCTCTGGGCCGTGGCGCCGTCATCCTCGATCAGCAATACCCGCATTGCCTGTCTCCTAATTTACTGCGAAGCCCCTTTTGGGCGGCGCGAATTATCTGCAACAGCTGAAGGGTAAGGTTGATTTGCTTTCATAAAGGTTAACAGGGGCGCCGTTTACCCCCACATTTTCGCAAATGCGTTAAGTGATCGACAATGAACCTTACCGAGCCGGTACGCTCGAAACTCGTGAACAGAGAAACGCGTTAACGTTTCCTATCGGCCGGACCCCTAAAGCGATTCACTAGTTTACGCGAGCTTAAGGTGGCGCGCGTTAATACTTTTCTCTTCTGAAATGTGTGGCGAGTGATTGATTAAAGAGCCCGATGGCGCGGTGCATTTTTCATCAATTAACTCTGGCGGCTGGTTCCGCTCATGGCGATGCGATCGCCATTTCCCAACCTCAATTCGTGAAAAATTAATGACTTCTTAACCGATTATATTTGATCTGAAGCGCGGACTGATTCGCTACCTGCGTTTTTGAACGGGGATTATTCGGTAAAATATGGTGTTTTTGCGAATCATCCTTTGACCGCCCCTAATATCCCATGTTATCCCAAATAGTGTCGATAAAAGGCACTTAGAAGGGTCGCCGCGACCAATTCAAGTTGCGGTGAGGCGGAGAAAATACGGGATGCGACGCGGCGCTGAGACCTGTTTTTATGGGTCGCACATCAATAAGGTTGACGTGAAGGGACGGATCGCAACGCCAGCGGTCTTTCGCCGCTCGCTCAACCTGGAGCGCGTCAACGCGATTTATTGTATTCCCTCAAGCGACGAGCCCTGCCTTGATTGTGGCGGCATTGATTATATCGAGAACCTGCAGGCGATGATCGCGCAGCTCGACCCTTATTCACCGGAGCGTCGCAGTCTTGAGCTTGCGATTACGGCTCAGACTTATGTGGTCACTCTCGACACAGAGGGGCGAATTATCTTGCCAAAAAAATTGAGCGCGCATGCTCATCTTGATGGTGAAGCGGCTTTTGCAGGGCGAGGCGAATATTTTCAGATCTGGAATCCAGCCCAATACGAAGTGATTTCCGCCGCAGCAATTAAGGATGCGGGTCCAGCTAAATTAGGCCTTCGCAATATTGTGCGAAGCGGAGGGGGCGGGGAATGAACCCGTTTTCACACGAGCCAGTTATGGAAGCCGAAGCGATCGAGGCGCTCGCGCCATTTGATCGCGGGGTCTATGTGGATGCGACTTTTGGTGGTGGCGGATATACGCGTGCAATTTTAGCCGCTGCTCAATCGAAAGTTTATGCGTTTGATCGAGACCCAACGGCTATAAAGCGCGCAAGTGAATGGTCGGCTGCTTATGGCGATCGGTTGTCACTTATCAACCGGCCATTTGCGCAAATGGAGTCGGCCTTGAATGAGCTCGGCGTTGAAGCTGTTGATGGCATCGTATTTGATCTTGGGGTCTCGTCGATGCAATTTGATGAAGCCGAACGCGGGTTTTCCTTTCGTTATAATGGCCCATTATCGATGCGAATGGATGGTGGCAAGCCTGATGCGGCAGACGTCATCAGAACCGCTGAGGCGCACGACTTAGCGATTATCTTCAAAGCATATGGCGAAGAACGCCACGCTAGAATGATTGCGCGGGCTATTGTTAAGGTGCGCGAAATCCGTCCGATTGAAACCACCGAACAGTTGGCGCAAATTGTAGAGAATGCCTCCCCGACAAGAGGTAAAGAAAAGATCCACCCGGCAACGCGCGTATTTCAGGCATTGAGAATCTTCGTCAATGATGAGTTAGGCCAACTCGCGATGTCATTAGCGGCGGGTGAACGACTTTTGCGTCCGTCTGCGAGACTTGTGGTCGTTGCATTTCACTCTTTAGAAGATCGTATTGTTAAGCGGTTTTTAAATCAACGGTCCGGTTTGGCGGCGGGCGCCCCTTCACGTCATGCGCCGCCTAAGGCAAGTATTAAGCCGACTTTTCGATTGCTATTTTCAAGGCCGCAAGCGCCCAGCGCAGATGAAATCTCCGAAAACCCACGCGCCCGATCCGCCAAGTTGCGGGCTGCTGTGCGACTTGATGCGCCAGCGATCAGTGCAGATTTTGCGACACTCGGTCTTCCACAGTTTGAACTATCTAAAGCGTTGAGCGACTGGAGTTTTTAGTATGATCCGTATCACAATGTTATTTCTTTGCTTCCTTCTCGCCGCCGCCGCAGCCGGTCGCTATAAGGCCGAAGTTTCGGTGCGTGAAACCAGACAAGACATCTATAAGCTTCAACAGGAAAAGGCTCAGGAACTGCGCAAAATACAGACCTTGCGGGCGGAGATTGCGTATCTTGAGAGTCCAGAACGGCTTGCCAAGATCGCAGAAAAAAAGACTGACCTTCGGCCTCTTGTTGGTGCGCAATTGCTCACGGCCGATCAATTTGTCGCCGTATTTGGAGATCCGGACGTAATACCAGCTCAGCGTGATCCAAATCTTGATGATGCGATCATACTTCGAGCGCTCGCAATGGCGGATCTTGCAGTCGTAGAATAACGGAGGTTGCTGGCGATGGCGTTTTTCGGGCGGCTTAGAAAAAAGCGAGCGCCGCGCGCCTATGTCATAGCGAAGACAGATAGCCGTCAAATTGAACAAACTCATGCGCATATAACTGCCCGCGGAGCGAAATCGAGACTCGCAGAAAGAGCGCACGCGCGGATTGGAATGGTTCTTGTCGTTTTTTGCGTCACCTTTGCGGGGTTGGGCGCGAGACTTGCTTATGTTTCGCTAGGATATGTCGGTTTTAAGTCTGCAGCTGTGCGGGCAGGGGCTCCAGCGGAACATTTAGCGCGTACAGAGATTGTTGACCGCAATGGAGTCCTGCTGGCCGTTAACTTGCCGATGATGGCGCTTGAGGTCACGCGCGCTGAAATTTGGGATGCGCGCGAAACGGCAGATGCACTGGCTGATGTCCTCGAAGGTGTTGACGTCGACGCGTTAGAGAAAAAACTTACGCAGGCCCGTTATATCGAAGTCCGTTCGGACCTTACGCCCGCTGAGCAGGACGCTGTGTTTGCTCTTGGTCTGCCGGGAGTGCGATTTACCCCACGCGTTCAACGCTATTATCCGCATCAATCTCTGGCTTCCCATGTGATCGGGCATACGGCGCCTGGCAAGGGCGGTGTAATGGGCTTGGAGCGCGTTCTGGAGGCGCGCGGAAATACAAATCCCTTGGTTTCATCCATCGATATCCGTGCTCAGCAAGTGCTCGAGGATGAATTGAAGAAGGCGATGGCGATCTTCTCGGCCGAGGCGGCGTGGGGTGGTGTGATCGATACGGATACCGGAGAGATCATAGCTTTGGTGAGCCTTCCGGACTTCAATCCCAATGCTCCAGGCGCCGCGCTGGATGATTGGCGCCGTAATCGCGCCACTTATGATCGCTATGAGCTGGGGTCCGCTTTCAAAGCCTTCACTGCTGCTGCGGTATTGGAAACAGGCGCTGGCGATGAGGCCTCGGAGTATGACGCACGAGGGACATACCAAGTCGCTGATCGGGTGATCGGCGATTTTCATGGAGAGAACCGGATTCTAAAATTTTCAGAAGTTGTCCAGCACTCCTCAAATATTGGGGCGGCGCGGATGGCTGCTGATCTGGGACCGGAACGTTTGCGGACTATGTTATCCGCGCTCGGTCTAACGGAACCGCTTCCAATCGAGCTTTATGAAAACCGGTCTCCCGGTTTGCCGTCTAAATGGGGTCCGGTTGAGACCGCAACAATTTCTTACGGACATGGGATCTCCGTCACACCACTGCATCTTCTTGCGGCCTACGCTGGTGTCGTTAATGGCGGTGTCTATCGTGCGCCTACATTTTTGAAGACTGTTACTGTGCGTGAAGGTGCGCGCGTTTTGTCGCCAAAAACAAGCGCCATAATGCGAAGAGTATTGAGGCGTGTAATCACAGATGGCACCGCGCGCCAAGCGGAGGTGCAGGGTTATTACCCGATCGGAAAGACAGCGACTGCTGATAAACCTCATGCAGGCGGGTATGATAAGAGTGTCCGTATAGCGAGCTTTGTTGGCGCATTTCCAGGGTACTCGCCACGTTATGTCGTTCTCGTTTCTCTGGATAACCCGAAACCGACAGATTCAACATATGGATATGCGACTGCTGGTTGGAACGCAGCACCGACATTTTCGCAGATCGTAGCTCGCATTGCGCCAATTCTGCGTGTGACGCCAGTTACCGATACTTCCGCATTCGTCGCCTTTGCTTCCGATGAGTCTTCAACCGATGCCAATGTGGTTGTTAGCTCCGTTACTATCGGAGGCGCCCCATGAGATTGTCACAACTGGTAGGTGAATCGCTGAAGATTGATCCTGAAATTACCGGCCTGACAGCGGATAGTCGTGAAGTCTCGCCGGGGTTTCTCTTCGCGGCATTGTCTGGGTCAGCTCATGATGGCGCTGAATATATTCCGATGGCTGAAAAAGCTGGTGCGGTGGCTGTGTTGGCTAGGCCCGGTGCATCGACGCAGGTTTCTCTGATTAGTGATCCTGAGCCGCGTCGTCGTTTGGCGCAGATGGCGGCTCGATTCTACCCACGTCAGCCTGATATCGTTGTGGGGATCACGGGCACCAATGGAAAGACATCTACGGCTCGTTTTTGTGAGCAAATCTGGAAGCATCTTGGGTTTAAATCAGGGAGCCTTGGTACGCTCGGGGCGTCCGCAACCAATTTTAAGCGTGAACTCGGTCACACGACGCCCCATGCCGTCATGCTTCATGAAACACTGGATGAAATGACGCAGGCCGGTGTTACGCATTTGGCGATGGAGGTCTCATCTCATGGACTTGCGCAGTATCGCGCTGACGGGGTGCGCCTGTCGGCGGCTGCGTTTACCAACATCACTCAGGACCATCTCGATTTTCATACCGATTTTGAGAGTTATCGTCAGGCGAAATTACGGTTGTTTACAGAACTTCTTCCGCGAGATGGCGTTGCCGTCATAAACGCCGATGGTCAAGGCGCCAATCGTGCGATGAATGAAGTGATGGCGCGCGATCTTAAGATGCTGACTGTTGGCGCCGCCGGGAAGGATTTACGTCTTCTCGGGACTATTGCGCATTCAGATGGAATTGAGATCAAGGTGGAGGCTGGTGCTAGAGAATATCTGCTCAATCTTCCTTTGATTGGAGCTTTTCAGGTCGAGAATGCGCTTGTCGCGGCGGGCCTTGTGAATGCATCTGGGGTGTCGTTCGCGGATGTTCTGCCAAAGCTTGAAATGCTCCAAGGCGTTCCAGGGCGTATGGAGCATGTCACGGATGTCAATGGCGGCGCGATCTATGTGGATTATGCACATACACCAGATGCTGTTGCGATCGCGCTCAAAGCGATGCGTCCACACCTGACCGGGAAACTTATTGTTATCATCGGCGCTGGCGGTGATCGGGACCAATCCAAGCGACCCTTGATGGGTGGTGCGGCTTCCGCCAATGCAGATATGGTGATCGTGAGCGATGATAATCCACGTACGGAAGATCCCGCCCTGATTCGCCAACAAGTGCTCGAAGGATGCCCCGGCGCAAAAGAAATCGGTGACCGAGCGCAGGCTATCGCAATGGGGATTGCGATGATTGAACCCGGCGACGTGCTTTTTATAGCAGGAAAGGGGCATGAGCAGGGGCAAATCGTGGGCGGGGTCACCCTTCCGTTTGACGACGTGCAGGTCGCGCGTGCTCAGGCGGCGCAATGGGGAAAGGAGATCGGGAGATGACGACTGGGTTATGGACGGCATATGAAGCGGCTGCGGCAACGGGCGGTGCGCTTTGCGCGCGAGGAGGTGATCCTGATCGTTGGATCGCAGAAGAATGGGCGGCGAAAGGTGTTTCTATTGATACTCGCTCTTTGAAGCCGGGCGAAATATTCGTCGCTTTGAAGGATACCCGAGACGGGCATGAATTTATTCGTAAGGCGTTCGAGGCGGGAGCAGCAGCGGCGCTCGTTGCGCGCGCGCCGAAGGACGCACCTGACAGCGCTCCCTTGCTGGTTGTACCTGATACGCTTGAAGGATTGAGTGATCTCGCTCGCGCTGCACGTGATCGTAATTTTGGGAAACGTGTCGCTGTTACAGGGTCGGTTGGTAAGACGAGCACCAAGGAAATGTTGCGCGCGGCTCTGGCGACCGCAGGCGATGTACATGCAGCGGATAAAAGCTTCAACAATCAGTGGGGTGTTCCTCTGACTCTTGCGCGCATGCCGATGGCGAGTGATTTTGGGGTCTTTGAAATTGGCATGAATCATAGCGGCGAGATTACGCCGCTGACGCGTCTCGTGGCGCCACATGTGAGTGTAATAACCACGGTGGCGCCGGCGCATCTGGAATTCTTTTCCTCCGTAGAGGAAATAGCGGAAGCAAAAGCGGAAATCTTTCTCGGTATGAAACCGAGCAGTGTGGCAATCTTGCCTGGTGATAATCCCCATTACCCATTGCTAAGGCGCCGTGCCGAAGAGGTTGGCGTCAAGCGCATTTTAAGTTTTGGGGAAAACGCGGATGCAGATTTTCGTCTCACTGGCTATCGATATGACGGTGAGTACGCTCAAATTACAGCCGAATTGAAGGGCAAAAAAGTCAGCTACAAACTTAGTATGCCAGGCAAACATCAAGCGATAAATAGCCTCTCTACGCTCGCGGTCGTTCATGCCATTGACCTGGATCTCGACGCGGCAATGGTCGCGCTTGCTAATCTCACACCCGCTGCGGGACGTGGCGAGCAGACGCGTTTTTCGCTGCCCGGTGGTGGAGAAGCAGTTCTGATCGATGAAAGTTATAACGCAAACCCTGCCTCGATGGCGGCGGCGCTCTTGCTATTGGGCGCGACACGACCGGCGGGGAAAGGTCGCCGGATCGCTGTTCTTGGCGAGATGCTGGAGCTTGGACCTGAGAGCAAAGCTCTTCATGCCGGGTTGGCAAAACAGTTGGTCGCGGCGGGCGTTGATAGGTTATATGTCGCCGGCGCGCTCATGCATGAGCTTTGGGAGGCGGCGCCTGTCTCAATGCGAGGTGATATCTCACCCGCTGCTTCCGGGTTATTGGATGGTCTTCTCGCCAACCTACGTGACGGCGACGTTGTCATGATCAAAGGCTCAAATGCGTCGAGAGTAAGTGAAATCGTGCATGCCTTAAAAGCGCGCACCTAGTAGGATGTCGGATCGAGTATGTTGTATCATTTGTTAACGCCGCTTGCGGATGACTTTCAATTCTTCAATGTTTTCCGCTATCTCACATTTCGCAGCGGTGGAGCGGTGATGACAGCGCTGATTCTGTCATTCCTCTTAGGTCCATCGCTGATTAGCTGGATGCGGCGTAAGCAGGGACGCGGACAGCCCATTCGAGACGATGGTCCTCAAAGTCACATAATCGAAAAAGCAGGCACGCCAACCATGGGTGGTGTGTTGATTCTCTTGTCGTTAAGTGTCGCCACATTTCTATGGGCGCGGCTAGATAATGCTTATGTGTGGGTTGTGATTGGCGTGACTTTGGCCTTTGGGTTGCTTGGATTTATTGATGATTATCTGAAAGTTATGCGGCGCAGTGCGGCTGGCGTATCCGGAAGTTTCAAACTGGTCATTCAATTCGCGGTGGCGTTAGTGGCGGGTTACGTCTGTATGCGCACCCTGGGCGCTTCACCCGAAGCTGCGCAAGGTATTGAAAGTTCTGTTCCACTGCCGTTTTTCAAGAACCTTTTTATTCCCCTTGGATTGATGTTCGTACCGTTCGCCGCGTTCGTGATTGTCGGCGCCTCGAACACCGTCAATCTCACTGACGGTTTAGATGGGCTTGCGACTGTTCCGGTCATGATTGCCGCTGCTACCTATGCCGTCATCGCCTATCTGGTAGGAAATGCAATCTATGCGGATTACCTTCAGGTTCCCTTCGTGCCTGGCGTCGGTGAATTAACTGTGATCTGCGGTGCGATTATCGGCGCGGGGCTTGGTTTCTTGTGGTTTAACGCTCCGCCGGCCATGATTTTTATGGGTGATACCGGTTCACTTGCGCTCGGTGGGGCGATCGGTTCGATTGCTGTCGCCGCCAAACACGAGATCGTACTGGCGATTGTCGGCGGTCTCTTCGTACTCGAAGGGCTTTCGGTGATGATCCAGATCGCCTCTTTCAAACTCTTCGGCAAGAGGGTCTTTCGCATGGCGCCAATCCATCACCATTTCGAACAATTGGGATGGAAAGAGTCGACCATTGTTGTTCGCTTCTGGATAATCGCTGTCATATTAGCTCTTGTGGGACTCGCCACACTAAAACTCAGATAGGAATTACCCCGATGATTATCATTCCGGGTATGAAGAACAAAAAAGTTGGAGTCTACGGGCTTGGTGAGACCGGCATGGCGACGGCTAATGCGTTGGTTGCATCTGGCGCACATGTTTTTACCTGGGACGAGAACCCAGAAGTTCGTGGAAAAACTGCGAATACGGAGTACTTAGCCGAGCATCCGAAGCTATGGCCGTGGAAGGAGCTTTCGTCGATTGTCTTGAGTTCTGGAATTTCTCTCACTCATCCAAAGCCACATCCGATTGTACGAAAGGCGAAGATCGAAGATATTGAGGTGATTGGCGACATTGAACTCTTTGCACGTGCAATGAATGCGCTGGAACCTGTCGAAAGACCGATGCTTGTGGCAATAACAGGCTCCAACGGGAAATCGACGACGACGGCGCTTATCGGGCACATTCTTCGCGAGAACGGTTGCGACGTACATGTCGGCGCCAATCCTGGCGCGCCAGTTCTCGAATTGCCGGCGCCAGCGCGTAACAGCGTTTATGTTTTGAAGTTGTCATCGTTACAGCTTGATCTCACTCGTACATTTCATGCTGATATTGCCGTGTTTTTGAATCTTGCGATGGTTCATATTGATCGGCATGACAGTTTCGACGGATATGTCCGATCAATGAAACGGATCTTTTTGAACCAAACTTCTGATGACACAGCGATCATCGGTGTCGATGACATGAATATGCAAGATATATGCACAGCGCTGATGGCTGAGGAGCGAATTAGGGTTGTTCCATTCTCAGCACTTAGTGCGCTTGGGCGCGGTGTGTTCGCGTTAAGTGGGCGTCTCTTTTATAACCTGGATGGCAAGACAACGTTTGCCGGTGACATTTCGGACGTTTCATCGCTTCGCGGGTTACACAACCAGCAAAATGCCGCCGCTGCTCTTGCAGCCAGTGGCCTTTTGAGTGTTTCACCGGCCGCCGCTGTAAGGGCTGCTGAACGGTTCGAAGCATTGAATCACAGAATGGAAGAGGTTGGGCGAATTGGAAACGTTACTTTTATAAATGATTCAAGTGCGAGTAACACGGATGCAACGGCTATGGCTCTTCATAGTTATACGGATGTTTTCTGGATTGCTGGCGGCAAGGTGCAGGCGGTTGACGTGCGTAAGTTGCGAGACGCAGTTGACAGTGTCCGCCGCGCCTATCTGATTGGCGAAGCGCCATCATTGTTTGCGGATCAGCGTGGCGATGCTGTTGATTGTGTGTCGGAGGGTGATCTGGCGATGGCAGTTGCACGCGCGTTCAAAGACGCCCAAGCCAGCAAAGCTGAGTCGCCGGTTGTTTTGTTGTCACCGGCATGTGCGCCTGATGATCAATTCAAGAATTTTGAAGAACGCGGTGATTTTTTCCGCCGTATTGTTCGAGGATTAGCCAATGCGGTGGGAGAGGCGGCGTGACAGTTCTCTCGCGTGTGAATAATTCGAAAATTGCACGTTGGTGGTGGTCGGTTGACAGGTTTAGCCTCGCTTTGATAGCGGCTATTGTCATGGTGGGTATCGTGCTGATACTGGCGGCGGGGCCAGTTGCGGCGGCGCGTCTTCATATTAGTAATGATTTTCATTTTGCCTTTCGGCAGATTTTTTTCCTCGCACCTGCGCTCTTGACGATGTTCGGCGTATCGTTGCTCACGCCTTTGCAGGCCCGACGGCTTGGTGTGTTGGTGTTTGTAGGGGCGATGATGCTTATGGTTGTTGCGGTTCTTTTCGCGCCTGAGATCAACGGCGCCAAACGATGGTTAGATCTTGGCGCCTTCGGTATTCAGCCCTCTGAATTCGCAAAACCCGGATTTGTGGTAGTCGCCGCCTGGATGCTTGCTGAAGGTGCGCGAAATTCAAATTTTCCAGGGGGTCTGATTGGCATGGCTCTTTACGGAATATTTGCCGTAATCCTGCTTTTGCAACCCGATGTGGGGCAATGGTTTTTGATGACCGCCGTTTGGGCGGCGATGTTTTTCATCGCGGGTTGGAGCTGGTTATGGATCATTAGTCTTTGCGTTTTGGCCGGGGCGGCGCTCGTCGGCGGGTACTTCTTTTTCCCCCATGTGGCGCAGCGGGTGGATGGTTTTTTAAACCCGGCCGGTACGGAGAACTATCAAGTCGAGCGCGGCCTGGAAGCGATCGTCAATGGCGGTCCTTTCGGTAAGGCGCCGGATGCCCCAGCGCTTAAAATGCACGTACCGGATGCGCATACGGATTTTATCTTTGCTGTGGCTGCGGAAGAATTCGGATTCTTCTTTTGTCTATTGATTATTATCCTGTTTGCAGCGTTCGTGATGCGATCATTTATGTTAGCGCTTGAGCAACGTAGCCTATTTACGCAATGCGCAGTTTCCGGACTAACAGCGATGTTTGGTTTGCAGGCGATTATCAATATTGGCGTATCGTTGCGTGCAATGCCTGCTAAGGGAATGACGTTACCGTTCATTTCATACGGAGGATCTTCACTTATCGCTACAGGGTTGACGCTTGGGCTTATCCTTGCATTGACGCGCGCACAGGGTCCAGTTTGGCGGCGTAAGGAGATTATGCCGTGAAGAGGAACCCCATCGCGTTGGCGGCTGGGGGAACGGGCGGACATCTCTTTCCGGCTCAAGCCCTCGCACAAGAGCTAAAACGCCGCGGCCGGTCCGTTCTTCTGGTGACAGATGCCCGCGGCGCGCGTTATGCGCAAGATTTCCCTGCGGATGCACGGTTTGAAGTTTCTGCAGCGACACCATCGCTCGGCGGACCAATTGCCAAGGTGTCAGCGGGATTCTCAATCGTCGGTGGTCTCTTCACCGCATTTCGAAAGTTTGGAGAGTATAAACCCGTCGCTGCTGTGGGTTTTGGCGGTTATCCGTCCCTGCCCGCGATGACGGCGGCGGCCCTCATAGGTATTCCTTACGCTCTGCACGAGCAAAATAGCGTTCTGGGACGAACAAACAGGCTTCTTGCAGGGGGAGCAAAATTTATTGGTCACGCTTTTCCTGTTATCGATAAGGTCTCAGCCAAAGCACGGCTCAAATCCATTGAAGTGGGGAACCCGGTGCGCGATACCGTTGCTGTACTGGAAAGCGTGGGATTTACGCCCCCTGATACATCTGGACCGATAAACCTCCTTATCTTTGGCGGCAGCCAAGGGAGTTCGATCTTTTCGGAGGCGCCAGTGCGCGCAATTGCGGCTTTGCCTGAAGCAATTCGCCACCGACTAAGCGTCGCCCATCAGGTTCGTGAAAATGACCTGGAGGCCGTACGCGCCGGCTACAGTGGCGCCGGGGTTGTCCATCAAGTTGCTCCGTTTTTTGAGGACCTCCCAGAACGGATGGCGTGGGCGCACCTCGTTGTTTCACGCGCCGGGGCGTCGACCGTTACTGAGTTGAGTGCAATCGGCCGTCCTTCTATCCTAGTCCCGCTCGCCATCGCGATGGATGATCATCAAACAGGGAATGCCCGTGTCCTTTCTGAAGTTGATGCGGCCTTTGTCTTGCCAGAAAAGCATTTTACACAAGAAGCATTGCGCAGCGCCATGGTCTCACTCTTGACCGAGGCAGGACGTCTCGAACAAATGGCGGCCGCTGCTCATGGACGCGTAAAACGCGGGGCGTCCGTGGCGCTCGCTGACCTGGTTGAAGAGATCTCGCGCAAGAACGCAACGCTAAAGGACGCATGATGAGCGACCCCCGCAAAATTAAGATCAAGCTGCCTTTTGGTGTCGGCGCGGTGCATTTCGTCGGTATTGGCGGCATCGGGATGTCCGGCATCGCCGAGGTTATGCACAATTTGGGTTATGAGGTGCGTGGATCCGATGTGACCGAGAGTGCGACCGTCCAGCGGCTGAGAACGATGGGGATTCAGGTCACCATTGGACATGCATCGAGCAATATTGATGATGCAGACGCAGTCGTCGTTTCAACCGCTATTAAACGTGACAATCCGGAAGTGCTCGCCGCGCGCGCGCGCCATGTTCCTGTGGTGCGTCGCGCTGATATGCTGGCCGAGCTGATGCGATTGAAATGGACTATTAGCGTTGCAGGGACTCACGGAAAGACAACGACAACGAGTTTGATCGCAGCGCTCCTCGATGAAGCGGGCATGGATCCGACCGTTATTAATGGGGGTATAATCAACGCTTACGGCGCCAATGCACGTCTTGGAGAAGGCGATTGGATGGTTGTCGAAGCGGACGAGTCCGACGGTGCGTTTTTGCGGTTGCCGACGACCATCGCTGTCGTGACCAATATCGACCCGGAACATTTGGACCATTGGGGCGGATTCGAAGAATTACGATTGGCCTTTGACGCCTTTATTGAGAACACGCCATTTTATGGTTTTGGTATCGTTTGTCTCGACCACCCTGAGGTGCAAGCGCTTGTTGGGCGTGTCACCGATCGGCGATTGATCACTTATGGAACCAATCCGCAAGCAGATGTTCGCGCTGAGAATATTACGTATGACGAGGGAGCATCGTGTTATGACGTCATCTTCCGTCGTCGTGGCGGTGAAGAGGCGTGTATTAAAAACATACGCCTGCCAATGCCAGGCGTGCACAATGTATTGAACTCGATTCCGGCTGTTATCGTAGCGCGTCGGTTTGGGGCTAGTGATGATGCAATCAAGAATGGATTTGCCAATTTTACCGGAGTTAAACGCCGCTTTACACGTGCGGGCGAATGGAATGGTGTCGCCATCATCGATGATTACGGCCATCATCCGGTTGAAATCGCCGCCGTATTACGGGCTGCGCGAAACGTTTCAAAAGGCAAGGTCATCGCCGTCGTACAGCCCCACCGGTTTTCACGCCTGCGCGATCTTTTTGATGATTTTTGCGCTTGTTTGAATGACGCGGACATCGCCATCATCTCCGATGTTTATGCCGCAGGAGAGGCGCCGATTGAGGGCGCTGACAAGGC